>JBKBUP010000009.1:0-28484 GCA_046289795.1 Dietzia sp. | reverse complement strand
ACCGAGGAGCGCGATGGGGAAGAGCGGGACGTAGGCGAAGATCTCCAGCGGGGTGTTCTCGTCGAGCATGACCGACGCGTAGGTGGCCTGCTCGATCCAGCGCAGGCCCTCCAGGATCACGAGCCCGACGAGGATCGCCAACGTGACGATCGCGATGTGGAGTGACAACGGCTCGACGGAGGCGGGGCGGGAGGTCATCTTGCCGGCGGAGTAGTACTCGTCCTCGCGGAAGAGGCCCTTCTGCTCCTCGATGGACATCTTGGCGCTTCCGGTGATGATCTCCGTCTTGCCGGTGCGCACGGCCCAGTTGATCAACGCGATACCGATCACGATCCCACCCACGATGCCCACCGTGGCGAGACCGACGGCGAGGTCGGCGCCCTCGCCGAATCCCAGTTCGTCGAAGACCGGGCGCATCCCCGCGGCGGTACCGTGGCCGCCCTCGAACCCGATCTCGATGAGCGCACCCGTCATCGGCGCCGCCGCGAACGTCGGCACGAGGATGAGGGCGGCGAGCAAGAGACCCACGACGTACTGCCCGGAGGCGAGGGACACACCGAGCGAGAGCTGGGGGCCGACGAGCTTCACGGCGCGCTTCGCGGTCGGCAGCTTATGCCCGAGGAACATGGTGGCGAAGATGACGCTGATCAGCAGTCCCGGCAGTGAGGACCACACCTCGACCATCGGTTCGGTGAACAGTCCGTTTTCTCCCCACGGCCCCCCGAACCGGCCCAGCACCTCGGGGCCCAACAGGAGCAGCAGCGCTCCGGCGACGATCGAACTGGGCAGGAACAGGGACTGGACTATCCCCACCTTCACGCGGATGATCTTGCCGATCAACAGCGCCAGTCCCAGGATGAGTAGGGCGAGTCCCACCGTATTGGCCGTCATGGGGCAACCTCGGTTCCGGTCGGTGACGCATGGCGTGGACGCCGACTCGTCTCTCTACACCTGCCGATCGACGGGCGAGTCCTCGATTGCCTGGAATGTACGCCGTGTTCTCGCTGAAATGAACCTGATCCGCTGATCGGTAACCATGCCGTCACGTTGCCCACCTTCTGAGCGAGGAGTCGGTCATCATCGACCGGTGACCGAGAAACGCTGGGTAAAGCTGACCGAGTGGCCGCTGATGGCGGCAGCTCTCGCCTTCCTCGTCGCCTACGCGGCGATGGTCCTCGCGAGACCTGTCGGCGCGGCCGCCCTCGTCACCGAGTTCGTGTTGTGGGGGACCTGGCTGCTGTTCGCCCTGGACTTCTTGGTGAGACTGTTCCTGGCGGAGCAACGGGGACGGTGGCTCCTCAGGCATCTGTACGAGGTGGCGGTCATCGCGCTCCCCATGCTCCGTCCGCTGCGGTTGCTCCGACTCGTGACGTTGCTGGGCGTCATGCACCGCTCCGTGGGTACCGCGGTCCGCGGCCAGGTGATCGCCTACGCGGCGGGATGGACGACGATCTTGTTGGTCGTGTCCTCGCTCGCGATGCTCGATGCCGAACGCGGGGCGCCCGGGAGCTCGATCGAGACCTACGGGGAGGCGCTGTGGTGGTCGGCGGTCACCGTCACCACCGTGGGCTACGGCGACTACACGCCGGTGACGGTGGTGGGCCGTCTGGTCGCCGTGGGCCTGATGATCGCCGGGATCGCACTGTTGGGCGTCGTGACGGCGACGTTGGCCTCGTGGATCGTCGAGCGGGTGGGCCAGTACGACGAAGCCAATCAGGCAGCCACCCAGGCGCAGGTGAAGCAACTGTCGGCGGACATCGCAGCGTTGCGCGAGGAGTTGAACGCGAAGAGTTGACCCGGCCGCCCACCAGCCGAGGCCGGTTCCACGGGACGGGTAAGCCGGCGACGTCATTGCGGAAATAGTGACGAGCCCGCCACCCGAAAAGGGTGGCGGGCTCGAGTCCAACCGGGGAACAGGAATATCTATTCCGGGCCGGTCACGAAGCGAATTCAGTGATCGGTTTCGGTCATCGAATTGTTGACAGTGGTCAACCCGGCGGGAGCGCGCCGCCGCCCGGACGTACGTATCGTCGGTCTATGACCTCCCTGGAGCGGCCCGGCCCGAGTCTGACCAGTGGCTTCGCCCACGACTTCCCCGATCTCGGCGTGCCGTGGAAGGCGGCCGAGGTGGGGGAGCCGCGACTGCTCGCGTTCAACGAGCCGCTGGCCGACGAGCTTGGCCTGGACCCGGACTACCTGCGTGGAGACGAGGGAGTCCGACTGCTGACGGGTACCCACGTCCCCCCCGGCGCCACCCCGTTCGCGCAGGCGTACGCCGGCCACCAGTTCGGTGGCTACTCCCCGCGACTGGGCGACGGGCGGGCCCTGCTGATGGGCGAGCTGCCCGACGGTCGCGACCTGCACCTCAAGGGCTCCGGCCGGACTCCGTTCGCCCGCGGTGGAGACGGGTTGGCAGCCGTCGGGCCGATGCTCCGCGAGTACCTGATCAGCGAGGCCATGCACGCGCTGGGAGTGCCCACCACCCGGGCGCTGGCCGTGGTCGGCACCGGGGCCACCGTGTACCGCGAACAACCGCTGCCGGGCGCCGTGCTCGCCCGTGTCGCGGCCAGCCACCTGCGCGTGGGTACCTTCCAGTTCGCCCGCTCCACCGGGGACGTGGAGTTGGTGCGCAGGCTCGCCGACCACGCCATCGCGCGTCACCACCCGCAGGCGGCCGACGCGGAGAACCCGTACCTGGCGCTGTTCACCGCGGTCCTCGACGCCCAGGCCTCCCTCGTGGCGCAGTGGATGCTGGTGGGGTTCATCCACGGCGTGATGAACACGGACAACACCACGATCTCCGGCGAGACGATCGACTACGGCCCGTGTGCGTTCATGGAGGGGTTCGACCCCGCGACGGTGTTCAGCTCGATAGACACCCAGGGTCGCTACGCCTACGGCAACCAGCCGCCCATCGTGCAGTGGAACCTGGCGAGGTTCGCCGAAACCCTGGTCCCGTTGGTCGACGACGACGAGAACGCGGCCGTCGAGACGCTGACAGCGGCCCTGGGTACGTTCCCCGCCCGCTATCAGGCGGCGTGGTCGGAGGGGATGCGCGTCAAGCTCGGCCTGCCCGCTCCGCTCGGCGACGACGTGGTGGGGCCGCTGCTGGAGGAGCTCTCGCAACTGCTCACCGCCACCCGGGTCGACTACACGGTGTTCTTCCGGGCGCTCACCGCGGCGGCCGCCGGAGACTCCGCGCCGATTCGTGACCTGGTGGGTGACCGAGCGGACGGGTGGCTGGACCGCTGGCGCGCGTTGGATCCGTCGGCAGCGGTGATGGCCGGGGTCAATCCCGCCTACATCCCGCGTAACCACCTGGTGGAGGAGGCTCTGGACGCGGCCACGGCGGGTGATCTCGGACCGTTCGAGGCTCTCCTCGTCGTCGTCACCGACCCCTACACCGAGCGGCCCGGGCGGGAGCGGTTCGCCAGCCCGGCCCCGCCCGACGCCTCCCCGCACGTCACCTTCTGCGGCACCTAGGTGTGATGTCCGGGAGTCCTCGACCGAGTTATCAATGAAAACTTATTGACATGACCACTTAACCCGTCCTACATTCGTAGGACAGGCACCCGTCGCTTCAGGTCAACCGTCCCAGGTCGCGGCGCGCCCTAGAAGGTGGCCATCATGAGGGTTCTCATCGCCGACGGTGACGGAGGCTATCGCCACTCCACCGGGATCATGGACGACTTCGTCGACGATCTCGTGTCCCGCCTCGACGCCCGCGCCTCGGTCCGGGTGCAGTGGCCGGAGCCGGAGCAGACCCGCCTCCACCGTCCCAGGACGTGGGAGGCAGCCTCGGCCGCCGGGGTGGCGGACCTGGCCCGGCTCGTGGGGCTCCACCCGTCCGACGGGATCGTCCTGCTCGGGTGCTGTTGCGGGTGCCGCGTGATCCACGACTGGCTGGATGCGTACCCGGAGCAACTGGACAGGGTTCTCGCGGTGGGATTGCTCGCTGATCCGTTACGACCGCGCGACCGGTGGCTGCCGGGCACCGACGACCCGGGTGGCCAGGGCGTGGCGGGCAGACGCGTGGGCCCCGTCCCGGAGCGGACGTTCTGGGTCTCGGTCCCCGGGGACCCACTGAGCGGCATCGAGAGGGACAGCCTCCTGCGCACAGCGGTCCGCGACTCCCCGCTGACCCCGGATCAGGTGTACCGCGGACTCCTCGACGACTTCCCGGAGTCCCGCACCCAGTTGGCCATGCGTCTGCACGTGCTCCAGCACCCGGCCGAGTGGCCGATGGTGTTCGGTCGCCGACTGGACGAGGCCCGCGCGGCGCTGGTCAGGTACGGCGACCGCGGATACGTCGCCCAGTACACCGAACCGGGACCTGACGGCAGGTCCCCCCTGGAACTCCTCGGCGACCGGATCGTCGCCGAGGTGCGCGCCCGCCGGCACCCGGCTCAGGACCTGCCGGGGAGGCTGGCGTCCTGACGCCGGCGCGTGGTCCGGCGGACCCGGAGCCAGTTGAGGACGGCCACCGACAGGACCACGGCTGAGGCGATGGCCGCGGTCCACACCAGTTCGGCGGCCTCGAACCGGCCCTCGGTGCGACCCACGGCGACCCACGCCAGTCCCCAGGAGGTGGCCAGAGCGGGGGCCACCCGGCCGCGGCTGAGCAGTGCCGTGGCCACCCCGATGCCCGCGGCGGCAACGATGCCGACGAGCCCGAGCGGGATCTCGGTCACCGGGTCGACGCCCTCGGCCGCGAACCACGCGAACGTGTTGGCCAGCGTCGCCACGGACACCCAGCCCAGGTAGAGGCCGAACGTGCCGTCGGTGACCACCAACTCCACCGCGCCGTCGGTCCGCGGTGCGCCGAGGATGTACATGATGCGGATCAGCACGGCGAGCAGGACGGCGATCACCAGGACCGACACCGCGATCTGGTCGAGCTGCACGGTCCAGATCCAGGCGGCGTTGAGCAGGACCGAGGCGAGCGCCCACGGCCGCAGCGCCCGCTGCCGGGCCGACCGGCGCGCGGTGGCCGTCAACTGCCACACCGCGTAGGCGATCAGGCCCAGGTAGATGACGCTCCAGATGCTGAACGCGGACCCCGCGGGAGCCACCGGCGTGGCATCCGCGGACAGTGCCCCGCCGGCGGCCTCGGCCACCGGGGTGCCACCGAGGGCGCCGCTGCCGACGAACGCCGCGACGATGGCGGCCGCCACCCCCAGGAGCGTGATCACGGGCATGGCCCACCCCGTGCCTCGGGACGGGGGTGCCTCGGTCTCGTGCGGTGTCGTCTGACTCATGTTTACGACCGTAGCCGCAGGACAGGAAGCCTGCGACCGAGCTCGAACGGCGGCGACCGGATGCGCGACGCGGCGTCGGCGTGCACGGTGGAGGGTATGAGTACATCTACCAGCGTCACCGTCGAGCGCGTGATCGACCACTCGGCGGCCGAGATCTTCGACATCCTCACCAACCCGGAGAACCACGCCAGGTTGGACGGTTCGGGCTTCGTCCGCGGCGACTACAAGTCCGACCGGATCCAGCAGGTCGGCGACGTGTTCACCATGGACATGGAGGGCGAGCACATGGGTGGCGAGTACCGCACCGAGAACCACGTCACCGGGTACGGCAAGGACAAGATCCTGGCGTGGCAGACCGCGCCCGCCGGCACCGAGCCTCCCGGCTGGGAGTGGGTCTGGGAGCTCGAGAGCCGTGGGCCCGAGTCGACGCTGGTGCGCCTGACCTACGACTGGGGCAAGGTCACCGACAAGGCGATCCTCAAGAAGGTCTCCTTCCCGCTGGTGTCGGAGCAGCAACTCGAGGACTCCCTGTCCAACCTCGCCGCCGCGGTCGCCGGCTGAGGCCGCTCCCTCGCGGGATCGTGTCGGCTGGTCACCCCGGCGAGGTCAGCGCCCGCAGCATCTCGCCCCAGTGGGCCAGCGGCAGCAGGTGGCCCTCTCCCTCGTAGACCGTCAGGTCGGCCTCGCCCAGGTGCTCGGCCAGCCATCGCCCGTTGGCCGGTGGGGCCATCTCGTCGTCGTCGCCGTACCAGAGGTGCACGGGCGCACGGACGTCCTCGACCCGGAATCCCCACGGCCCCACGAAGGCCACGTTGTCCCACGCGATCGCCCCGGCCCCCTGCCGCAGCGCCTCGTGGAAGTTCACGAACAACGCCCGCCGGGACGCGGGGTCGGCGATCACCGTCGCATCGCTGTCCGCCCACATCCAGTCGATCCACGGCGCCGTCTCGTCGTCCCTGACCGACAGCATCGCGTCGAGGGACCCGGAGTTGCCGGACAGGAACAGCTCGGCGGCGCGGGCGGGGTCCGCCGGAAGGTGGGAGAGTGCCTCGAGATCGCCCGGGGTCAGCGCCTCGCGCGCACCGGGCATCCGATCGAACGGGGCCAACCCGCCAGCGATCCCCACCCGGGTGACGCGGTCGGGCGCCGCGGCGGCTGTGGCCAGCGCGAACGCCCCTCCGCCCGACCAGGCGGAGACGGCGAACCGCGCCACGCCGAGGTGGTCGGCGACCGCCAGCACGTCCCGCGCCACCCCGCCGAGGCTGATCGGCCCGGGGTCGGACAGGCCGTAACCGGGGCGGTCGACGCCGATCACCCGTACGCCCGCCCGCTCTGCGAGGTCGGAGCCGAAGTCCACCTCGAGACGTGACCCCGGGGTCCCGTGTAAGTGGAGCAGCGGCTCACCGGCGGGGTCGCCGCACTCGTGCACTGCGATGCGCCGCCCACCGACGCGGACCATGTGTTCGGTCATGGCGACGAGCCTAGGGGGCGGACGAGGACGGCGGGACCGCGACGAGGTGAGCCATCCGGGCCGGCGGCGATTAAGCTCTCCAGACCGTGACCGCCGCCGAGACCGTCTACTCCGCCCTCGTCACGCGGGAGCACTCCCGCGAGGGCGACCTTCCGGAGCGGGTGGAGCGAGACATCCCCCGCAACGGCCTGCGGTTGGTGGCGGCCAACACCCTCCAGTCCTCGGGCGACCAGACGGTCAACGCGTCCACCGTGCTGCCGTGGCTGTTCCATGCCCTCGGGGTGCCGGCGGCGTTCGTCGGTCTGCTGGTGCCCATCCGTGAGTCCGGGTCGATGCTGCCCCAGGTGCTGCTCACCCCGCTCGTCCTCCGCGTCACCCACCGCAAGTGGGTCTTCGTGGCGGGTGCCGGGGTGCAGGCCGCCTCGGTCGCGGTGATGGCCGGGATCGCAGCGCTCGGCCACGGCACGGCCGCGGGGGTGGGGATCCTGGGCGCGCTGGTGGTGTTCTCCCTGGGGCGATGCCTCTGTTCGATCGCGTCCAAGGACGTCCAGGGCCGCACCATCCCGTCCGGCGAGCGGGGACAGATCATCGGGCTCGCCACCTCCGCGGCCGGCATCGTGGCCGTCACTCTGGGCCTGGCGATCCGTGCGTTCGGCGGCGACGATCTGGGCCCCGGCGACCTCGCCCTGTTGCTGGCCGGTGGCGCCGTGCTGTGGGTGCTCTCGGCGCTGGTCTACGCGCGGGTGACCGAACCGGCGGGGGAGGCAGCCGCCGGTGACGTCGGCGACCGCGACGCCGCCGCCGGCGACCGCGACGGTTCCTGGTTCGCCGAGGCGGCCCGGTTGTTCCGCGAGGACCAGACCTTCCGCAGGTTCGTCACCGTGCGGGGTCTGATCCTGGTGTCATCGCTGAGCCCACCGTTCATCGTGTCGATGTCCGTCGCGGCGGGCACCGGGGCCCTGGCCGGGCTCGGTGGGTTCATCCTCGCCTCCGGGGTCGCATCCCTCATCGGGGGGCGGATCTTCGGCCGGCTCGCCGACCGGTCGAGTCGCCGGCTCATGGCGTGGGCGGCCGCTGCCGCGTCGGTCGTGGCGCTGGGGTTCGTGGTGGCGGTCTCGATGCCCGGTTTCGACGGCTCGTCCGCCCTGGGCACCGTGTTCTTCGTGGGCGGCTACTTCCTGCTCACCCTGCTGCACTCCGGGGTCCGCGTGGGCCGCAAGACCTACGTCGTGGACGTGGCCGAGGGCGACCTTCGGACGACCTACGTCGCGGTCTCCAACTCGGCCATGGGCGTCATCCTGCTCGTGGTGGGCGGGATCAGCTCGGTCGTCGCGCTGGCGGGGGTCGAGTGGGCGCTCGTGTTCCTCGCCGTACTCGGGTTGATCGGAGCGGTCTCGGGGCTGAGGATGCCGGAGGCGTCGGCGGCGCGGTGATACCAGGTGCGAACCCGGCCCCGGGTGTGGAAACCTCGGGACGGACGGCGGGTGTCGCCCGCCGGTCGTGACGACGACGAGGAGACGCGCCGTGCCCGCTGACAACTTCACTCTCACCGATTTCCGAGCAGGCCTGGTCGACGGGAGCGAGAAGGACCTGGCCGACTACGCCGGTCAGGTCGTCCTGGTGGTCAACACCGCCAGCAAGTGTGGATTCACCCCGCAGTACAAGGGGCTGCAGAAGCTGTACGAGGAGTACCGCGACCAGGGCTTCGTGGTGCTGGGCTTCCCGTGTGACCAGTTCGCGCACCAGGAGCCGGGATCGGACGAGGAGATCGGGTCGTTCTGCGAGCGCAACTTCGGAGTGGAGTTCCCGCTGTTCTCCAAGATCGAGGTCAACGGATCGGGCACACACCCGCTGTACCGCTGGCTCAAGTCGCAGGAGTCGGGACTGCTGGGCGGCCGGATCTCGTGGAACTTCACCAAGTTCCTCATCGGCCGCGACGGCACCGTGGTGGGTCGATTCGGCCCCAACAAGAAGCCGGAGGACCTGCGGACAGCCGTGGAGGAGGCGCTCCGGGGGGAGTGAGGCCGTGCGGTGAGCCCGTGTAGCGAGTGGAAGAAAGTCGGGTGCTGCGGCTAAGGTTCTCAAGTCACCACTGAGAACATTGGAGCCGCATGTCCGTCCGACTTCCCCGATTCGCCGCCACCGCCGGCGCGCTCGCCCTGGCCCTGACCCTCGGATCGGTCGCCCCGGCCGGAGCGCAGACCGCTAGTATCGACCCCTCCACGCTCGGACTCGAGGATCTCGAAGCCATCATGGAGGCCGTGGGGTCGGTGCCGCTCGGTTCAGCGGCCGGGTCGCTCGGCTCCGTCGGGTCCGCCGACTTCCCGCTCGACGGGGAGGGCTCGTCCCAGCCGCTGAGGAACGAGCCCCGACCGGTGGACCCGAGCATCACGGAGTCGGAGTTCATCGAGGTCGAGCGGACGTCCGGCGACTACGAGTACTGGAAGGTCACCTCCGCCGCCATGAAGCGCGAGGTCATCCTCGAGGTCGTGCCCTCGCGCGTGTCCGACGGGCCGGCGCCGGTCCTGTACATGCTCGACGGCGTCGATGCCCCCGAGTACAACTCCGGCTGGAACCATCAGGCGCGCATCGACAACCGTCTGCGCGACGAGAACGTCCACGTGGTCGTTCCGACCGGCGCGTACGCCTCGTACTACACGGACTGGGATAACGCCGACCCAGTCCTGGGCTACAACAAGTGGGAGACGTTCCTGTCCCGGGAGTTGCCCGGGATCGTCGAGGAGCGGCTGAACACCAACGGCAGGAACGCGATCGGCGGCATCTCCATGGGCGGCCAGGCGGCCATGCACCTGGCGGCAACCTACCCGGAGACCTACCAGGGCGTCATGTCCTTCAGTGGCTACTACTCGACCATGGACGCGTTGGGCTACCAGACCGTCCGCGGCACGCTGGAGACCCGCGGCGGCGACGTCGAGAACATGTGGGGTCCGCACCGCGGCGAGCGGTGGAAGCAGAACGACACGATCTCGCACGCCGAGGACCTCAAGGGCACCCGCGTGTTCTTCTCGGCCGGCAGCAACGTCGCCGGCCCGGCCGACTTCGCCAACTACGGCGGCGGCGTGGACTTCATGAACATGGTCCTGGGTCAGTTGCTCGAGATGGGTGTCCTCGAGGGCTCCAAGGCGTTCGAGAGGGCCCTCGACCGCGCCGGCGTCGAGCACCGCGTCGACTACGCCGAGACAGGGTTCCACAACTGGCCGAACTTCCTCAAGAACTTCGAGAACGGCTGGGGCCACATCAAGCCCGCTCTCCAGGGCTGAGACCGACCCCGGGCCGGATCCTCTACCCGATCGGGGAAAGCGGACCTCGCATCGGCGTCCGGGATTCCACCTGGAGCCCGGCACGCCGCTCGAGGTGTCCGGCGATTCTGCCGATCGCGCTCTCGAGCACCGCGGCGTCGGGTAGGCACACGATCCGGAAGTGGTCGGGTTCGGGCCAGTTGAAGCCGGTGCCGTGGGTGACCAGGACGTGCTCGGAACGCAGCAGGTCCAGCACCAGTTCCTCGTCGCTGTGGATGCCGAACCTCTCGGTGTCCAGCCGGGGGAAGCAGTAGAGCGCGCCGCGGGGCGCCACACAGCTCACGCCCGGGATGGCGTTCAGGCGATCGGTCGCCAGCGCCAGCTGTCGCTCGATCCGGCCGTCGGGGTCGATCACCTCGGCGCCCCACGGCGAGTCCTCGGCCAACGCGACCGGGATCGCGTACTGGCTCGGGACGTTGGGGCACACCCGCATGTTGGCGAGCAGGGTGAGCCCTTCGAGCAGGTCCTGCGCCCGATCGAGAGGCCCGGTCGCCGCCACCCAACCGGCCCGGTATCCGCACACCCGGTACGCCTTGGACAGGCCGCCGAAGGTCAGGCACAGCACGTCGTCGCCGGCGGCCAGCGCCGCGTGGTGGTGGCGGGCGCCCGAGAAGATCAGCTTCTCGTAGATCTCGTCGCTGAGCAGGACGAGTCCGTGCCGGCGGGCGATGTCGGCCATCCCCCGGACGGTCTCCGCGCTGTAGACGGCGCCGGTCGGGTTGTTGGGGTTGATCAGCACCAGCGCGGTCGTGCGCGGGGTGACTTTGGACTCGATGTCCGCCAGCGACGGGTTCCACCCGTCGGACTCGTCGGCCAGGTAGTGCACGGGCACGCCGCCGGTGAGGTTCACCGCGCCGGTCCAGGTGGGGTAATCCGGCGCCGGGACCAGGATCTCGTCGCCCGGGTCGACCAGCGCCTGCAGGACGAGTGTGATGAGCTCGCTGACGCCGTTACCCAGGAACACGTCCTCGGCGCGGATCCCGGGAACGCCGCAGCGCCGGTAGTGCTCGGCTACGGCCGCCCGGGCCTCGGGGATCCCCCGCGAGTCCGAGTAGGCCTGGCCGCTGCCGAGTTCGCGGGCCACGGCGTCGACGATCTCGGGCCGTGCCTCGAGGCCGAACGGGTGCATGTTCCCCAGGTTGAGTCGCAGGATGTCGTGGCCCTCGGACTCCAGCCGCATGGCCTCGGTGAGGATGGGACCGCGGACGTCGTAGCGCACGTCGCGGAGGCGTCGGGATTGGCGATAGATCTGCATGGGGATCATCCCACCGCGTAAGTGGACGGTCGGGAAGGTCCACTTCTCGCAATTGCGTGAGACCACTTCTGCTCGAGACTCGCCTACGCTGAGCCCATGGCCCGCACCGCCCGTCCCGGATCCCTGGTCCTGGGGCAGGTGACGGGCGCCGCGGAGCTGGTGGACGCCATCATCGACCTGGTCGCCGACGGTTCGCTGGCCGACGGCGACAGGCTGCCCTCCACGCGTGCGCTCGCGGAGCAGACCGGCCTCTCCCGCGGCACCGTGGTCCGGGCGTTCGACGAACTCTCGGCGGCCGGCTTCGTCGACTCCACCCACGGCTCGGGCACCCGGGTCGCTGCCGGGGCGGGTCCGGCGGCACGGGCCGGGGCGCGGACGCGCGGAGGGGGCGATACCTCGTCGTCGTCACAATCCTCGTCGTCACAATCCTCGTCGTCACGGTCCTCCACGTCACGGTCGTCGCCCGTTCCCGAACCCCGTCGGGGCAGGTCGGCGCGCGATCTGCGTCCCGGGATCCCGGACGTCGCGCTGGTGGACGAGCGGGCCTGGCGCACCGCGGTGCGGGCGGCCGCGGCGCAGGGGCTGGCGGGCCTCAACCCGTGGGAGGAGCCGAGTCCGACGCTGCGTGCCGCGCTGGCCGACCACCTGCGCCGGCACCGGGGCATCGCCGCGGCGGACCCGCTGCTGTTCGACAGCTCGCGCTCGGCGATCGCCGCCCTGTGTTCGGCGTTCGTCGCCGCACACGGCCGGGTGCCGTTCCACCTGGAGGATCCCGGTTACCGGGGCGCGCTGCTGATGGCCCGCGAGCACGACCTGGAGGTGCGGTTCCATCCCGCGGAGTCCGGTGGTCTCGACGCGGCACGGCTGGGCTCGGAGCGTGCGATCGTCTTCACCACCCCTGCACATCAGTTCCCGCTGGGGCATCGCATGAGCGTGGACCGGCGGGTGGCGTTGGTCGACTGGGCGCAGCGCACGGGGTCGCTGGTGATCGAGGACGACTACGACGGGGAGTTCCGATACGGCGTCGCCCCGCTGCCGGCGCTCGCCACCCTGCCCGCCGCGGTCGGTCACGTGGCGTACGTGGGTACGTCGTCCAAGTCGGTGGCCCCCGACCTTCGCGTGGCGTGGTGCCTGCCGCCGACCGCGTTGCGTCGCGAGGTCGACCGTTGGCTCGTCGTGCACCGGCGCGGCCCGTCGACTCTGCCGGCGGAGGCACTGGGCGCGTTCATCGCCTCCGGGGCGATGGACCGGCACCTGGCGCGGGCGGCGCGGGTGTACAGCGACCGGCGCCATCGCCTGGTGACCGCTCTCGCGCGGGAGTGCCCCCACCTCGATGTGACGGGTGTAGAGGCCGGGTTGCACCTGTGTGTGTTGCTTCCCGGATATGACGACGACGAGGTGGTGCGCGAGCTCGAGCGGACCGGCTGGCGCACGCGGTCCCTGAGCGGGCAGTCCGCGCAGTACGCGGTGCCGGGGCTGGTGCTGAGCTACTCGCGACTCGTCGCGCGCGACGCGGGGGAGTTCGCTGAAGAACTGCGCCGGGTGATCGACAGGGTCGGACCCGCGGCAGGCGTGTCCGCAGGAGCTCACGCTCCGGCCACACCGCCTCGTCTCACGCCGAGGTGGTAGTCCGGAGCGGGTGCGATCCGGGGTGCGCGGCCTTACAGTGGCCGCGCGAGGTTCGTACCGAGCTCAGAGGAGACGCACGATGGGCACATCATTCTGGCGACGCACGACGATCGATCCCCCGGTGGCGGAGTTCCCCGAGGGTGAGCACGTGGACATAGTGGTGGTGGGAGCGGGTTTCACCGGCCTGATCACCGCCCTGATCGCGGCCGCACGGGGCAGTTCGGTGGTGGTGCTGGAGGCCCACACCGTCGGCGCGGGGGCCAGCGGCGCGACCACCGCCAAGGTGTCGGTGCTGCAGGGCACCCGGCTGTCGACAATCCGATCGCACCACGGGCTCGAGACCGCCCGCGCGTACGCGGAGGCCAACCAGTACGGCCTGGACTGGTGGGCGGAGTTCTGCGGTTCCCACGGCGTGGAGGTGCAGCGGCGCCGGGCGGTGACCTTCTCCCGCGGTCTCAAGGGGACCAAGACCCTGCGTTCGGAGAAGCGCACGCTCGACGCTCTCGGCCTACCCGCCCGGTGGTACGACCGGATCGATGTCCCGTTCCCCGCCCGGGCCGCCGTGGAGTTGCCCGACCAGATGCAACTCGATCCCGTCGAGGCGCTGGCGGCACTGGTCCGCGCGACGGAGGCGCTCGGTGTCCGGATCGTCGAGCACTCCCGTGTGACGGGCCTGGACGTGCGCGGACTCGACGAGGACGCCCATGTCGAGGTGCGCAGTGACGGCGGCACCTGCACGGCGCGGGACGTCGTCCTGGCCACCGCGTCCCCGGCCCTGGACCGCGGCCCGACCGTGGCGTCGATGGAGGCCGAGCGGTCCTACCTGTGTGCGTTCGACTACCCCGGTGGCCTGGAGGAGGGGATGTACGGGTCGGTCGAGAGCCCGGTCCGCTCGCTGCGGACCGTGCCCGTGGGCGACCGCGAGGTCCTCCTCGTGGGCGGCAACGGCCACCGCACCGGCACGGCCGCGGGCACCGAGTCCAAGATCGACTCGCTGCGCGAGTACGCCGCGAAGCACTTTCCCGGTGCCGAGTTCACCCACGGCTGGTCCGCACAGGACTTCCACCCGGTGACGCTGCTGCCCAAGTCCGGCCCGATGCCGTGGGGTAAGGGTCGGGTGCACTTCGCCGGCGGGTACAGCAAGTGGGGTCTCACGGGCGCGCCGGCCGCGGCGGGCATCATGGTGGACCGACTCAGCGGTCGTGAGCCGCGGGTCTCCTTCGGCAAGCCCTCGGTCACGGGCATGCTGCGCACGTCGGTCTCGCTGTACGCCGACCTTCCGGTCCAGCTCGCGGCCACCGCCGTGCAGGCGGTCGTGCGTCCACCCCGGCCCACCGTTCGGCCGATCGGCGAGGCCACCTCAGACGACGGACAGCCCTGCAGGGTCGGGCTGCTGTGCCCGCACATGGGCGCCGCGCTGAGTTGGAACGAGGCCGAGCGGTCGTGGGACTGCCCGTGGCACGGTTCGCGGTTCTCGGCGTGCGGCGAGCTGCTCGAGGGACCGGCGACCCGGGATCTCAAGCGCTACGACGAGAACTGACCGGACCGCGGAGTCGGACGATCGTCCAGGGCCCCGGAGAGTCGATAGCGGGCGTCTGACAGCGAGGAACGCCCCGGCCGAACCCGTGACGGGTCGAGCCGGGGCGTTTCCCTTGTCGTGCGTATCAGGCGGGGGGCATCATGACCCCGTCGATGGCGTGGATGACGCCGTTGGTGGCGGGCACGTCGGTCTGGATGACGGTGATGCGGTTACCGGCACCGTCCACCAGGGTGACGGTCTCGCCCTCCACCTCGATGGTGAACTCGGTGCCCTGGACGGTCTGGACCATCTCGCCGTCCATCTCGAGGACGTCCGCGGCCATGACCTCACCCTCGATCACATGGAACTGCAGGATCTGGGCCAGGTCACCCGTGGGATCGGCGAGGAGCTCGTCGAGCTGGCCGTCCGGCAGTGCCTCGAAGGCCTCGTCGGTCGGTGCGAACACCGTGAAGGGGCCGGGACCCTTGAGGGTCTCGACCAGGCCCGCTGCCTCGATCGCCTGGGTGAGCGTGGTGAAGTCACCGGCAGCGACCGCGGTGTCAACGATGTCGCCCGTGGCTGCGGCTCCCTCCTCGGTCTCCTCCTCGGTGACCTCCTCGGTGGTCATCTCCGTGGTCATCGTGGTCTCTTCGGCCGTCGTGGTGTCGTCGGCGGTGTCGTCCGTGCCGCACGCTCCCATGAACACTGCGAGGCCAATGGCTCCCGTTACTGCGATCGTCCGCTTCATGAGCAACCTTTCGTCGGGGGTCGGGGTTGACCCCAGTGTGGGGGGATGCCGAGGTCGGGGGAAACCGGTGAGACACGATTGTTGTATTCCCGTTAACTCTGGAGACACCTCCCCGATCACCCCGGCGCATCTCGTCGGTGCGCGCGGCCGCGGGACTCCGTGACACCCTGAGATCGTGAAGACCCCGGTACCTGACTATCTACTCGAGATCCGCGACCTCTGTTCGACCGGCGCGGACGGCCGGCTCGCCGACTACATCCCCGAGCTCGCCGACGTGGACCCGGACCGGTTCGCCGTGGCCGCGTGCACCATGGACGGCGTCGTCTACACCGCCGGTGACGCCGACGCCGAGTTCACCATCCAGTCGATGAGCAAGCCGTTCGCCTACGCACTGGCACTGCGCGACCGCGGCATCGAGGCGGTTCTGGAGAAGGTTGCCGTGGAGCCGTCCGGGGACGCGTTCAACCAGATCTCCCTGGAGAGGGTCAGCGGCAGGCCCCGCAACCCGATGATCAACATCGGAGCCATCACCACCCACACCCTCGTCGGGCCGGTCGGCGCGAGCGAGGACGAGCGTGACGAGGCGCTGGCCACCGGGTTGTCGTCGTTCGCCGGCCGACGCCTGGAGGTGGACACCGCCGTCATGAACTCCGAGCTGCGCACCGCGTTCCGGAATCGGGCGATGGCCAACCTCGTCCGGGCCGGCGGGATCATCGACGACGACCCCGACGAGGCCGTGCGCGGCTACACCCGCCAGTGCGCCTACCGGGTGACCGTCCGCGACCTTGCGGTGATGGCGGTGACCCTCGCGACCGGCGGGGTCAACCCCGTCACCCGCGAGCGCGTGGTCTCGGCGCCGGTGGCCCGGCAGGTCCTCGCGATCATGGCCACGTGCGGGATGTACGACGCGGCCGGTGACTGGATGTCCACCGTCGGGATCCCCGCGAAGAGCGGTGTGTCCGGCGGGATCTTCGGAGCTCTGCCCGGCCAGGTGGGGCTCGGCGTCTTCTCGCCGCGGCTCGACGAGCACGGCCACAGCGTCGAGGGGGTACGGACCTTCGAGCGGCTCTCGCGGGATCTGGAACTGCACCTGATGAACACCACCGTGACCGAGGTGGAGGCGGTCCGCTCGGTGCGGTTCGACGAGATCACCGGCAGGCGCACCTTCCGACTCCAGGGACCGATGACCTTCGCGAGCGCCGAGCAGGTGCTGCGTCGGCTGGCCGAGATCCCGCCGGGTGAGGGGGAGGTGACCCTCGACCTGAGCCGGGTGTCCTCGGTCAACTCGAGCGCGCGCCGGATGCTGCTCGAGTCCATGCGCCGGTTGTCGCTGGACGGGCACCTGGTGGGGCTGGCGGATCCCGGCCGCCGCCTACCCGACCCGGACTTCGGTGACGGGTCCCGGCCGGTCACCCGGCGAGCGGCCAGGTGACACCCCGTCGGTCGGCGCTGCTCACTCGCTGAGTCCCGCCTCGCACAGCGCGGCACGGACAGTCTCGGGGGCGGTTGTCATGGAGTGCTCGAACGCCGCCACCCGGCGGGATGAGCTCATGAAGTGGGCGCCCAGGCCCGCGAGGTCGGTGGCTCTGGGCAGGATCGGGACGACGGTGGTCCCCCGCGCCCGGACCGCGGCGATCTCGGCGGCCAGGCCCGCGGACATCGGGCGTCGGATCAGCCGGTATTCGATCCGGCCACCGCGGCCGGGGATGCGGACGCCGGACGTCGAGGCCATCGGGGCGATGACGTAGACCAGATCGGCGTCCTCCGGCGCCAGCAGGTCCACCGATGCGGTCGAGCCCATGCCCCCGTCGACGAAGATCCGGTCTCCGATGGGGACCGGCGGCATCCACCCGGGTGTCGACCAGGACGCGCGCAGCGCCTCACCGACGGTCGCGATCGGCGAACCCGGTGCACCGAACACGACGCGCTCACCGGCCAGGACGTCGTAGGCGACCATCCGGGCGCCGGGGTGGGGCAGCCAGGCACCGACCTCGAAGCTCTCGGCCAACCGCTGCAGCCACTCCATGTCGCCGCGCCCGGTGGGCGCGATACCGGTGAGGGCGGCCAGCCCGGAGCGCGTACGGAGGAGGCTCGGATTGAGCAGGGGCAGCCGGGGCATCGGCGGCCTACCGGGCGGGGTGGACTCGATGTGCTCCCGGAGCCGGGGGTCCTGCGCACGTCCGCGCTGCATGTCCACCAGCTCGTCGATTCCGACGCCGCTCAACATGGTCACCAACTCGGCCCCTGCCGAGGTCCCCAGCAGGACGTGCGCGTCACGGGCGTCGAATCCGGTCTGCTCGGCGAGGGCGTGCAGGGCCGCGATCATCCAGGTACTACCGATCGTGCCGCCGCATCCGAGGACGAGGGCGGTTCGGCTCATTCGGGGCCTCCTGAGGTGAGGGGGTACCGGGCTCGGCGATCCGGTTACGCGAGCGTCTGGTCCCGCGGTTCGAGGACGAACACGGGGATGGTCCGCTCGGTGTTCTCCTGGTAGTCGCGGTAGTCGGGATACACCGCGACCGACCGATCCCACCACAGGTCGCGTTCCGCACCGGTCAGCTCGCGGGCGGTGAAGTCGCCGACCCGGTCCTTGTCCCGCAGCTCGACATGGGGGTCGGCCTTGATATTCCAGTACCAGACCGGATGGGTGGGTGCGCCGCCCAGAGAGGCCACGGCGGCGTAGGAGCCCCCGTGCTCGACGCGCATCAGGGGGGTCTTGCGAAGCTTCCCCGACTTCCTGCCCACCGTGGTCACGATCACCACGGGCCTTCCCGACAGCTCCGAGCCCGAAGCCCCGTTGCTCTGCTCGTACCGCTCGACATGCTCCCGCACCCACGTGCTGGGGCTGGGTTCGTACTCACCGGTCAACGGCATGGTGGCCCCTCTCTTCGGTGTGATCCCGCTCGGCAGGTCGGCGCCGGGACTCGGAAGGTCAGCACCCGGGCGACGTTACCCCGACCCGGCCAGCGGCTCGGTGAACCTCGCGATCGCCGCGACCACCGCGAGGTAGCGGGCCGACTGCACCGCGTCGAACCCGTGCTGTGCGCCGGGCAGCTCGGCGTAGACCACGGGGTTCGACGACCCGCCCCGCAGATGCCGCACCAGCCTGCGCGAGCCCTTGACCGGGGTGTACATGTCGGCGGTGCCGTGGATGACCGCGATAGGTGGGGCTCCCTGCGCCGGGTGGCGGACCGGGTCGGAGACCTCCTTGGTGCCCACGCCCAGGCGTCCGTAGTAGCCGTAGAGCCCGATCGCGCCGGCGAGCGTGGTGTCGAGGTCCTCGAAGCCGGGCTGGAACCGCGGGTCGCCGGCGGTCAGCGCGGTCATCATGGCGATGTGAGCGCCGGCCGAACTGCCCGCCACCACGATCGGGGCGTCCGCCGGGATGCCGTGCAGCGGGCCCTCCGTGCGGATCCAGTTGATCAGCCGCTTGATGTCCACCAGGTGCTGCGGGAAGCCCGACTCCGGTGTGGGCGACAGGTGATAGGTGGTGCTGATCGCGGCCCAACCCCGGAGCGCGTGGTCGAACAACATCGCCCGCGACTCCCGGCTCGGCCCGCCCGCACGGAAGTGCCCGCCGTGGATGTGGATCAACACGCCACGTGCGCGGCCGGCGTCTTTACCGGTGTACAGGTCGAAGCGGGTCGCGGGTGCATCGGGTCCGTAGGCGAGGCGGGTGCGGGCCTCGACGCCGCGCGGCCGGAGGGGCCACGGCTGGAGGAGCACCTTCGGCCACGGCGTCCGGCGGCGGGCGGCGGACCTCGTCGTCGTCGTACTCCCGGAGTCTCCCGGCTCGGCCCGCTCGATGGGCGCCGGTCCGGCGTGGGCAGTGGGTTCCGTGTGGGCAGTGGGTTCCGCGTGGACGGTGGGCTCGGCGACCGCCCGCGCGGACTCGGCGAACGCGCGGTCCAGGGCGCGGGTCGCGGCGACCTGCCGGGCCTGCACCACGGCCAGGCCGGCGCAGGTCAGGGCCGCCAGCCCTGCTCCCGCGAGGTCGGTGCCGGAGACCGGGCGGCGGGTCAGCGCCCCCGCCGTCACCCCGACCACGCCCACCCCCACGTGCAGCGGCAGCTCCAGCGCCGGGAGGCCGATCACCCAGCCGGCGGCCGCCGCGGGGAACGGCGTGCGGACCGGGGTCAGCGCCAGAACCGTCGAGAGGGCGGGCGGGACGAGGAGCAACGGCAGCACGGGTCAGGCCTCCGGGTGCGGTGAGCGTTCCCAGGCCGCGACCGGCCCCGGGACGAGATCGAACATCGGGTGGGGTCGCGGCGTCGTGAGTCCGCCGAGCCAGACCGGGTCACGCACCCCGACCTTGTCGCGCAGGTGCCGCCACTCCAGGGTGAGTTGCCCGTCGGTCAGATCGAGTCGACCGACGCCCGCCGGCAGCGCGACCCGGGTGCGGTCGAAGCGGTAGCCGCGCGCATCGGCGGCGTCCGCCAGCCCGTGGAGCCAGGTGGCGATCCCGGCGACAGGATCGCGCATCGTGCGGAACCGCTCCAGCTGCGGGTGATGGCGATAGCCAGTGGTGAGCCCGCGGAGTACCTTCTGAGCCAGCAACCCCTCGCGCCACCCGGCGACCAGCGCGGCGCGGTCGAGCAGGTCGGGATGGATGCTCCACAGGCGCATCCGGCGAGTATAGGGCGGCGGGCACGGGGCGGCGCGGAGGAGGAGACCGATATGACGACGACGACACCGCCGGCGCTCGCGGACGTGATGGCCGAGCTCGACGGACTCGAGGACCCCGCGATCAGGGCGGTCAACGAGCGGCACGGGGACGACCACGCGGTCAACCTGACCAAGCTCCGCGCGGTGGCCAAGCGGATCAAGAAGAACCAGCCCTTCGCGGTGGAGCTGTGGGCCACGGGCGACTCGGCGGCGCGCCTGCTCGCGCTGCTGATCTGCCGGCCCAAGGAGTTCTCACCGGCCGAGCTGGACGCGATGCTGCGCGAGGCCCGTACCCGCAAGGTGCACGACTGGCTGGTCGGTTACGTGGTGATGAAGGGCCCGCACGCAGAGCAACTGCGCCGGGAGTGGCTGGGCGATCCCGATCCGGTGGTCGCCGCCGCCGGCTGGGCGCTCACCGCCGACCGCGTGGTCAAGAAGCCCGAGGGGTTGGACCTGCCGGGGCTGCTGAGCGTGATCGAGGCCGAGATGGCCGGGGCACACGAGCGACTGCAGTGGGAGATGAACACCTGCCTGGCGCAGATCGGGATCCAGAACCCGGAGCTGCGCGGGCGCGCCCTGGAGATCGGCGAGCGGCTGGGGGTGCTCCGGGACTATCCGACGCCTGCGGGCTGCACCTCGCCGTACGCGCCCGAGTGGATCGGCGAGATGGTCCGCCGCAAGGAGGGCTGAGGTCGCGCCCAACCGCGCCTCGGCCCGCGGCGAGTGGTCGCAAACGTGCGCGATCCGAGTCAGTCCTCTGGGAGAACGCGATCGGGTGTGACCAGTCGACGAGGGGTGACGGCGGCGCGGGCGGCCTCTTGGTAGAGCGCTGCGTGGGCAGCGGCGACCGCGCTGTCCTCGGCATCGGCCGAGCGCGCGGGGACCGGGGGGCAGTCGAGGGCGGTCCGCATCGCCCCGCGCAGGGTCTCGACGGTGGGGTGCTCAGGGTCGTAGGAGCCCGCCGGCGACCCCCACTGCTCGACCAGATATCCGACATCCGGGATGACCGGCGGCAGGCCCAGGTCGCGGCACAACTCCAGCCACCCGGAGTGCGTCCCGTGGCGGTGTGGCAGGACGAGGGCGTGGAACCCGGCGAGGGTCCGGCACAGGTCGTCGTCGGTCAGTAGGTCGTGCGGGCGGATCTCGACGTCCGGGCGCTCGGCGAGCCGGTCCAGCGTGAGAGCCGCCTCGTGCCGGGCGTGGTCGGGAGCGCGGGCGGCGGCCAGAGAGGCCGCGCGCACCATCACCACCAGAACGGCTCCGTCGGGGAGGGCGTCGGCGAGCCGTGGGAGCAACTCCTCGGTGGCGATCCCGGCCCGCAGCGAGCCCAGGACCACGCCCACGATCTGCCGGTCGGGTCGAACTCGGTCGGGTCGAACTCGGTCCGGTCGGCTTCGGTCGATGCGGCGCAGTCGGTACGGCTCGGTGAGCGCTGCAGGCATGAGTCGTGGATGGGGGATGACCTGCGAATCGACCTCCCAGCGTCGCCGGATCTCGTCCGCCGCGCCCTGGGTCAGCGTGATGACAGCGTCGGCCCCGCGCACGAGGTGCCCCGTCCGCTCCAGGTGCGCGGACGGGTCCGCCTCGTGCGGATTCCGCAGATCGTGCACGGTCACCACCAGGGGCAGGCCGCGGGCCCGGACCGCGGAGACGAACCCGGCCACCTGCTCCGGGGAGCGGTGCTCGTAGCCGAAGTGCACGTGCACGAGGTCGGCGCCGTCCAGCACCTCGGGGCGTTCCGCTGCCTCGAGAGCCGGGTGCGGCCACCACCGACCCGGGTCCGCGGGGTCGAGCAGGGGGTCGTCGAGCACCCGGACCCCCGCTGCGGAGCCGACGGCGTGGCGCACGTAGTCGTGGCCGGCGGGGATCGACCGGACCCGGAGCGGGGCCGGGGCCGGGGTCGGGGAACTGCTGCGGTTCACCCCGTCACCCTGCCACTTGAACGCCGGCTCTCACACCCCTGCCGCCCACACTCCCGCCACCCACACCGTTCTGGCGAGGCGCCCATCCTGCTACGGCCGGTTGCCGCCACCGGGGGGCCTGCATACGCTCGGCGCGGTGAGCACCCCCGCCCAGCCGTCCGTCATGGTGATCGGCAACTGCCAGGCCGACGTCTACCGTGACCTGCTGCGCTCCGCCGACGGCGTAGCGGTGACGGACGTGCGACCGGTGTACGAGATGACGGCCCGCGACCTGCCGGGCCTGCACGCGGACCTCGCCCGCACCGACGTGCTGATCGTCCAACCCGTCCGGGACGACTACCGCGACCTGCCGCTCGGCCACCGCCAGCTCGCCGCGCAACTGCCGGCCTCGGCGACCGTGGTG
Source organism: Dietzia sp. (assembly GCA_046289795.1). Lineage (GTDB taxonomy): Bacteria > Actinomycetota > Actinomycetes > Mycobacteriales > Mycobacteriaceae > Dietzia. The sequence continues at coordinate 6,294 of JBKBUP010000009.1, read as the reverse complement.
CTGGTGCCGGTCCTGCGGTACGCCGGGCTGCACCCGTACCAGGTGCTGATCCGGCCCCCGCACGACCGCTCTCTCGTCCCGCCGATCGCCCCGTATCACGACCTCCGGGCGATCGTGGCCGCCGCGACCGGGGACCGGGGCGTGCTCGCGGCCGCGCCCGATCCCGCCCAGGCCCAGGCATCGGCACGGGACTCCGTCGAGGCGCTCCGGGCCCGCGAGCAGGCCCACGGCACCCTGACCGCCTCGGACCTGCTCGAGGGCATCCCGCGCTGGCACACCATCAACCACCCGGACCGCCACACCCTGGCAGAGGTCTTCGACCGCATCCTCGCCGCACTGCCCCCGGGCCTGATCGACCCCCCGCCCCGGATCGGTGACCGCGAACCGCTCGGCGCCACGAGGGCTCCCGTGGACCCGGCGGTCGAGCGCGCCCTGGGCCTCCCGGAGACCGGACCGCGCGACTGGTTGGTCGACGGCGTCACCGTCCCCGCCGGCGACGTGGTGGACGCCCATCTGGCCTGGTACGCATCCACGCCGGGTGTGGTCGAGGAGGGCCTGCGGCGCCACGCCGACCGCATCGAACTGCTGGGGCTGAAGTGACCGCATCGCTGACCCCGCCGCTGACCGTCGCCCTCGGCCCGCCGGGGCACGGGGTGACCCGATTCGCCGCCGACTGCGCTCACGCCGCCGGGACCCCGCTCCTCGAGGTGGCGGACGTCTCCCAGCTGACCGACGCCCTGGCCGCGTACCCCGGCAGCGCCGTACACCTGCACATCACCGACGCGCTCTTCGGTGCGACACCGGACGAGGCGGCCGACACCCTCGAATCGCTGGCCCGGGATCACGCGATCGGCGTGACCCTGCACGACGTCCCGCAACCGGCCGAGGGCGCCGAGCGGTGCCGTCGACGGACCCTGGCCTACCGGCGGATCGCGGCGGCCGCCGGCCTGGTCGTGGTGAGTTCCGAGCACGAGCGCCACCTCTGCACCGACGCGGGGATCGCCGTCGACGCCGTCATCCCCCTGCCCGTGCCCGACCTCGGACGACCCGCGTCGCCGACCGACGGGCTTCGGCCGGACGAGCGGTCGGTGGGGGTCTTCGGTTTCCTGCACCCGGGCAAGGCTGTCGACCTCGTGGCGGACGCGGTCGCCGAACTCGCCGCCGCCGGCGACCGCGCGATCACCCTGCGCCTCCTCGGCGCGCCCGCGGATGGCCACGAGGACTACGTGCGGGCCGCGATGGAGACCGTCCGGGCGGCGGGCGGCCGAGCCGAGGTGACCGGGCGTATCGACGACGACGAGCTCGCCCGCGTCCTCGGCGAGGTGACCGTGCCCGTCGCACTGTTCCGCAACGTGTCGGCGTCGGGATCGATCAACACCTGGGCCGCCGCCGGGCGCCGCCCTCTCGTCAGCGCCTCGGACTACACCCGCGAGATGGAGCAGATGCGACCCGGATCGCTGCTGCTTACCGACGCCACCGACCTCCCGGGGGAGCTGCGGCGACTGCTCGACGACCCCGCCCCGACCCGCGTCGACCCGCCGGAACCCGGCCTGGCGGAGCTTGGCCGGTCGTACCTGCGGGCGTGGGAGCGGTGGTCGGCGTGACCGATCGATCTGTGGAGGCGGAGTTGGACGCGGTGAGCCTGGACGTGGACGTGGACCCGGTGAGCGTGGACGTGGTGATCCCGTACTACCTGGACCAGCGGATGCTGGACCGGATCCTCGCCGCTCTGCGCCGCCAGACCGGCCTCGCGCGGCCGCCGCGGGTGATCGTGGCGGATGACGGCTCGCCCACCCCGCCGACCGTCCCGCCCGGGGTCACCGTGGTCAGGCAGGAGGACCGCGGCTTCCGGGCCTCCGCCGCACGTCACCTGGGGGCCGGGGCCGGGGACGGCGAGCTGATCCTGTTCCTCGACGGCGACACCGTTCCCGGGCCCGGCTACGTGGCCACCCTGCTCGCGGAGCTCGAGCAGAACCCGGATCTGCTGGTGGTGGGCCGGCGCCGGTACGGGCGGTTCGCCGACCCCGCCTCCACCGACTCCGCGAACTCCAACCGTGCTGACATCGACCCCGCCGATCTCGAGCCGGCCGAGGTCCTCCCCGACCCCGCCTGGCCCGCCTCGTTCTACGCCGAGACCGACGACCTCACCCGCGACGAGGGCGGGTGGCGCGCGGGGCTGTGGCGAGGGGTGCTCTCGGCGGTGTTCGGGCTGCACCGACGCCTCTACGACCTGTCCGGCGGGTTCGACCCCGACATCGTCGGTTACGGCGGCGAGGACTGGGACCTGGCCTGGCGCTGCGAGCAGGTCGGCGGCCGACTGCGTCACGTCCCCGACGCCGTGGCCTGGCACGACGGCCCGGACTGGGGCGGCCGAGCGGAGGACGACCCCGGCCACCTCGCCCAGAAGAACGCCGAGACCGCCCGCCTGGCCCCGCTCATCGTCTCCCCGCTCACCCGGCCGGCCGGCGGCATCTTCGAGATCCCGCTCATCGCCGCGCACGTCCTCGCCGGGAACACGGGGAGCGGGGCCGACGCGGCGACGTGCGCCTCGCTCCTGCGCTGGGCCGACGTGGCGGTGACCGCCGACCCGGCAAGCTCCGACGCCGCCGAGATCGCCGAGCTCTTCGCCGCCGACCCCCGGGTACGGCTCGCCGCGCGCGGCCCGTGGTGGGAACCGGGGACGCAGGGGGCGGGTCCTCGTCGTCGTCCCGAGGTCCTGGTCGACATCCTCCGCCCCTGCGCGCTCGGGGCGCTCGACCCGGAACGGTTGCGGGCCCTGTGCCCACCCGGGGGGAGCATCACCCTCGACGACGACGAGGGCCGCGTCCTGGCGAGGGTCCGCACCTCGCGCGCTCTGGCCCGGGAGCAACTCTGGGGTGAGCGCCCCGGCGAGCCGGCCGCCATCCCGGCGGCGGACCTGGGGATCAGGCCCTTCGGAGCAGACGGCGCGGGGGTGCGGCTCGAGCGGATCCTCGGCGGCTGGTGACCCCGCCGCCGACCCCCGCCGCTGCCCCTCCGGTGGCGGCAGGCCCCCCGGGGGGTCACCATCTGAGAACAGGGAAAACCGACTGCGATCGGGAATGCCCGGAGCAGCAGGAACGGCCGGATCTGCCGGCACGACCGAGGCGAGAGGGGGCCCGTGGACGCCCAGAACGACGACCCGATGAACATCGCGGTGATCGGACCTTCACGGTTCCCCATCCGGGAGCCGTACGCCGGTGGCCTGGAGGTGGTGGTGGCCAAGGAGGTCCCCGCCCTGCGCAAGCGTGGGCACCGCGTGACGCTGTTCGCCGCCGCCGGCAGCGAGGGCCACGATCCCCGGTTCGAGTTCACCTCGATGTCCGGCGTGGCCGGCTTCGGGGACAGCTTCTACCCGCCGGGCGGCTACGAGGCCGACGCCGACGAGTTCCACCGGCTGATGGACCACCTGGCCGGTTCCGGGTTCGACGTGGTCCTCAACCACAGCCTCAGCCACGTGCCCCTGATCCGTGCCGCGGACCTGGACGCCCGCATGATCACCACGTTGCACTGCCCACGGCTCGGCCCGATGCAGGACGCCTTCGACCGGTTCGGCGAGTCGACGGGACGGGTCCAGGCCGTCAGTCGCTCGGTGCTCAGCTCGTGGCGGGTACCCCAGGGTGCGGAGGTGGTCCCCAACGGAGTGGACACACGGATCTGGCGGCCGCGCGCCACGGCCGCGACCCCGCGGCGTGCCGTGTGGTGCGGGCGCATCGTGCCGGAGAAGGCGCCGCACCTGGCGGTCGACGCCGCCCTGCGCGCCGGGATGACGCTCGACCTGGCCGGCCGGATCGGTGATGAGCAATACATGCGTAGAGTGCTGGCCCCGCGTCTGCGTGACGCGGGCAGCGCGGTCCGCTTCCACGGGGCGCTCGGGCGCGACTCCCTGGTCCCGCTCGTCGCGGGGGCCTCGGTGGCCCTGGTGACCCCGTGCTGGGAGGAGCCCTTCGGGCTGACCGCCGTCGAGGCGCTGGCCTGCGGGACACCGGTGGTCGCACTCGCCCGCGGCGGGATCCGCGAGATCCTCAGCGGCCAGCCCGGCGTGGTCCTGGTCGATCCGGGCCGCGACCCGGCCTCCGCCCTGTCCGGGGCCATCCCCGCGGCCCTGACCCTCGACCGGGTGGCCACCGCGCGCGCCGCCGCCGCCGCGTTCTCCCACGAGAGGCGGATCGACCGGGTCGAAGCGCAGTTGAGAGGGCTTCCGGTCGGAGCCGCCTCGTGATCGGGGTGTACGCGCACCATCACGGGAACGGGCACCTCCAGCGCGCGTTCGCCGTGGCCGCCGCCATGGACGACGAGGTCACCATCCTGACCTCCGCCACCGTGGGCGACGGCATGAACCCGGATCCCGCGCGCATCCGGATCCTGCCGTTGCCCCTGGACCACGACGGGCCGGGAGCGGTGGCCGGGACCGTCGAACGGGTCCTCGAGCCGACCGCCGGTGGCCGCCTGCACTGGGCGCCGCTGGGCCAACCGGGGCTGCGGCGGCGGACGGCGATGCTGACCGGGTGGATCGACACCCACCGGCCGGCCGTGATGTGGACCGACATCTCGGTCGAGGTCACCCTGGCCGCCCGCCTGACCGGCACGCCCGTGGTCTCCACGGTGCTCCCCGGCCGGCGCGACGACGCCCCGCACGCACTGGCGCACGCCGTGTGCTCCGCACTGGTCGCCGGCTGGCCGCGCTCGGCGGGGGCGCCCGTGCCCGCCGGGGCGACCGACCCGCTGATCCCGGTGGGCGGGGTCTCTCGGTTCTCCGGCCGCCACCCGGATCCGGCCGACAGAGGCCACGGTCGACCCCGCGTACTGCACCTGCGTGGTAGCGGGGGAGACGGCCGTGACCAGCGTTGGGACGCCGTCCGCGAGGAACTCGACGAGGTGGAGTGGGTGGAACTCGGCGGCCCCGGTGGTCGCTGGGTCTCCGACCCGTGGGCTGAGTTGTGCCGCGCGGACGTGGTGATCAGCGCGGCGGGCCAGAGCTCGGTGGCCGACCTCGCCGCCGCCGACGCCCACGTGGTCGCGGTCCCCGAGGAGCGGCCCTTCGCCGAGCAGGACGACACCGCCGCGAAGCTCGACGGCCTCGGCCACGGCGCCGTGGTCGGTCGTGAGTCCTCCGTCGAGCACCGCGTCCGCGCGGTGCGTCGGACCCTCGAGCGGTCGCGGTCGACGCCGGGTGCGGGGTCGGGCCTGCGGGAGGCGTGGGAGATCGACGGCGCGGCCGAGCGGTTGGCGGCGGTGCTGGAGACGGTGTCGGCGGACTCCGGGGTCGGTGCCCGATGATGTCCGACCCCGCCCCGTCATCGGTTGCCGTGGTGACGGTGTGCACCCCGGCGCGGGCCGGGCACCTGCGGTCCCAGCGCCGGGCACTGGCCGCGCACCTGCCCGGCGCGCGCCACGTGGTCGTGCTACCCGAACGGCCCGGAAGTGCGCAGCTGGCCGCCGAACTCGCCGCGGACGGCGCGGACCCGCTCGAGGTGCCGGCGGGGCCGGACCTGCCGGTGGCCCGCTGCCGGAACACGGGCGGGGACCGGGCGGTGGAGGCCGGCGCCGACCTGATCATCTTCCTGGACGTGGACTGCATGCCCGGCCCGGAGCTGGGCTCCCGGTACGCGGAGCTACCGCCCGACGCGGTGGGGATGGGCCCGGTCACCTACCTGCCCGACGCCGCCGGGGCACCGGATCCCGCCGGACTGGCGGTCCTCACCGACCCGCACGCGGCGCGGCCGTTCCCCGAGCAGGGCTTCCGGCGACTCGAGGCGGAAGAGTTCGGGATGTTCTGGTCGCTGTCCTTCGCCCTGCACGCCGACCTCTGGAAGCGGCTCCGCACGGACTTCGGCGCGTTCGACGAGCAGTACACGGGCTACGGCGCGGAGGACACCGACTTCGGTCGCCGACTGCTGTACCGGCGGGTCCCGGTGGTGTTGGTGGCGGGCGCCCACGCCTATCACCGGTGGCATCCCGTGTCCGATCCGCCGGTGGAGCACCTGGCGGACCTGCTGCGCAACGGCGCCCACTACGCCGAGCGCTGGGGAGAGTGGCCGGCCCCGGGCTGGTTCGACCAGTTCGAGCGGATGGGGCTGGTCCGCCGCCGCGGCGACGGCTGGGAGGCCGTGGACGGCGACACCGGCCCCGCGACCGGGGACGGGTAGGGCCTCAGCCCAGGAACGCCTTGTCGGACAGCGTCGCGCCCTTGATGTTGGCGAACTCCTTGAGCAGGTCCTGCACGGTGAGCGACGCCTTCTTCTGGTCGTCCGCCTCGTAGACGATCCGGCCCTC
>JBKBUP010000098.1:0-9772 GCA_046289795.1 Dietzia sp. | reverse complement strand
TGGCGACAAGCCCGAGGGTGAGCTGGCCTCCGCCATCGACGCCGAGTTCGGCTCGTTCGACAAGTTCCAGGCCCACTTCAACGCCGCCGCCACCACCCTTCAGGGTTCGGGCTGGGCCGTCCTGGGCTGGGATCACATCGGGCAGCGCCTGATCATCCAGCAGCTGACCGACCAGCAGGGCAACATCTCGATCAACATCACCCCGCTGCTCATGCTGGACATGTGGGAGCACGCCTTCTACCTCCAGTACAAGAACGTCAAGCCGGACTACGTCAAGGCCTGGTGGAACGTCGTGAACTGGGCGGACGTCGCCCAGCGCTACGCCGCCGCCAAGGGCTGACCGCCCCGCCGACGGACCGACCCACGGGCCCCCGCGCATGATGCGCGGGGGCCCGTCGTCGTCCGATCCCGGGTGCCCTCCCGGTCGGTCGTCCAGTTGGGTAACGTCAGGCCTCGATAGGTGACCAAGGTCACCAGCCGTCCGCGCACCCCGGGAGCCCGATGCCGATGTCTCACGACCCCACCGACCGCCACGGAGCCGGTCATCGCGGCATCAGGCGCCGCTCCGTCCTCGGCGGGGCCGCCGCTCTCGGCGGGGTGGCGGCATTGCAGTCACTCCTGCCCGCCGTCGCGTCCGCCCGGTCCACCCGGATGTACGTGGGGCGGGGCATCGGCGACATGACCGGGGAGTCCCTCGGGGCCGGGATGAACGGGTACGCCGACACCGAGCAGCACTCCGTGGGACTGCATCTCCGTCAGAGGGCACGGGCGTTCGTCTTCGCCGACTCGCCGTCGTCGCCCCGGTTCCTGCACGTGACCGCCGAGATCGGGCTGATCTTCCAGTCCATCCAACAGGAGGTCCTCCGGCGCCTGGCCGCCGAGTTCGGCGACACCTATCACGAGGGCAACGTCGTCATCACGGCCACGCACACCCATGCCGCCCCCGGCGGGACGTCCGGCCACCCGATGGTCGACCTCTCGATGCTCGGGTTCCGGCCGGTCACCTTCGACGCCAACTGCGCCGGGATCGTCGACGCCGTCCGGATGGCGCACCACGACCTCGCGCCGTCCAGCGTCGGTGTCACCACGGGCCACCTGCACGACGCCGGCGTCAACCGTTCCCGCGGGTCCTTCGACCGGGACAGCCCCGACGAACGCGCGCACTTCCCCACCGGCATCGACCCGCGGTCACAATCCCTGCAGATCACCCGGGGTGAGCGCCTGGTGGGTGTGCTCAACTGGTTCGCCTCCCACGCCACCTCCATGACCGCCGCCAACGCGCTCTCCTCCTCGGACAACAAGGGGTACGCCGCCTGGCACTGGGAGCGCGAGGTCGCCGGGCAGGACTACCTGGCCGGCGACACCCCGGCCCTGGTCACCGCCTTCGCCCAGACCAACCCCGGGGACGTCAGCCCCAACCTCGACCTCCAGCCGGGGCGGGGTCCGACGCCCGATGAGTGGCTCAACACCCGTATCAACGGCGAGCGGCAGTTCGTCGCCGCCCGCGAGCAGGTGGGCCGGAACGTACGTCCGCTCGGCGGCGGGATCGACGTCCGCCACCGTTGGGTCGACATGTCGGCGGTCGACGTGCGCCCGAAGTTCACCGGCGACGGTCGCACGCACCGGACCGCCGTGGCAGCGCTCGGCGCGGCCTTCGCGGCCGGCAGCCAGGAGGACGGCGGGGGCGCGGAGGAACTGCCCTTCAACGAGGGCGACCGGGGCGGGAACCCGGCGGGCAGAGCCGTCTCCGACGTGGTGGTCCCCGCCTGGCTGCGAGAGGCCCACGGTGCCAAGGACGTCCTGCTGCCCGTCGGTCTGGTGCCGCACGCCATCCAACGCGTGTACCCGTTCCACCTCACCCGGCTGGGCGGGCACTACCTGTTCAGTCTGGGGTTCGAGCCGACCGTCGTGGCGGGCCTGCGCCTGCGCCGCACACTGTCGGCCGAGCTCGGCGTCCCCGAGGACCACATCACGGTGCAGGGGTACTCCAACGCCTACGGGCACTACGTCACGACCCCGGAGGAGTACTCGGCCCAGAACTACGAGGGCGGGGCCACCGCGTTCGGTCCGTGGACACTGCCCGCCATCCAGCAGGTGGCCGCCGACCTGGCGCGCTCGATGCGGTCGGGCACCCCTCTGGATCCGGGGGCCTCCGAGCGCGACCTCACCGGACAGATCCCCGTCTCGCCGCTGGGCAACCCGCTCGTGGACACCCCGGCGCCGCTGCGGAACTTCGGCGACGTTCTGGACCCGCCCCTGCCCGGGTACCGGGTGGGACAGCGGGTCGCGGTCCGGTTCTGCGGTACGAACCCCAATTCCGACCTGCGGAGGGGCGGCACCTACCTCGCCGTGGAGCGCCGGGACGGCGGCCGGTGGGTCCGGGTCCACGACGACGGCGACTGGTCCACCATGATCGTGTTCGAGGGTCTGCTCACGGTGACCAACGCCCTCATCACCTGGGACATCCCGCCGGGCACACCGGCCGGCGACTACCGCGTGGTCTACACCGCCTCCGGTCGGGGCATCGACGGCCGACTGTTCCCCGTGCGGGGGGAGAGCCCGGCCTTCGACGTGCGCTGAACACGGTTCTGGGACACTGGGTCGGTAAGTGCTTGCACCTCCTAGTGCTCGCCTCCCACAGAGAAAGGACATCACCCGTGGACATCAAGGGTGCATCCGTCATCGTCACCGGCGCCGCCTCCGGCCTGGGCAACGCCACCGCGCGCTCGTTCGCCGAGAAGGGGGCGACCGTCTTCGGCCTCGACCTCCAGCAGTCCATCGACAAGGCCGTCGAGCAGGGCATCGACGAGGGCATCACCCTCATCGCCGCCGACGTGACCAGTGAGGACGACGTCAAGGCCGCTATCGCCAAGGCCACCGAGGCCGCCCCGCTGCGCGTCGTGGTCAACTGCGCGGGCATCGCCCCGGCCGCCCGCATCGTCTCGAAGAAGGGCGTGCACGCGCTGGACCTGTTCCAGACCTGCATCTCGGTCAACCTGGTGGGAACGTTCAACGTGATGCGTCTGGCCGCCGAGGCCATGTCCACCCAGGACACGGTGGACGAGGACGGCCAGCGCGGCGTCATCATCAACACCGCCTCCGTGGCCGCCTACGAGGGCCAGGTCGGCCAGATCGCCTACGCCGCGTCCAAGGGCGGCGTGTACTCGATGGGCATCTGCGCGGCTCGTGACCTCGCCCAGTTCGGCATCCGGGTCAACACCATCGCCCCGGGCACCATCGAGACCCCGATGCTCCGGGGCCTCACCGAGGAGTTCCAGAAGACCCTCGAGGCCTCGATCCCGTTCCCGTCGCGGCTCGGCCGCCCGTCCGACTACGCGCAGCTGGCAGGCGCGATCGTCGAGCAGGACTACCTCAACGGCGAGAGCTTCCGCATGGACGGCGCCCTCCGCATGGCACCGCGCTAGGTCGACGGACCGCCGAAGGCCCGCCCCCGGGAACGGGAGCGGGCCTTCGGTGTTGTTGCGGAGGTTCAGCCGCGGCCGTTGGGGGTGTCCGGGCCGGGGGCCTGGGGAGCGGGAGCCGGGGCGGCCTGCGGGGGCGCGGCCGGGGTCCACGGAAGCGGGGGCAGCGGCGGGAGGTAGATGCCCGCGTCGGTGAGCGCCTGGTGGATCTGCGGCGCGAAGTAGATGCCCGCACCGATCGCGGCGACGGAGCCACCGACCAGCACGAGGGGGCCGAGCGAGCCCGCACCCGGCAGGGAACCCGCGTCCGAACCGAGGACCAGGGTGGCGCCCTCGCCGATCCCGAGCGAGCCGGCGACCGACGCCGCCGCCGGCTCGACCGAGCCCACGAGGCTCTCGTCCAGGAGGGAGCCGCTGGCGTCGACGGAGCCGGTGCCGGGCGCCGGGTCGGTCAGGGTGATGGAACCGGCCGCGTCGAGGACCGAACCCGCGAGGGGCGCCAGGGAACCCGTGGACGGCTCTCCGAAGACGGCGGAGCCCGAGGTGTCGAGGGAGCCCTCCCCGGTGGCGTTGGCCTCGAGGATGAGTGAGCCGAGGTTCTGCGGGACCGAGCCCTCGCCCGCCGAGTCGCCGCTGCCCTCGCTGCCGCTGCTCAGGACTCCCAGGCTGTCGGCGCCCAGGCTGTCGGCGGACAGGCTCCCGGTGCCGTTGTCCTGGGCGGTGGCGACGCCGGTGGCTCCGGAGATTGCGAGGGCGGTGGCGGCCGCGAGGGCAGCGGTCCTTCGGATCGTGAACGTCATGGGTTCGTCTCCTTGTGTGGGGCGGCATCCGGCGTGGGTTCGCGACGGGACACCCGTGAGGGATGGGCTTCAGGGATTCGGCGACGACGTTCGGGTATCGTCGTTAACTTTGGCCCTTGCTCCCCACCATATCCCTGATATTAAGCAAAGCAACAGCTCCCTCTCAGTGAGAACTTGGTTAGTATCCGCCCGAAATCCACTCGCGCACAGCCCGGGTCGCGCGGACGTCATCCTCGTTGTAGGCGAGGATGCGAGCTCTGCCCGAATCCCGCTCCACCCCCCTCGAGGCCTGCGCATCCCGGTACCAGCCGATCGACGCCTCGCCCCCGGCGTCCGGGTCGCGCCAGTGGAATCCGGCCACCGGCGCCACCACCTTGAGCCCGAGCCCGGAGGTGGAGACGAACTGGGTCGCCACCGCCTCGTGGACGTCGACCCACTGAGGCGAGGAGATGAACGCGCGCACCTCGGCCACCGAAGGGACATCCTTGACCACGGCGGCGGTTCCCTCCGGCCCGAACCGCGTGGCGGTGGAGAGCATCCAGGCGTTCTCGGCGGACCTCGAGTAGCAGTAGGCGCGGAAGGTGCGCCCCTGTCCCGCGGCCCTGTCCCGGATGCCGGTGAGCCAGCGCCAGAACTCGGCGAACGAGCGGCCCTCGTCCGGATCCGGTAGCCGGGCCCAGGTCGCGAACGGCCGGTAGCCCTCCGTGTCGAGGCGACGCCCGTCCCGCAGGGTGAGCAGGGTCCCCCACAGGTAGGCGCCGTCGTCCAGGTGGCTCTCCAGATCCACGTCCACCTCGATGTCCGCGCGTGGGATGGTCGGCCGGGCCACCTTGGGTACGACCACCTCGCCGTCCCGGTGCGCGCGGGCCCGCAACACGGCGTCGGAGAACGGCTCGCCGTTCCAGTCCGGCGGGCGCTCCGGCCCGGCCTCGGCGAGTTCCGCCACCGTGCGGACGCCCGCCGCGCGCACCGGCCCCACCTGCCCACCGCCGACGACGAGGCTCACGTCGTCGGCGATGATCAGACGGTCGCGGCACCCCGTCACGGGCGTCCCCCGGTCGTCCCAGCCCTCCCACCACGGGCAGGTGCGGCACTCGCCGATCCGGCTGGGCACCGTGTCGAGCTCGCCCCGGATGACCGCCAGTCGCGTCGCGTGGTTCCGGTCGGCCGCGGCCAGGACCGGCTCGAGATCGTGCACCACCGCGCGCGCGGACCCCAGTCCGAGCACCGCCCCGACCGGGGACGGGGAGGCGTGCCCCAGCACGTCGAGGAGGTGCCACGCGTGGACGAGACGGTCCAGGTCCGCTGGATGACGACGAAGCCGCAGCGTCGGATCGGGGGCCGGATCCCAGTCAAGCAGGCGGGTCACCAGCGCCCCCGCCGACCGCCGGCTCCGCCGCGGGTCCACGACCTTGTGGTTCACCACCAGGACAGGGGCGTAGCCCCCGCCCGGCACGGCTGCGAGCGTGCAGCGCAGACCCGACCTACCCGTGTCGTGATCGGCGGGCAGGGCAGCGCCCCACACCAGGGTCGCCCCCTCGGTCAGGGCATCGAGGGTCACCGCCTCGTCGTCGTCGCCCGGAACGTCGCCCGGCAGATCCGTCCAGTGGTCCCCCACGACGTCCACCACCCGGGCGTCGGCGCGGGCGTTGCGCAGCGCACGCTCGCGGAGGCCGGCGCGGCGATCCGCCGCGGCCATCGCCCGCAGCCGCACACCCTCGTCGAGCGGCGCCGTCCGCCACCACGACGGGCCCGCGTCCCGCTCCCGGGCCACGCGGTGCAGACATCTGGCCCCCGAGGCCGGTCCCGCCACCGCACCGCCGAGGGCCCCACTCGAGCTGTTCCTGGCGCCGTCCATCGACGTCCATCATGGCGCACACCGCGCACGCCACACCGGTCCGGTGCTCACCGGCGGCCTGTTCGCCTAGGCTGGGGACCTGATGTTCGCGACGAGAGAAGGATCGACGCCAATGGGCAAGCTGACGACCTACCGCGACAAGCGCGCCGAACTCCGCGCCCACGCCTCTGCGCTCAAGTCCACCGCCATGACCGAGGCCAAGCTCGCCGCCAAGGAGACCAGGCACAAGGCCAAGGAGGCGCATCGCGTCGATCTGGCCGAGGCCAGGAAGCGCGCGAAGCTGGAGGGAAAGAACGCGGACCGCAAGGCCAAGCGTGAGGCCAAGCGGGCCAAGCGGCAGGACGCGCTCGCCCAGAAGGCCTCCAAGCGGGACCGCAAGGCCGAGAAGGCCATGTCCAAGCAGGAGCGTGCCACCATCAAGCGCGAGGCCAAGTTCGTGGCGAAGGACCGCAAGACGGCCGGGAAGATCGAGGCGGCCGGCCGGAAGCACGAGTACCAGCTCGCCGAGATGGAGCTGAAGAAGCTCGAGGGCACCAAACTCGGCAAGGAGGACGTGCAGCGCTGGCTGAGCCTGGCCAAGGTCGCCACCCCGGTCCTCCTGCCGATGCTCTACAAGCTCGTGTCGAACGCGCAGGGATCCGCGGACAAGGCCGCAGGCGCCGGCGCCGTGGACCTCAAGGCCGCCGGTATCGACGCCACCGGCCCCGGGGCCGCGCTCGGCGCCCGCATCGTCCGGCTGGAGCAGACCCTCGACCAGCTCGAGGTCGGCCGACACGGCGACCGCCAGGTCGAGGACTTCGTCGCCTCCACCCGGACGCGTCTCAAGGACCTGCGCACGGCCGTCGAGACGGCCGAGACCACTCCGACCTCCCAGCGTCGCGAGGTGCACTCCGCCATCTCCGGTGAGCTCGACCGGGTCAACAAGGACGTGCTCGCCCGCCTCGGCGTCACCCCGTGACCGCGATGCGGGGGCGGCTGGCCTCCACGGCGCTCGCCCTCGCCCTGGTCGCCGGAGCCGCGGCTCCGGCGAGCGTCCTCGCGCCTGTCGCCGCAGCACACTCGGTCCTCGTCTCCGTGGAACCGCAGGACGGGGCGACGCTCGAGACCTCGCCCGATCAGGTCACGCTGACGTTCAACGAGGAGATCAACCAGATGTTCGCCTCGGTCGCCGTGACCACCGGCGGCGACCGGGACAACCTCGTCACCGGAGAGCCGGTGGTGGAGGGCCCGGTCGTCACCGTGGCGCTCGACGACCTGGCGGAGGGTGCGTACACCGTCGGCTACCGGGTGACCTCGGCCGACGGGCACGTCGTGAGCGGGTCCTCGGTCTTCACCGTCCAGTCCGTGGCCGGTGCGGCCGCTACCGGCGACCCCGAGGGCGACCAGTCCGACCCGGCCGAGAACCAGATCGCCGACGAGACCTCGGGAGAGGCTTCCGGCGGCCTCGACCCCGCCCTGTGGGTCGTGGCCGGCCTGGCCGTCCTGCTGATCGGCGGCGCGTTCGTGCTGCTGCGCCGCGGACAATAGCGACCCCGCGACTCCCGCGCGCGCTCGGCTGACCTGCGCGCTCGGCTGACCTTCGCGGCCCGACGTGAGCCGACCGGCCCGACCGCCTACCGGCCGGGCAGGAACCGCATCGCGTCCGTGGCGGGGGCGAGCATCTTCTGCCACCGGTTCCGGGGCAGGAACGAGGGCCCGCCCAGGTGCATGACGCGCTGCGTGGCGATGGTCTGCGCCTCGGTGTACTTGAGGAGCCCCTCGTCACCGTGCCGGCGGCCGACCCCGGAGGCGCCCATGCCACCCATCGGGCCGGCGACCGAACCCCAGCCGGCCACGTAACCCTCACCGACGTTGACGGTGCCGGTCCGCAACCGCGCGGCGATCTCCTCACCCTCCGAGTCCGACGCGGCGAACACCGAGGAGTTGAGCCCGTACTCGGTGTCGTTGGCCTTGGCCACCGCCTCGTCCACCGAGTCGACGGGGTAGATCGACACGACCGGGCCGAACGTCTCCTCGCCGAAGCAGGTGGCGTCCTCCGGGACGTCGGCCAGCAGCGTCGGCTCGTAGAAGAGGGGGCCGAGATCCGGGCGGGCGCGCCCACCGGCCAGGACGCGGGCGCCCTTGGCCACGGCGTCGTCCACGTGCGCGGAGACGGTGTCCAGCTGGTCGCGGGAGATGAGGCTGCCCATCTCGGCCTCGAAGTCGTAGCCCGGGCCGACGCTCATGGACCGGACGCGGGCGGTGAGCTTCTCGATGAGCTGCGGCGCCACGGAGCGCTCCACATACACCCGCTCCACGGAGATGCAGAGCTGGCCGGAGTTGGAGAAGAACGCGCGCGTGGCCACCTCGGCGACCTCGTCGAGGTCCGCGCCCGCCGCGACGATCATGGCGTTCTTGCCACCGAGCTCGGCGGAGAACCCGATCAGCCTCTCGCCGCACTGGCGACCGAGGGTGCGGCCGGTGGCGGTGGAGCCGGTGAACATGAGGTAGTCGACGTTCTCCACGATCGCCCCGCCCACGGTGCGGCCCGAACCGGGGACCACCTGGAACAGGTCGCGGGGCAGACCCGCGCGGTAGAGCATGTCGGCTGCGGCGAGGGCACAGAACGGGGTGATGGAGGCGGGCTTGATCACCACGGCGTTACCCGCGGCCAGTGCCGCCAGTGCGTCCGTGGCGGCGAGGTTGAGCGGGTAGTTCCACGGCGCGATCACACCCACGACGCCCTTGGGGTGACGGCGTACCACAGCCTTGGTGAGCCCCGGCAGCATGCCCTGGACCCGCTTGGGCGCGAGCAGCGCCGGAGCGGTCTTGGCGTAGTGGCGCGCGGTGATGAGGCAGTCCAGGACCTCCTCCTGGGCCGAGGCCCGGCTCTTGCCGGTCTCCGCCTGGACGATGTCCATGAGCTGCTCGCGATTGCGCATGACCAGGGACGCGAACCGCTTGAGCACGGCGACCCGGTCCGCGGGCTCGCGCTCGGCCCACGCGACCTGGGCGGCCCGGGCCCTCTCCACGGCCGCCACCACGTCGTCGGCGGTCCCCGCGGGGATCTCCGCGAGCCGCTCACCGGTGAAGACCTCCTCGATGACGGCTGACTCCCGACTCGACGGGTCGGCGCGGAATTCGGGGATCGCGACGAGGTCGCGGAGACGGTCGTAGACACGGGGCGTGGGTCGGCTCATGCCCTGAGGTTACCGACGGGTAGGCCAGCGCGGTACCGCCTGGTCCTTGACCCTGACGCCGCGTCAGGGCCCAGGGTGGTCGTTGTGAGAGATGCTGGAGGAATGACGAGGAGTGACGGGCTCACCGTGGGTGCGGTCGCCGACCTCGTCGGCGTGAGCGTCCGGACCCTGCACCACTGGGACCGGATCGGGCTGGCGCCGGCGAGTGGGCGGACGTGGTCGGACTACCGGGTCTACGACGACGACGACGTCGCGCGCATCCACCGGGTGCTGGTCTACCGCGAACTGGGCCTGCCGCTGGCTCAGATCGGTGTGCTGCTCGACGACCCCGACGTCGACGAGGACGCGCACCTGTCCCGGCAGCGCGACCTGCTCCTCGACCGCATCTCACACCTGCAGGAGATGGTCTCCGCAGTAGACCGCCTGAAGGAGGCGATCGCAGTGAACGCACCACTGACACCCGGGGACCGGGCAGAGATCTTCGGCACCGACTGGAACGAGGACTGGCAGGCC
>JBKBUP010000097.1:0-9842 GCA_046289795.1 Dietzia sp. | reverse complement strand
GACACCGTCGCACCGAAGTCCACCACGACGAGATCGCCGGCGGCGAGCAGCCGGTCCCCCGGGACGTGGTGTGGATGCGCGCCGTTGGGCCCCGAGGCGACGATGGTCTCGAAGGCCACGCCGTCGGAACCCGCCCGCCGCATCGCGTGCTCGAGGTCCGCGGCGACCTCCCGCTCGCTGCGGCCCTCGGCCACCGACCCGTGGGACAGCAGATGGCTCCAGGCCTCGTCGACCACCCGGCACGCACGCTCGATCATCCCGATCTCGTCAGGGTCCTTCGCCCGCCTGACCTCCTCCACGAGGCCGCTGGTCTCGACGATCGGAGCGTTCGCGGCCCCGACCTCCACGAGTGCCCGGCGCAGGGCGGACGACGCGGACAGGGTCAGGTCGTCCGCCTCCACCGCGAGAGGGGCGTCCGCGGGTCCGCGGCGACGCGCGAGTACGCCGGGGACGTACTCCCGCGAGATCACGTGTCCCACGTCCGGGGCCTGTTCGACGACCTGGAGTTCGTACCGCGAATCCGTGCACAGGACCGCGTCGCCGTCGTCCTCCACCAGCACGGCGCCCCCGGACCCCCGGAACCCGGTGAGGTAGGCGATGTTCCGGGGGTCGGTGACCAGGAGCGCCCCGGCTCCCGCCCGCGCGGTAGCCGAGGCCACCGCGCGCCGACGGGCCGCCAGACGGCCGGTCACAGCAGGACCCCGCCGCCGCTGGCCGTGCGTCCCTCGGAGATCGCGGCATAGGCCGCGGTCATCAACGACGGGTCGGGGGCCTCCATCCGTGCGGGCCGGGCCAGCCCGTCGAGCACCACCAGTCGCAGGAACCCGGAGTGGTTCTTCTTGTCCCCCGCCATCAGTTCGAGCAGGCGGGGGAAGGCGTCCTCGTCGTACCCGGTCGGCAGACCGAGGGACCCCAGGACCGACGCGTGGCGGTCGGCCGTCGCGTCGTCGAGACGGCCGGCCAGACGGGCGAGTTCGGCGACGAAGCACATGCCCACGCTCACGGCCGCGCCGTGCCGCCAGCGGTACTGCTCACGACGCTCGACCGCATGGCCGAGGGTGTGACCGTAGTTGAGGTTCTCCCGTGGGCCGGACTCCCTGAGGTCCCGGCCCACCACGTCGGCCTTGACCTGAACGCTCCGTCGGATGAGCTCGACGATCGTGTCGCCGGTCGGGTCGAGCGCGGCCTCCGGATCCGCCTCGATGAGATCCAGGATCACCGGGTCAGCTATGAACCCGCACTTGACCACCTCGGCCATGCCGGAGATCAACTCGTTGCGCGGCACCGACTCGAGTGTCGCGGTGTCGACGAAGACGGCCGCGGGCTCGTGGAAACTGCCCACGAGATTCTTGCCCGCGTCGGTGTTGATGCCGGTCTTGCCACCCACCGCGGCGTCCACCATGGCGAGCAGGGTGGTGGGGATGTGGACCACGCGCACCCCGCGCATCCAGGTGGCGGCCACGAAGCCGGCGAGGTCCGTCGCCGCCCCGCCGCCCAGGCTCACCACGGTGTCCTTGCGACCCAGCCCGATCTTGCCGAGCACGTCCCAGCAGTAGCCCGCCACGGCGAGGTCCTTGCCGGCCTCCGCGTCGGGGATCTCCACCCGATGGGCGTTGACGCCGGCCTCGGCGAGCTTCTCACGCAGCGCCTCGGCGGTCTGCGCCAGCGGCGGCTGGTGGAAGATCGCCAGGTTCCGCGACGAGGAGCACGTCTCGAGGATCTCGGGAAGGAGACCTCGGCCGATCACCACCGGGTACGGATCGGCGGACCGTACGTCCACCACCACGGGGTCGGCGTTGTTCCGGTCTCGGTTCATGAATGACTCCCGCTCATCGCTCGATTACTCACGCTCGTACCCACACGGCTCGCCCGACTCACGATCGGTCCCATGCCCCCCGGACGTGGGGGTCACCGGATTCGAGTCTGTCGACGATCTCCGTCACCACCTTGCCCGAACTCCGGCGTTCGGTGCTGACGGTGGACCACGCGACCTCGCGGTACAGCGGTGACCGCTCGGTCAACAACGCCTGGTAGCGCGCGGTCGCGTCGCCGCCCGCGAGAAGCGGCCGGCCGGGCCCCCGGGACCTGCGTACACCCTCGGCCACCCCTATCGTCAGATGGATCACGCGATGACCGCGAAGCCGAAGTCGGGTGGCCGCCGACAGTACGGCGCCGCCGCCCAGCGAGAGGACACCGTCGAACGACTCGAGCGCCTCCCCCACGACCTTCTCCTCGATCGCGCGGAAAGCCGGCTCACCGTCGTCCGCGAAGATCTGGGGTATCGACCGCCCCTCCGACTCCTCGATCATCTGATCGGCGTCACGGAACGGCACCTCGAGCCGCCGGGCGAGTTTGCGCCCGATGGTCGTCTTGCCGGCACCCGGCGGACCCACCAGGACGGCGACCGGCCGTGCCGGGTCGTTCATGCCGGGTCCGTGTCCCAGTCCAGTCGCGCGGCCACGGCGTCGAGGTAGCCCTCGACGTTACGCCGGGTCTCCGACAGCGAGTCCCCGCCGAACTTCTGCAGGACGGAACGTGCCAGCACCAGCGCGACCATGGATTCCGCGACCACTCCGGCCGCGGGGACCGCGCAGACGTCCGAGCGCTGATGGATGGCGGTGGCACCGGAACCGTCGGCCATGTCGACGGTGCCCAGTGCGCGGGGAACCGTGGAGATGGGCTTCATGGCGGCGCGGACCCGGAGAGCCTGGCCGTTGGTCATCCCACCTTCGAGTCCACCGGCACGGTTGCTCCGGCGTCCCACACCGTCCGCACCGCGCACCATCTCGTCGTGTGCCACGCTGCCGCGTCGACGGGCGGTCTCGAAGCCGTCGCCGACCTCGACCCCCTTGATCGCCTGGATCCCCATGAGGGCTCCCGCCAGCTGGGCGTCGAGACGCTCCTCGCCCGAGACGTGGGAACCGAGTCCGATCGGAAGGCCGTGGACCACCACCTCGACGACACCGCCGAGGGTGTCGCCGGCCTTCTTGGCCGCCTCGATCTCGGCGATCATGGAGTCCCCGCTCGCGGCGTCGAACGCCCGCACGGGGCTCTCGTCGATGCCCGGGAGGTCGGCGAACGTGGGCTCGGGCCCGACGTAGGGCTCGGAGGCACCGATGGAGATGACGTGGGAGAGCACCTCCACGCCCAGGACATCCCGCAGCACCGCCCGGGCGACGGTTCCCGCCGCGACCCTGGCGGCGGTCTCACGGGCGCTCGCGCGCTCCAGGACCATGCGGGCGTCGTCGAAGTCGTACTTGAGCATCCCGGCGAAGTCGGCGTGACCCGGGCGCGGTCGGGTGAGCGCGGCGGCGCGGGCCTTGTCCTCGATCGCGTCGGGGTCGATGGGATCCGCCGACATGATCTGTTCCCACTTGGGCCACTCGGTGTTGCCGACCTCGATCGCGATCGGCGAACCCATGGTGCCCCCGTGGCGGACGCCACCCAGGACCCTGACCGCGTCGGCCTCGAACTTCATCCGGGCTCCGCGGCCGTAGCCCAGGCGGCGGCGGGCGAGCTGCGAGGCGATCTCGTCGCTCGTCACCTCGACCCCCGCGATGACGCCCTCGACGATCGTCACTAGGGCCTGGCCATGCGATTCTCCGGCGGTGGTCCACTTCAGCACGTCGCCGATCATCCCACGTCCGGGTATCACCCGGCACATCAGGCCCGCGGCGCCGCCGACCGCAGTGTCCGTGAGGCGACCGCGGCCTGGTGTGGGGTGTTGCCGGTGAGGCGCCGGAACGCGTGGATGAAGCTCGACGCCTCGGCGTATCCCAGGCGGATCGCGACGTCCTCGACCGACAGCAGGCCGGTGGCCAACATCCGTTCCGCCAGCTCGACCCGCACGTCGTCGAGCAGACGCTGGTACGAGGTGCCCTCGTCCGACAGGTGCCGGCGCAGCGTCCGGGGACTCACCCCCAGTTCGGCGGCTACCGAGGTCATGGGGGCCCCCTGGGAGAGTCGTCCGGCGATCTCGACGCGGACACGGCTGCTCACCGGTCCGCGGGTCCGGCGGGCGGCGGCCAGATCCCGGCACAGCGTCTCCGCCACCGCCACCGCCGCGGGACTGCCCTGCGGGAGGGGCCGGTCGAGGTGGGCGGCGTCGAAGACCGCCGTGACCCCGTCACCGCGTTCGGAGGATGACGGCGTCAGGCCCAGCCGCTCGCCGTAGGCCGAGAGCGCGGCGGGAGATCGCCCCCCCGGGAACGTGACCTCGGTGAAGGGGAGGCCGCCGGGGACGAGGTCCCCGAGCACGGAGTGGATCGCGAAGAGATCGCGGTCCACCAGGAACCCGCGGAGGTCCTCCGGCAGGGTCGCGCCCCCCAGTCGCACCACGATCCGGTCCCCGGTCGACTCCACCCCGATCGTGCTGAATATGTAGCTCAGGTCGATGAAGCGCAGGGTCATGGCGATCACGTCGCGGAGCGTGGGACTGGACAGCAGGGCGTATCCGAGGATCCCGAAGGTGGTCAACCGGTAGGCGGCGCCTACCTCGGCGGCGAGGGCGGGACGGTCACCCGCGGCGGCGCGGAGGTTGCGGATCGCGACCAACTCCTGACCCGGGGCCACGAGCAGATCGGGGGTCGACAGATCGGCCGGGTTGAGACCGACCCCGCGCAGGATCGTCCCGGCCTCCACGCCGAGCCCGCGCCCGGCCTCGACGAGCACGCCGATCCCCGTGGCCGAACGCGGGAAGTCCCAGTGCGCGACCGCGGGGTCGTCCCAAGAGATCATGGCCGGAATTATGGATTATCCGTCCGGGAAAGTCTGCGGCCACGCCGGTCCGAAGTCATACGGTCGGAGCATGACCTCTTCCCCCTCCCCCGCGGACCGGACCCGGCGCCGCCCGCGCGTCCTCATCATCGGCGCCGGATTCGGTGGCCTGGGCGCCGCCTACGAGCTCACCCGGGACGACCTCGCCGACGTGACCATCCTGGAGAAGGCCGACGACGTGGGCGGGGTGTGGAGGGACAACACCTACCCCGGAGCGGCCTGTGACGTGCCGTCCAACCTCTACTCGTACTCGTTCCACCGCAAGACGGACTGGGGCCGCCGCTACGCCGAGCAGCCCGACATCCTGTCCTACATCCGCGAGACCGCGGACCGGTACGGCCTACGGGAGAAGGTGCGTACCGGGATCGAGGTGACCTCGGCCTCATTCGACGAGGACACCGCCACGTGGACCGTGCTCACCACCTCCGGCGAGTCGTTCGAGGCCGACGTCCTCGTCCCCGCGATCGGTCAGTTGTCCCGGCCGGCCTACCCGGACATCCCCGGGCTGGAGACGTTCACCGGCCCGTCGTTCCACTCCGCCCGGTGGCGGCACGACGTGGATCTCACCGGCAAGCGGGTCGCGGTTCTCGGTACCGGGGCCTCGGCGATCCAGTTCGTCCCCCGCATCCGTGAGGCCGCGGCACACGTGACTGTCTTCCAGCGCTCGGCACCGTGGGTGGTGCCCAAGCCCGACCGGGCCTACACCGACGCGCATCGCACCGCGTTCGCCCGTGTCCCCGGACTCGTCCCCGCGATGCGCGGCGCCATCTGGGAGGCGACGGAGGCCATCGGCCTGGCACTGACCTCCGCTCGGCCACTGGCGCGGATCCTCAGCGGGCTCGCCAAGGCCAACCTCAGGCTGACCGTCCGGGACCCGGAGCTGCGCGCGGCACTCACCCCGACGGAACCGATCGGGTGCAAACGAATGCTGTTCAGCAACGAGTGGTACCCCGCGCTCGCCCAGCCGGACGTCGACGTGGTGAACGACGCCATCGCCGAGGTCGTGCCCGAGGGGGTCGTCACCTCTGACGGGCGGGTGCACCACGCCGACGTCATCGTGTACGGCACGGGGTTCAAGGCCACGGAGTTCCTGGCACCGATCACCGTGCGTGGACGCGGCGGACGGGACCTCCACGAGCAGTGGCGCGAGGGCGCGCGGGCATACCTCGGGATGGCCGTCCCAGGCTTCCCGAACATGTTCGTGGTCTACGGGCCCAACACCAACCTCGGGAGCAGCTCGATAATCCTCATGATGGAACAGCAGGCCCGGTACATCCGCCAGATCGTCGAGGAGTTGGCGCACGCGCAGCGGCCCCTGGCCGTCGAGGTGCGCCGCGAGGTCGACGACGCCTACGACGCCGAGATCCTGCGTCGCCTCGACGACTCGGTCTGGAGCGGGTGCGACTCCTGGTACAAGGTGGAGTCCGGAAGGGTCACCACCAACTGGCCCGGGTTGGTCCACGAGTACCAGCGCCGGACCCGGACCGCGGACACGGCAGACTACGAGATCGTCGCGCCCCGTCCCTCGGAGGAGTCGGCGGCGGTCTGAACGCGCGTCCCGTGCCGGGGCGGTTCCGCCCCGTGATTCAGCGGCCGAGCGCCGCCGCGAGCGCGGTGGCCATCGCCTCGCGCGGTGCGGGATGTCCGGTGAACAGTTCCACCTGGCCGAAGGCCTGGTGGAGCAGCATCACGTCGCCGCCGACGACGGGGATGCCGGCGCTCACCGCGACCGACCCCGCCGCGGTGGGCCAGGGGTCGTACAGGACGTCGAACAGCCGGTTGGCGCGGACCACGAGGCCGGTGAGGTCCCCGACCCCCGGCTCGGGGACGGTGTTGACGAGGACGTCTGACCGCGCGATCTCATCCGCCAGCGACTCGTCGGTCAGCAGCACCGTGTGGATCTCCAGGCCGAGCGCCCGGCCGCAGTCGGCGGCGGGTCCGGCGTTGTCGCGTCGCGATGCCATCACCACGCGCGTGGCCCCCGCCTCGGCGAGCCCGGCCAGCACCGGCCGTGCGGTCCCTCCGACGCCCAGCACGACCGCTGTCGGCGCAGGGGGGAGATCGTCGAACTCGGCGAGTGCACCGGTCACCCCGTCCACATCGGTGCAGTCGGCGAACCAGCCGCCTCCTCGGCGGACGAGGGTGTTGGCACTGCCGACGATCCGGGCCCGGTCGCTCACCTCGGTCGCGTATCCGAGAGCGGCGAACTTGCCCGGCATCGTGACCGAGTAGCCCACCCGGTGTCCGGGCGAGGAACCGACCACGGAGGGCAGACGTTCGGCATCGCAGTCGATCCGTTCGTAGGTCCATCCGTCCAGGCCGAGCGCCCGGTACGCGGCGCCGTGCAGGACCGGGGAGAGCGAGTGGTCCACCGGGTGGCCCAGCACCGCCGCCGAACGGACGGAGGTGGCCGGGAGGCCGTCGGGGCCAGCGCCCCCGGGATCAGCGCCCACTGGACAGGACCCCGTTGGCGATCGCCTCGCTCTGGTATCGCTCGTGCTCCGGGTACTCTTCGGCGAAGCGGGTGGTGCCCTGCATGTCGACGGTCACGAAGTACTTCCACCGGCCCTCGGCGGGGTTCTCCATCGCGCGGAGCGCATCGAGGCCGGGAGATCCGATCGGACCATAGGGCAGGCCGTCCATGGCGTAGGTGTTCCACGGCGTGAGCGCGGCACGGTCGGCGTCGGTGGTGGCGATCTCCTGGTCGGCGAGGGCGTAGTTGACCGTCGAGTCGAACTGGAGGCGCATCGGCTCGTCCAGCCGGTTGAGGATCACACGGGCGATCTTGTCGAAGTCCGCAAGGGTGCCCTCCTTCTCCACCAGGGAGGCGGCGGTGACCACCTGGTAGGGCGTCAGCCCGATCCTCTCGGCAGAGGGCACGAGACCGGTGGCGTCGTACGATTCCGTCGACGAGTCGATCAACTGGCGGAGGATCTCCAGCGGCTCGGACCGGGGGCTGACGTTGTGGACCCCGGGCGCGATCAGGCCCTCGAGTCGGCGAACCGGGTCCGGGGCGTTGCGCACCTCGTTGATGGCCCAGTCGGGCACCCCGAGTTCGGCGGGATCGGCCTGTACTGCCGCGTCGACGATCTCCTGCGGGAGGCGGCAGGTCGGTGGGGCCGCCGGGTCGTCCAGGTTCCGTAGACAGGTCGCATCGGCGATCAGGGTGAAGATCCCCTTCTCGGTCCCGCCGCCGACCACGACCGTGTCGAGCAGCCGCCCACCGGGCTTGACGTCCATGAACCCGACCCGGTTCCGGGGATCGGCCAGCGCCTCCACCGCCGACTCGGCGCTCATCTCCTCCCGGACCTGGTAATAGCCCGGTTGGATGCCCTCGACCGACGTACCGGCCGCGGCTCCCGTGAAGGCTCGCGTGCTCGCGACGGTGCCGATGTCGTACAACCGGTCACCGACCACACCCAGGGTGTCCCCCGGCTCGACGTGGAGCAGGGCGTTGCCGGAGCCCCCGCCCTCGAAATCGGGTGCCGCGGAGACCTCGCTGCTCGTATTGCGGTAGACCATCACGGCGAAGGCCAGGACCACCCCGACCACGGCCGCAAGGAGTAGGAACCGGGTGGTGCCACTCGTTCGTGAGCGTCCTCGTGCCGCAGACATCGTGCTCCTTAGCCAGGGGTTCAGGGAACTGCCCGCCGGACAGCATCGTGCTTGCGGGCAGTTTATCCAGCCGCGCCGGTCGACACGCCCATCATCGTCGGGCGCGCCGCGAGTCGAGCCATGCCTGCAGGAGCACCACAGCGGCGGCCTGGTCGATCACGCCTCGCTGTTGACGGGTGTTCCTGCCCGCGCCGTGGAGCGCAGCCCCGGCCGTGACGGTGGTGAGTCGTTCGTCCACGAACTCGACCTCGAGGTCGGGAGAGGCGGCCCCGAGAGCGTCCACGAACGACCGCGCCATCGCCGTGGAGGCGGTGTCCCGACCCTTCAGCGAGGTGGGCAGTCCCACGATCACCCGGATGGCGTCGTACTCCTCGACGAGCTCGTCCAGTCGCCTCAGTTCGGCGGTCCAGTCCGGATCGCCGCTGGTGACGCGAATCGTCTCTACCGGCGTAGCGAGGATTCCGTCGGGATCACAGGAGGCGACCCCGATCCGTGCCGTCCCGACGTCCAGGCCGAGCCGCCGACCACGGACCCACCCGGGAGCTCCGGGGTCCGAACCCGTCACCCGGCGTCCCGGACGGCGTCGCGCAGCGCGGACACGGCCGCGTCGATCCCGGCCGGGTCGGTGCCCGCCCCCTGCGCCATGTCCGGCTTGCCGCCGCCCCGTGCCCCCAGCGTCGGTGCGATGGCCTTGACCAGGTCGCCGGCCCGGAGGCCGCGTTCCTGGGCGGCAGAGCTCACCGCGATCACGAACGGGACCTTGTCCGGACCCGGGGCCGTGAGGAAGATGACGCCGGCATCCCCACCGAGTCGGCCCTTGAGGTCGGATGCGAGCGTGCGCAGGTCGCCCGCCGCGCCTCCCGGGTCGTTGTGAGCGAGGAACCGGATCCCTCCGAGGTCCTCGGCCGCCGACAGTAGGTCCCCGGCCCGGGATGCGAGCTGGGCGGCGCGCATCGACTCCAGGGCCTTCTCCGCCTCCCGCAGCTTGGTCGTCAGCGCGGCCACGCGGTCGGGCAGCTCGTCGGCCGGCGCCTTGAGTGAGGTGGCCAGACCCGACACGAGCGCACGCTCGCGGGCCTGGTGTCGGTAGGCGTCCATTCCGACGTACGCCTCCACGCGCCGGATACCCGAACCGACGGAGGTCTCACCCAGCAGGCTCACCGGCCCGATCTGCGCGGAACTGGACACGTGGGTGCCGCCACACAACTCCATCGAGAACGGTCCCCCGATCTCCACCACCCGGACCAGCGACCCGTAGTTCTCACCGAACAGGGCCATCGCTCCCATCCGTCTGGCCTCGTCGAGGCTGGTCTCGATCGTGTTCACGCCGTAGTCGGCGTCGACGGCGGCGTTGGTGATCTCCTCGACCTGGGCCAGGACGTCGGCCGGGATGGAACCGGACCAGTTGAAGTCGAACCGCATGTAGCCCGGCTTGTTGAGCGAACCGGCCT
>JBKBUP010000096.1:0-9930 GCA_046289795.1 Dietzia sp. | reverse complement strand
TGGCCCGCGGCAGGGGCATGGGCCACGGCCTGCAGCAGCGGATCGCACGGGAAGGCGTCGCTGGAGTCCGGCGTGCCGTCGGCGTCGCGATCCTGCGCCGCCGCAGAGGCGCAGAACAGCAGCACGGTGAGGCCGGCGAGGATGCTGATGCGGTTGGAATCGAAGTCGTCGAGCAGCGCCAGCAACGATGCCCGCTGCCGGGCGAGTTCGCGCTCGTAGACCCGCCGGTGCGCGGCCGAGAGCTCGACTTCCAGCACCGCATCGGTGCGCGGCGGCAGCTCGCCGGCCACCAGCTCCTTGCGCCGCCGCAGCAGGAAGGGCCGCAGTCGCCGGCGCAGGCGGTGCAGCGCCTCGGAGTCACCGTTCTTCTCGATGGGCGTGCGGAACAGTGACCGGAACTCCTTGGCGTCGGGCAGCACTCCGCGACACGACAGGGCCGCGATCGCCCACAGCTCGGTGAGGTTGTTCTCCATGGGCGTGCCTGTCACCGCGAGCAGGAAGTCGGCCCGCAGGCCGGCCAGAGCGGCGAACAGCTTGGACGAGGGGTTCTTGGCCTGCTGGGCCTCGTCCAGGATCACCCCGGCCCACCCGATCCCCGCGTACGCCTCGGCGTCCAGGCGCAGGACGGTGGCGGAGGTGACCACGATGTCGTGGGCGGCCGCGTCCTCGGCCACCGTGGTGGGCGACTTGTTCTCCGTGGCCGACCGCCGGGCCACGCGCAGCGAGGGCACGAACCTCCGGGCCTCGGCCTCCCAGTTGGGAACGACCGACGAGGGCGCCACCACGAGGAACGGCCCCGGCGAGGCGCCGGCCGTCTCGGCCCCGGTCCCGGTCCCGAGCGAGTGAGTCTCGTGCGCGTGGGCGATCAGCGCCAGCGCCTGGACCGTCTTGCCGAGTCCCATATCGTCGGCCAAGATCCCGCCGATCCGGTGCCGCCACAGCATGGCCAGCCAGTCCAACCCGTGCTGCTGGTACGGCCGCAGCTCGGCCTCCAACGCGGCGGGCACCGGGACCGGCTCGGGGGTATCAGAGGCCAGCTCGAGCAGGGCCCTGGCCCGCCCGGTGGGTGGCGCGAGGTCGTCGGCCAACGCGGCCAGGTCCGCCCACAACCCGGCCTGCCCCAGCCCGATCCGGATGTCGCCCGCGCCCGGCTCCTTGCCTGCCCGCGCGGCCGACGCCGCGAGCGCCTCGTCGAGCAGGGTGCGTAGTTCACCGAAGCGCTCGAGGTCCACGGGGACCAGCACGCCGTCCTCGGTGACGAACTCCGACTGCCCGCTCACCACCGCCCGGAACACCGTCGCGAACGGCACCGGCCGGCCCTCGACGGTCACGCCCACCGACAGTCCCAGCCAGTCGATCCCGGACCGGTCGTCCTCGGCCGCCACCGTGATCCGCGGCCCCTCACTCGAGCGGCGGATCTCCGGGACCCCGTCGCGCACGGTCACCCGGGCCCCGTCGAGGGCACGTACCGCGGCCACCCCGTCGGCCAGCAGTACCGCGGCATCGTGCCCCGTGACCCGCCAGGGCCCGGGCGTGACGACCCATCCCCAACCGGCCTCGTCGGCGCGCACCGCGAGATCGAGCGAATCGGGGTCCGCGAGGATCGGGCCCGCATCCCCCAGGTCCCCGGCCGTCAGCGGACGACGCCGAACCGTCTCGGTGCCGTCGCTCATCCGCATCACGTCGAGCCGGTACCACTCCGCGACGAGGTCCGGCCCGTCGGCGGAGTCGGGGCCGGCGTAGCGGCGGATCACGAGTTCGAACTCGACGCGGTCCGGCTGCGGCAACTCCAGTCGACCGGCGCGGTCGACCACCGGGAACGCGTCGACGAGACCGGGGAGGAACTCGCCGCAGAATTCGGCCACTGCCTCGTCCGGGATGGTCAGCTCACGCCATCGGCGCAGATCACGGGCCACCCCGGGGTCGAGCCGCCCGACCGGGCACAGCTCCAGCACCCGGCCCCGGACCACCGCGACCAGGTCCCCGCGTTCCCCCACGAGAGCGCCGGACAGCGGGCGGTCGAGCTCCTCGTCGTCGTGGGGCATCGTCCGGGCGCCGTCGGAGTCCGGCAGTATCTCCGCCGCGGCGGTGACCACCACCTCCCGGCCGTCGGGTGACCACGCCGTGAGCCCCACGCGCCGGCGCGGCCCGGGCCGGACGTCGTGCAGGCCGTCATCGGGGACGATCTCGACCTCCGCCTCCGCAGCAGTGGAGATGAGCGGCCACAGCGCGGGAACCTCGGCATCGCACAGGTCAAGCCACACCCTGGCCTGTCGACGACTGCGGGCCAGGGCGTCCATGGCGCGGAACCAACTGGTCTGGGCGGCGTTCATGTCCGCGGTCCACCCGTAGCGCAGCCGGTCCCATTCCACGCCCGCCGACTTCCACCGACCGCCACGACCCGGGACGACGATGCGGGCGCGGAGCCGGTTGCCCAACCCCGGCCGCAACCCGCCGGCCCAGCCGTCGTCGACGGTCTCGTCCGCCACCATCGACAGCTGCAGTCCGTAGACCTCGGGCTCCCGCGGTGGGGCCTGCGACCCCGATCCGTGCAGCATCTCCTCGACCCGCCGCCGCCACTCGGGAACCGGTTCGGTGCCGCCGTCCACGCCACTGCCCGGTTCCGCGCCGGCGAACAACATGAGCGCCGCGGCGTGCTTGCACCGCATCGCCACCGGGCACGTACACGTGCTGAGCTTCGGCCGGGACCAGCCGCTCGGATCGGGATGCCCGAAGGCGACCTCGGTCCGATACCAGCGACCGCCGCTGCCCTTGACCAGGCCCGACAACGTCCGCGACCCCGGGTTGTGGCTCACGTCGCTGATGGCGTCCGGGTTCGCGTACGGACGCGACCGACCCAGCGCCGCGGACCCCACGAACCGCTCGATCTCGGACTCGGGGACCCACACGCTCGACCGCACGCACCCAGGGTAGAGGCGACCCACGACATCCCGGCGCACGAGTTCGACCGCACCATTGACCGCGTCGCCATCACGGCCTGATATGAAACCAAATGGTTTCATATCACACGCACGAGGTGGATCTCAGTGACGACGACGTGGACCGACTGTTCCGAGCGCTGGCCGATGCCACGCGCCGGGACATCGTCCGTCGCACGCTCACCGACGAAGCTTCGATCTCCGAACTCGCCCACCACTACGACATGTCGTTCGCGGCGGTCCGCAAACACGTCAACGTCCTCGAGGAGGCCGGACTGGTGACCGACGACCGTCACGGACGCGAGCGCCGGATCCGGGGCAACCCCGAGGCGATCCGCAGGGCCCAGAACCTGCTGGACGGCTACGAGCGCCTCTGGCGGGGGCGAATCGACCGACTCGACGCCCTACTCGCCGACGACTGACGAAGCCCGGGACGACACCCGAGCAGAGACGACACCCGATCAGAAGAGCACGCACCGAGACAGCACGCACCAGAAAAGAGGCCGATCATGCCAGTGACATCCGTAGACAAGGACCTCGAGGGGCTGACGATGACCATCGTCGCCGACTTCCCCGTGCCGGTCCGCCGACTCTGGGACGCGTACGTCGACCCGCGCCAGCTCGAGAGGTTCTGGGGGCCGCCGGAGTGGCCGGCCACGTTCACCCGGCACGACATCTACCCCGGCGGCCGGTCCGAGTACTACATGACGGGGCCGGACGGCAGCACGAGCGGTGGATACTGGGAGCACCTGTCTGTCGTGGAGGGCAGCTCGTTCGAGATCCTGGACGGCTTCACCCACGAGGACGGCCACCCCGACACCGACATGCCCACAATGCGCGCGACGTTCTCGTTCGAGGAGACCGACTCCGGCGCCCGCCTGACCACCACGACGTACTTCAACAGCCTCGACGAGCTGGAGAAGCTCCTCGCAATGGGCGTGGAGGAGGGCACCCGGTCCGCGATGGCACAGATCGACGACGTGCTCGCCGACCTGCGCTCCTTCGCCGCCGACCGCGCGACCGCAGCGCAGCTCCTCAGCGACACGCAGGTCCGGATCAGCCGGGTCCTGCGCGGGACACCCCAGCAGATCTGGGACGCCCACCACGACCCGGCGCTCCTCCGTCTCTGGAGTTTCGGACCGGACGGGTGGTCCATGACCGTCTGCGAGCCGGCCGCGGCGCCGGGCGAGCGGCACCGGTACGAGTTCTCGCCCGACCAGGGCGTGGAGGGGGAGACCTTCGCCCTCACCGGCGAGCTCCTCTTCTCCGATCCCCCGCACCGGGAGGTCTTCACCGAGACGATGGAAGGGGTCGACGGCCCTCCCACGCACAACGAGCAGACCCTCACCCCGGTCGGGGACGGGACGCTGGTCTCCCTCGTCGTCACCTACGCAAACGAGGAGATGCGCGACATGATCCTGGGCACGGGCATGACGGACGGTATGGAGGCGGGCTACCGGCGGCTGGAATCGGAGGTCCTGTCCCACGCCTGAACTGTCACCGGACCGCATCCCACACCACATCACCAGCGCACACCGGGAGGACCCACATGCGCACGCTCATCATCACGGCCTTCATGTCGCTCGACGGGGTCATGGAGGCGCCCGGCGGCGAGGAGGGCTACCGCAACGCCGGGTGGACTTTCCGGGACGTGACCTTCGACGAGGCCGCGTACGAGATCAAGGGCCGCGAGCAGGACGAGGCCACCGCGCTGCTGCTCGGCAGACGCAGCTACGAGGCGTTCTCACCGGTCTGGCCGTCGATGACCGAGGACTTCGCCCGGTACAACGAGCTCCCGAAGTACGTGGTGTCCTCCACCCTGACCACCGATGACCTCGTGGACAACTGGGGACCCACGACGATCCTGCGCTCGGTCGACGACGTGGCCCGGCTCAAGGAGACCGAGGGAGGCCCGATCCTCGTGCACGGCAGCGCGACGCTCGGGCACTGCCTCTCCGATGCGGGCCTGGTCGACCGGTATCACTTACTGGTCTTCCCGGTGCTGCTCGGCGCGGGGAAGCGTCTGTTCGGCGCGACCGACGTCGACGCCACCCCACTCGTCCTCACAGAGCACGAGGCCTACGGCAACGGCGTCCAAAAGATGATCTTCGACGTCGCCCGTCCGGAGGCCACCTGACGACCGACCCGGCGGGGACGACCGACCCGGCGGTACCGCCTACTCGCGGTCCTCGAGCGCCGTGACCCGCGGGTCCGGGTCGGTGGTCGCGGCCTTGTCGGCGAACACCCGCTCGACCGCCAGGACTATGACCACCACGACAACGCCGGCGGCCACCGCGGCCAGGACCATCGGCCAGTCGGAGCCGGGCGCCAGCACGTCGGCCTCCTCGGTCTGCCACGGCCACAGCGCCCGCAACGACCCGAGCATCAGGCCGGCCATGGCGATCAGGGTGGGCTTGCGGAAATCCTCGAGCAGGCGGTCGAGGACCTTGACGAACAGCGAGATACCGACCAGCGCCCCGAGCGCGAACACCCCGAGGTAGGCGAAGTTTCGGTCATCGACGGCGCCGAGGGTCGGCGCGTAGAGCCCCATCGCGAGCAACAGGTACGACCCCGACACACCGGGCAGGACCAGCGCGCAGATCGCCACCGCCGCGGCCACGAACACCAACAGGTAGGACGGGTCGCTGATCGTCCCGCTCGGCAGCCCGGACAGCAGGAACGCCAGCCCCGCGCCGCCCACGAAGATCAGCCCCAGCACCCAGTTCCGTCCGCCCGGGGTGGCCCGTGCCATCCCGAGGGGCACCGCGATGCTCGCCGCGACCATGCCCAGGAACAGTCCCCGCGCGATCTCCGGGCTGCCCTCGACGAAGCCCTTGAGCACCCCGGCCATGGTGAAGACCATCGCCAGCATGCCCACCGCGAGCGGCAACAGCAGCCACCAGTCGACGTGCCGGAAGGCCGCGGCCGTGCGCGCCCGGCGCTCCGGGCCCAGGGCGGCCGACCGCATCCCGTCCACCACGTGCGCGCCGGAGTCCAGCAGCCGCGGATACACGCCGGTCACCAGCGCCACCGTGCCGCCCGAGACGCCGGGCACGAGCTCTGCCATGCCGATCAGCGCGCCGCGGAGGCCGTTGCCGACCATCCCGAGCGGCCCCGGCGGGGCGGGGACAGGCGACCGCGGATCCAGATCGGAGTCTGCGACGGGGTCGTGATGAACAGACTCCGCTGCGGCGCCGGGGGGCGTTTCTCCCGGCTCCGGAGTGGACGCAGGCCGTGGTGACTCGACAGACATCCCTCTACTTTCCCCGACAACCCGCCCCAACGCCCAGTCACCACCCCGCCCACGGGCCATCACTGTGACCAACCCGTCACCTCGCGGCCGACTAGAATCGGCCGGGCCGGGGCACCGAGCCGGGGATACGGAGGGAGCGCGTCATGCCGATGCACTACCCGCCGCTCGACGACGGCACCTACCGCTACGGCGACCCGCCGCGGCCCCTGCCCTCCCCCCTCCCGGGTCCCGATTCGCCCGGATCACACCCACCCGGGCAGCACCCACCAGGGCATCACCTCCAGC
Organism: Dietzia sp.; assembly: GCA_046289795.1. Taxonomy (GTDB): domain Bacteria; phylum Actinomycetota; class Actinomycetes; order Mycobacteriales; family Mycobacteriaceae; genus Dietzia. Next base: position 3,453 of record JBKBUP010000096.1, on the reverse strand, counting down.
ACGAGCCGCCCCCGCCGGACGGCCGACACGGCCACGGCGCGCCACCGGAGGACGATCCCCGGGACGAGCGCAGGAGCGGCAGGACGGCGGCCGCGGCGATCGTCGGGGGGCTGGCCCTCGTCGTCGTCGTGGTCCTGGGCTTCGCGCTGTTCGGACCCGGCTCCGACCCCGGTCGCGGCCCCACCGACCAACTGCGCGGACCGCTGCCACCCCAGGCCGCCCCGCCCGCCGAGCGCCCGCCGGGGGCGTTGTTCAGCGTCGCGGGCCGCTTCACCGTGATGTCCTCCCCCGGTGAGCCGGTCTCGGGCGACGGATCCGGCTGCGACCTGCCCATCACCCTCTCCGACATCGGCGAGGGCACACGGATCACGCTCACCGAGGGCGTGTACACCACCCTCGGCAGCACGGTCCTCGCCTACGACGGGGGCGACCTCTCCTCCTGCACCTTCACCTTCGACTTCGGCGAGGTCCCCTCGGGCGCACCGTTCTACCTGATCGAGATCCCCGGGCGGGGTCAGCTCACCTACACCGAGGACGAACTCCGCGCGGGAGTGGACATCACCCTCGGCCGGTGACGGCCCGGTCGCGGATAGGCTGGGAGTTCGGCACGGAACAACCGGCATGGAACGGCTCAGACCTTGAACGACTCAGACATGAAACGACGACGACGAGACGGGAGGTGCACCAGGTGAGCAACCACCCCGGACCGGACCGTGCGGACGACCCCTTCGGCAGGTCCGACGTGGAACGCCTGGTCGAGGACATCGATCTGGCGCCGTACCTCGGTGAGCGTGTCGACCCGTTGGCCCAGCCGCTCGCGCGGCCGGTCGCCGTGGACCCGCGGACTCCCCCGCTGCTGGCGCTACGCGACCTCGTCGCAGACCCGCGTTTCATCGACCTGTTCGCCCGCGCCCTGCGTGAGGCCGATCCGGACTTCCGCGAGTTGTTCCCCCGCGACGCGTCCGGGGTGCTGGGCGAGTTCGTCCGCGCGATGACGTGGGCGCTCGAGACCGTCGAGTACGCCAACGGGGACGAGGCCAAGGTCGCGGAGGTGGTGGAGTTCGCCCGCCACCTGGGCGCCGACCACCGCAAGCTCGAGCTCTCCCCCCGCCACCACCAGCGCTTCGGCGAGGCCATGACCGACACCCTGCGGCACCTGGCCGGCCGCGGCTGGGACGACCGGCTGGCCACCACCATGGGCACCGCGTACCGGGTGCTGTCGACAGCGCTGCAGGAGGGCGCGGCCGCAGCTCAGGGGCCCGCGAGGGTCGGCGCGACCGTCGTGGAGGTCCTCCGGCCGACCCGCGACGTGGTGGTGGTCCGGCTCATTTCCGACGTGATGGTGGACTACCACCCGGGCCAGTATCTGAGCGTCCTGACCCCGTACACCCCGGGCGTGTGGCGCCGGTTGAGCCCGTCGATCCCGGCCAACCCGGCGGGCCAGATCGAGTTTCACGTCCGCGACGTCCCCGGCGGTGCGCTCAGCGGGTCCCTGGTCCGCGGCGTCGGCGTGGGCGACCGGTGGGTCCTGGCGCGGCCGCTCGGGCTGCTCGAGGTGGACCGCACCGAGCCCGTCCGGGACGTGTTGATGGTGGCCGGCGGCACCGGCATCGCCCCGCTGCGCTGCCTGCTGCTGGACATGATGCGGCACGGCTTCAACCCTCGCGTGCACCTGTTCTACGGGGCCCGCCACCCCGGCGACCTCTACGACCTGCCGACGCTCGTCGACCTGGCAACCACCGCGCCGTGGCTCACCATCCAGCCGGTCTCCGAGCTGGACACCGACCCGTGGTGGGCCGGCGCGCGGCAGGAACTGCCCCGGACCCTGCACCGGCGGCAGACCGGGACGCTGGTCGACGTGGTCACCGGCTGGGGTTCGTGGGCGGACCGCCAGGTGCTGCTGTCCGGCTCACCGGAGATGCTGCGCGCGACCGTCAGCGGGATGGTCGCGGTCGGCACCCCGCGGGAGAACATCAGCTTCGACCGGCCCTGACCCGTCTGCCGAGCCTTCAGGACTCTTCGCCGGTGCCGCCCGGTCGATCATCGTCATCGTCCGCGGCGTCGTTGTCCGCCGCGCCTTCGCCCGCGGCCGCGCCCTCCTCGACCCCGCCTGCGCCCGCGCCCGGGTCCACTGGCGGCGCGGGGGACGTGGTCCCGTTGGTCGGAACCGTGGGTTGGGTCGGGCTCGGGGGGCTCGTCGGCGGGGTGGTCGGGCTGGTGGTGGGCGCCTCGCAGGGTTGGAAGACGCGGCGGAACTGATCCGGCACGCCCAGCTGCTCGAGTTGCTCACGGCACACCTCGGACGACGGCTCCGCCAGGAACTCCCAGGTGTCGTCCCGCCACGAGAGCAGCTCGAGATCGCCGTCCTCACCGCTGACCAGGAGGAACCGCCCGTCGCACTCGCGCACGGTCGTGCGGTCGCCCAGCTCCTCGGCCACGAACTCCGGGGAACAGCGCTCGGCGACTCCGGGTGGGCCGGTCGTGGTGGGAGTGGTCGGGCTCGGCGTGGTGCGCGGGGTCGAGGTCATCGTGGTCGTGGTGGTCGTGGGTGCGGTCACGGGTTCGCGGTCGCCTCGGCCCGCATTGACCAGCCACACGATCAACCCGGCGACCAGCAGCACCGCCAGCAGAATCGCGACGATCATCCACGGGGTCGGGCTCCCCCCGCGCCCGCTGCCGTCCCAGCCGTCGTCACCACCGTCGACCGGGGGCGGGACATCTCCTGGCGGAGGCACCTGCGCCTGCGGAGGCACGTCGCCGGTCGGGAAGCCGCCGGTGGGCGCCGCCGCCGCGGGACCGGCGGGGTACTGCGACCACGCGGTACCCGTCCCGTCGCCCTCCACCGGAGGGAGGTGTTCGGTCGGCGGATCGGCGGGCGGCATCTGCTGCGTGGGCGGGTCCACGGACGGGTTCGGGTCCGCGGGCGGAATCTGCTGCGTGGGCGGGTCAACGGACGGGTTCGGCTCGGTGGGCGGGTCGACCTCGCCCCCGCCGCCCCCGCTGCCGTCGCGCGGCCCGGTCACCGCACGACCTCCGCGGCCGACTGCTCGGTGACCCTGCCGTTCGCGAGCACGGGGATCGTCTTCCGGATGTCGGTCACCTCGTCGTCGTCGATCTCGAACACCACCAGCCCCGCTCCGGGGCCCGCCTCGTCGCGCACGGTCCCGTCCGGTCCCACGAGCATGGAGTGGCCGACGCCGGTCGGGGCTCCGCGCGTGACCTCCACGCCTTCGGCCTCGGGGTCGGCCTGGCCGACGGCGACCAGGAACGTGGTGGCGTCCAGCGCGCGGGCCCGGGCCAGCAGCCGCCACTGGTCGACCTTGCCGAGGAGTTTATCGACCTGAATGAAGACGAGCGATTCTTCCAAGGATCTGACTAAAAACGGGGCGTCAGGCGCGGTTCATGCCGCAGTGCAGAAGTCCCTGGCAGGTTTCGGGTTGCCAAAGAGGCATG
>JBKBUP010000095.1:0-9973 GCA_046289795.1 Dietzia sp. | reverse complement strand
TCTCGCCCGTCCTCTCGGAACTCTTGTCTCGTGTGTCCAGGTTCTTGCCGCTCTTGACGAACTCGTCCCGGTGCTCGTCGGCCACGCCGGCGAGGTTGAGTTCGAAGGTGAAGCCCTGCTCCATTCGGTACGAGGTCTTCACGTCGACCGGATCGATGTGGTTGATGGCCTCCTTGGCCGCGCGGATCACCCGTGTGTCCTTCGCCGCGATCGTCTCCGCCAGCGAGCGGGCGGCGGCGTCGAGCTGATCCCGGGGGACCACCTCGTACACCGTTCCCCAGTCGTGCAGCTGCTGCGCGGTGACGTTGCGGGAGGTGAAGTACATCGTGCGCATCATGTGCGTCGGGACCATGCGCGCCAGGTGGGTGGCGGCGCCGAGCGCTCCACGGTCCACCTCGGGCAGGCCGAACACCGCGTCGTCGGAGGCGACGATGCAGTCCGCGTTGCCCACGAGGCCGATGCCGCCGCCGACGCAGAACCCGTTGACGGCGGCGATCACGGGGACCGCGCACTCGTAGACGGCGTTGAAGGCCACGTAGCAGCCGCGGTTGGCGGCCAGGAGGTGGTCATGGCCCTCGAAGTCCTGCATCTCCTTGATGTCGACGCCCGCGTTGAATCCCCGGCCCTCGGCCCGGAGGATCACGACGTGGACCTCCGGGTCGCGCCCCGCTGCGAGGATCTGCTCGCCGAGTTCGAACCATCCCGCGGACGGGATGGCGTTGACGGGGGGAAAGTCGACGGTGACGGTCGCGATGCCGTCTGCTCCCTTGTCGACACTGATGCCCATGGTGCTCCCTTCGCACGCCGCCGCTGCGCTTCAGCGGTCGGGTGACTAACCAAACGCTTGCTTGGTAGGCTAGCACGCATGACGAACATCGATCTGGGTCTGGCGGGCAGGGTCGTCCTCGTCACGGGCGGCGTCCGTGGCGTCGGCGCGGGGATCAGCAGGGTCTTCCGAGAAGCCGGTGCCGTCGTCGTCACCTGCGCGCGTCGACCCGCCGAGGACGGGTCCGACGTCGCGGATCTCGAGTTCCACTCCGTCGACCTCCGGGACCCCGACGCGGTCCGCGCGATGGTCGACCGGATCGTGGAACGGCACGGCCGGCTGGACGTGGTGGTCAACAACGCCGGCGGCGCCCCGTTCGCCCTGGCGGCCGACGCCAGCGCCAACTTCCACGCGAAGATCGTCGCGCTGAACCTGCTGTCCGCCCTCACGGTGGCCCAGGAGGCGAACCGGGTGATGCAGCCGGCCGGCGGGGCGATCGTCAACATCTCGTCCGTCTCCGGCCACCGTCCCTCGCCCGGGACCGCCTCGTACGGTGCCGCCAAGGCCGGCATCGACTCGCTCACGCAGTCTCTGGCCGTCGAGTGGGCGCCCGCGGTGCGGATCAACTCGGTGGTGGTGGGCCCGGTCAAGACCGAGCTCGCGGAGATGCACTACGGGGACTCCGACGGCGTGGCCGCCGTCGATGCCACCATCCCCATGGGGCGTATGGCGGACCCGCGGGACGTGGGCCAGGCGGCCGCGTTCCTCGCCTCCCCGTTGGCCGCCTACATCACCGGCGCCGAACTCCTGGTCCACGGAGGCGGCGAGAAACCGGCGTTCCTCTCGGCGGCCAACGCCAACACCACTTCCTGACAGCACCGAACCACTATCCAAGGAGAACCCATGGGAATCTGCGACGGACGCGTCGTCATCGTCACCGGCGCCGGCCGCGGCATCGGCCGGGAGCACGCACTGGCCTTCGCGGCCGAGGGGGCGAAGGTCGTGGTCAACGATCTCGGCGCCGGGCTCGACGGATCGGACGTGGGGGAGTCACCGGCCGAGCAGGTGGTGGAGGAGATCCGCGCGGCCGGCGGCGAGGCCGTGGTCAACGGCAACGATATCTCCTCGTGGGACGGTGCGCGCGAACTCGTCCAACAGGCGATCGACCACTTCGGTGGGCTCGACGTGCTGGTCAACAACGCCGGCTTCCTCCGCGACAAGATGCTCGTCGGGATGGGCGAGAGCGACTGGGACAACGTCATCAACGTCCACCTCAAGGGTCATTTCGCCCCGCTGCGTCACGCCGCCGAGTACTGGCGCGCGGAGTCCAAGGCCGGCCGCCCCCGCCAGGCCCGGGTCGTCAACACCTCGTCCGGCGCGGGACTCTTCGGGTCGGTGGGCCAGGGCAACTACGCCACCGCCAAGGCCGGCATCGCACTGCTGACCATCCAGACCGCCGCCGAGATGAAGGGCTACGGCGTGACCGCCAACGCCATCGCTCCGGCTGCGCGCACCCGGATGACCACCTCCGCAGGGGAGGGCATGGCCTCCCAGATGGCCCCGCCCGAGGACGGGTCCTTCGACGCCATGGACCCGGCCAACGTCTCGCCGCTGGTCGTGTGGCTGGGGTCGACGGAATCGGCCGAGGTCACCGGCCGCGTGTTCGAGGTCGAGGGAGGAAAGGTCACCGTGTGCGACGGTTGGCAGCGTGCCGCCTCCGAGGACAAGGGTGCCAAGTGGGAGCCGGCAGAGCTCGGGTCGGTGGTCCCGCGACTGCTGACCGAGTCCCCGACCCCGGTGCCCGTGTACGGGGCTCGCTGAGCCGCCCCGCCTGAACAGCGAGAAGGAGCCCCGCACCGTGACGGTGCGGGGCTCCTCTCTTGACCCCCGGCTCAGTGCCGGGCGTCAGGTGTTCAGCTCTCGGGATCCGGGCAGTCCTGAGCGTGCACCGATCCTGCACCCGCGAGCTGGTCCACATGCTCCTGCGGAAGGTCGCAGATCGTGGGCAGCGGCGGCAGACCGGGCATCGGCGGCAGGGCCGGGAGCGCCACGCCTCCGTTGATCGCGGCGCCCGCGAGGACGAGCGTGCCGCCCAGCGACAGGACCGGCAGCAGGGCGATCCCCGAACCGCTCTCGCCGCCCAGGCTGGCCGCAGCCTCCAGCGAGCTGAGCGCACCCATCTCCGAACCGAGGTTGGTCGAGAACGTGCCCTGGACGGAACCGTTCTCCAGCGAACCGGTCAGCGCGGTGAGCGAGCCGTTGACCTCGGTGAGATCACCGAAGGAGCCGGTGAGCACATCGGCACTGCCACCGGTGGAGCCGGTGATCAGGTCCGAACTCTGGCCCGTGGAGCCACTGTTGCCCGAGAGGGATCCGGAGACCTCCTCGATGGAGCCGGACAGCGCCGGCAGGATCCCGCCCTCGGCGATCGACCCGATGATCGGGTCGGCGGAGTTGCTCTCCACCGAACCGGCGAGCTGGTTGGCGGAGCCGTTGGTCAGCGACCCGGCGATGCCGTCACCGACGAGCTCGGCGGAGCCGCCGATCCCCTCGGTCGAACCGTCCGGGAAGTTGGCGGACAGCGGCGGGAGCTCCGCGGACCCGCCGAGCAGGTTCAGCTCGGTGGACAGCGGGGCCATCCCGAGGGAGGTGATCAGCGGGGTCATCCCCAGCGAACCCATGCCCTCGGAACCGGTGAGCGGTGCGAGATCGGATGAGGTGAACTCCGCGGAACCACCCAGGAGATCGAGCTCCGTGGACAGCGGCGTCATACCGAGGGAACCGACCTCGGTCGATCCGAACTCGGCGGAGCCTCCGAGGAGCTCCGTGGACAGCGGGGTCATGCCGGTCGAGCCCACGTCGCCCGATCCCACCAGGAGTTCGGTGGACAGCGGTGCCATCCCCACCGAGCCCACGAGCGGGGCCAGGTCGGAGGAGGTGAAGCCCGCGGAGCCGCCGAGCAGGTCGGTGGACAGCGGTGCCATGCCGAGCGAGCCGACCTCTGTGGAGCCGAACTCGGCAGAGCCGAACTCCGCCGAGCCGCCGAGGAGGTCCAGCTGGGTGGACAGCGGCGAGAGGTCGGAGGAGGTGAAGTCGGCGGAGCCGCCGAGCAGGTCGGTGGACAGCGGTGCCATGCCGAGCGAGCCGACCTCGGTGGAGCCGAACTCGGCAGAGCCACCGAGCAGGTCGGTGGACAGCGGCGGGAGCTCGGACGAGGCGGGAAGCTCGGCGGAGCCGCCGAGCAACTCGCTGGACAGGGGCATCATGCCGAGGGAACCGATATCGGTCGATCCGAACTCGGCGGAACCCCCGAGCAGCTCCGTGGAGAGCGGGGCCATGCCCGCGGACCCGATTTCCGAGGACCCGCCGAGCAGTTCCGAGCTACCCGGTAGCTCCGAGGATCCGCCGAGGGGATTGGAGCTGAGAGGGGGCAGTTCAGCGGACCCGCCCAGGGGATCAGAGCTGAAGGCGGGGAGATCGGAGGACAGTCCGGCCGAACTGGGGAACTCCGAGGATCCGGGGAAGATCCCCTCCGACCCCGTCCCGAGGTTCTCGGCCGACCCGATGATCGTGCCCGGTCCTTCGCCGATCGAACCGGTGACGGGCCCGAGGATCGGCCCGAGGATCGCCTCGAGGCTCGATGCGGGAATGTCCGGGAGGCTTCCCTGAGCGCTCGCGGTGCCGGTGGCCCCGGAGACGGCGATGGCCGCCGTCGCTGCGACCGCGGCGGCCCTGGTGTACTTCTTCATTGGGAAGTCCTTTCGATGAGAGCGATCCCCTCGGGCCTGTGGGGGACCATGACTTCCCCGACCCGCTGTGTTGACGCACATAAGAATCCTCTGAGGTGCAAGGAGTGTCAAGCGTTTACTCAGGAAATGGTACTGGTGTGCCTGTTGTTATGAATTGAGCCTTATGTGGCAGGTGGATTCGGCATCGGTAGCATAAGTAAACTCCGATAGCGCTGACGGTCGGGTCGAGTTACCGGGTGACCCTGAGACGACGAAAGGCCGGGCCCTTCCCGAGTGGGGTGTGGGCCCGGCCTTCCGGCGAGGGTGTGCGTCAGACGTGCGGTTCGCAGATCACCACCGGGATGACCCGGCTCGTGTTGGCCTGGTACGACGCGAAATCCGAGTAGCGCTCGACGAGTCGGGGCCAGAGCTCGGCACGCTCCTCGGGAGTCGCCTCCCTCGCCGTCATCGACCGGCTCCTCCGTCCCACCTGGATGGTGACGTCGGGGTTCACCAGGACGTTCTTGTACCACTGTGGGTGCTTGGGCAGGCCCCCCTGTGAGGCGACCAGCAGGACCCGGTCTCCGTCCGGGAGGTGGAGCAGCGGCACCGTACGTGGTTCGCCGGACTTGCGCCCCGTCGTCGTCACCAGACAGACCGGAACAGGCGCCTTCAGTGCCGATCCCACCCGCCAGTTGCCGCCGATCCTGCCGCCCGAGACGCGGTATGTCCAGGTGTTGACCCGGGACATCACCTTGATGATGCCGAGGACCCACGGCTTGGAGCGCCGGGGATCGTCCACGCCGGTCTCCACCCCGGGGTGCTTGTCGCTCACTTGGAACCCGGCAGCGGCGCGCGGACGATCACGTGCTTGCCCGGGAAGAACGCCGCCAACTCGCGACGGCTCTCCTTGAGTGCCTCGAGGCCGAAGCCCTTCTTGCGCTCCTCGGGGCGGATCCAGATGGCCACGTCGACGTCTCCGTCGTCGACCTGCTCGCCGAACACCAGGCCGACGAGTTGGCCACGGCCGGAGTCGACGGCGACGAACCACATCGCCGATTCGGCCTCGATCCGCGCGAGGCCGTCGCGACGCTCGGCCTCGGTCTTCTGCTCGTCCCACGTACCGCCGGTCGCGGAGGTCTCGTCCGAGGAACGCGAGTGGTAGAGGTCGGCATGATCTGCCGTGTCGCGGAAAGGGAACAGGGCGAAGCCGTGCGGCCCCACCCCGACGGGGTGGTCGGTCGAGTTGCCGACGAACGCCTCCAACGGGGTCTTCAGCACCTCGCGTGCCTGGTCGGCCGGCACGGCCAGCAGGTGTGCGATCGCCTCCGTCGCGTCCTCGGCCCCGTTCGCGGACGAGACGGCCGAGAAAACCTCTCGTCTACGGGCGTTAGCTGCCTCGATGACGTTGCTGCTCATGTCAGATCCTCTCGATTATGCTCGCCGAGGCCTGGGCGCCGCCCGCGCACATCGTGATGAGGGCGCGTTCGCCGTCCGTGCGCTCGAGCTCGTGCAGGGCGGTCGTGATGAGCCTAGACCCGGTGCTGCCCACAGGATGACCGATCGCGATGGCGCCCCCGTTGACGTTGACCTTGTCCATGTCCGGCCCGTGCACCTGGGCCCAACTGAGCAGGACGGAGGCGAAGGCCTCGTTGCACTCGAAGAGGTCGAAGTCGGCGATGGACATCCCCGACCGGTCGAGCACCCGCTGGGTGGCCTGGACCGGGCCGTCGAGGTGGAACTCGGGCTCGCCGCCGACCAGTGCCTGGTGGACGATCCGCGCGCGGGGCCTGAGTCCGTGGGCCTTGGCGACGTCCTCGTCCATGAGCAGCACCGCGGCCGAACCGTCGGACATCTGGCTGGACGTGCCGGCGGTGTGGAGCCCGCCCTCGAGGACCGGCTTGAGGCCGGCGAGCGCCTCCGCGGTGGTCTCGCGCAGGCCCTGGTCCCGGGTGACGGACACCGACTCGCCGGTGTACGTGCCGTCCTTGAGGCGCTCGGGGGAGTCGACGGTGAAGGTCTCGCGGTCGAAGCGTCCCTCGTCCCACGCCCGCCTGGCGTTGGCCTGAGAACGGACGCCCAGCTCCTCCAGCTGCGCGCGGGTGATGCCCCGACGCGCGGCGATGCGGTCGGCGGCGGTGAACTGGTCGGGCAGGTCGACCTCCCAGTCGTCCGGCCGCGGCATCCCGTTCTCCCCGTTGCCGACGGCCGCGCGCAGTGCGATCCAGCTCATCGACTCCACTCCACAGGCGATCCCGACATCCATCGCGCCGGCGTGGATGAGATTGGCGATGAAGTGGTTGGCCTGCTGCGCGGACGAACACTGGCAGTCGATGGTCGTGCACGCCGTCTGCCACGGCAGTCCGGAGGCGAGCCACGCGCCGCGGGTGACGTTGTTGCCCTGCGCCCCGGCCTGGGTGACGCACCCGCCGACGACCTGCTCCACGAGCGACGCGTCGATCCCGGCGCGACGGATGACCTCCTTCTGGGAGGCGCCCAACAGGTGCGCGGGGTGCAGGCCCGACAGTGCGCCGCGAGCCTTGCCGATCGGGGTGCGAACGGCCTCGACGATGACGGGATTGCCCATGGTGGTCCTTCCGGATGACCGGGCCCGACGGATCAGGTGCCCGGGGGGAACGTGTTCTAGTATGGTGGGTGGAACGTGTTCTAGATTACCGCTCGTGTCCCGGGTTCGCAGTATCCCGGGGTCGTCGGTCGACGAGCACGAGACGCATCCGACGCGGTCAAGGAGTACCAGTGCAGGCAGTCACCATCCCCGAAGGTTTCGACTTCACGGATCCGGAGCTCTACGAGAAGCGGCTCCCGCATCCGGAGTGGGCTCACCTCCGTCGAACCGAGCCGATCCGGTGGTGCTCCAACGAGCCCGGAGCCGACGGCTTCGACGACCACGGGTACTGGGTCGTCACGAAGCACGAGGACGTCAAGGAGATCTCGCGTCGCACCAACGAGGTGTTCTCCACCTTCGAGAACACCGCGATCCCGCGCTTCGCACCGGGCACCGAGCGTGAGATCGTCGAGCTGACCCGCCTGCTGTTCATCAACCAGGACGGCGAGGAGCACAAGAAGTACCGTCGCACCATCTCCAAGGGCTTCACCCCGCGCAACATCGAGAAGCTCCGGGACCACCTCGCAGAGAAGGCGCGGGTCATCGTCGAGACGGCCGCGGCCAAGGGCAGCGGCGACTTCATCACCGAGGTCGCCTCCGAGCTGCCGCTGCAGGCGATCGCCGAGCTCATCGGCATCCCCCTCGAGGACCGGCACCAGATCTTCGAGTGGTCCAACCAGATGACCAGCTACGACGTGCCCGGCAAGGTCGAGGAGTCGCAGATGGCCAACGCCATGGTCCTGTCCTACGCGCAGGAGCTCGCGGCCAAGCGTGAGATCGACCCCCGCGACGACCTGGTCACCAAGCTCATCCAGGCCGACATCGACGGCGAGAGGCTCACCGCCGACGAGTTCGGCTGGTTCGTGGTGCTGCTGGCCGTCGCCGGCAACGAGACCACCCGCAACGCCACCACGCACGGGATGATCGCCTTCCTCGACAACCCCGACCAGTGGGAGTTGTTCAAGGCCGAGCGTCCGGAGACCGCCTACGACGAGATCCTCCGCTGGGCCTCGCCGATCACCTCGTTCCAGCGCACCGCCACCGAGGACGTCGAGATCGGGGGCGTGACCATGAAGAAGGGCGACCGCGCCGCCATCATGTACGGCTCGGCCAACTTCGACGAGGACGTCTTCGAGGACCCCTTCTCGTTCAACATCCTCCGGGACCCCAACCCGCACCTGAGCTTCGGCGGGAACGGCCCGCACTACTGCATCGGGGCGAACCTGGCCAGGCTGCAGATCGAACTGATCTTCAACGCCATCGCCGATCACCTCCCCAACCTCGAGGCCCTCGGCGAGCCCTCCCGCATCCGCTCGGGGTGGCTCAACGGCATCACCGAGTGGTCGGTCGACTACAAGTGCCCGGTCATGCGCTGACCTGAGCCCGTCATGTCGCCCGGCACACGGCCCCGAGTCCGCCTTCCCGCGAAGGCCGGGTCGGGGCCGTCGGTCATCTCCGGGCAGGCCTTGTCGTCGTCCCCTTGTTCGGCTCCACCGATTCGGCCGAACCCCGTCGAGCGGATGCGGGAGAAGGCAAGGTGAAAGGCATGCTCGACCACCGCTACGTGGACCGCGACGGCGTTCGTCTCCACTACGTCGTCGCCGATCCCGACCCTGCACCCGCTGACGGCGGCCCGGGCACCGTGGTCCTCGTCCACGGCTTCCCGCACTTCTGGTTCACGTGGCACCGCATGATCCCGGTGCTCTGTGCCGCCGGGTGGCGGGTCATCGCGCCGGACCTGCGGGGCATGGGTCGGTCCGACGCCCCCGCCGACGTGGAGGCCTACTCGCCACGCGAGGTGGTCGACGACGTCGTGGCGGTGTGCGACGCCGAGGGCGCGCAGCGGGTGGTGCTGGTCGGCTTCGACTTCGGCGCGGGCGTCGTCTACGACACCTGCCATCTGGAACCGGACCGCGTCCGCGCGGTGATCGGGATGGAGAACCCGTTCATGGGCACGGCCGGTTCGGTTCCGCCCTTGGAGGGCTCGGCGATGATGGCAGAGAAGCACTTCCTGCACCTGAACTACTTCGCGCAGCCCGGTGTGGCGGAGGCCGATCTCGCCGGCCGCGAGCGCGAGTTCCTCACCCGGGTCTTCTGGGCCCTGTCCGCGGAGTACCACTACCTCGACGTCTGGCAGCACCCCCCGGGGTCGACCTATCTCGAGGCGCTGCCAGAGGCGCCGCCGCTGCCGTGGAGTTGGCTCACCGTCGAGGAGATGGACTCCTACGAGGCCGAGTACGCGCGGACCGGGTTCGCCGGTCCGCTGCAGTGGTACCGGGCGATGGACGTGTCGTGGTTCGCCCGCAAGGAGTTCGAGCGCCAGACCAACCCCGTGCCGTTCTACTTCCTCTACTCCGAGCACGACCCGGATCTCGAGGGCTTCCACGGCCGGGATCCGCTCTCCAAGCTCGGACGCCATCACGACGATGTGCGGATGGTCCGCGCGATCTCCTCACCCGCGGGGCACCTCATGCACCTCGAGGCCACGGAGGACACCCACCGGGAGATCCTGGCCTGCCTGGCGGACATCGCGCAGCACTCAGTCGACGTCTCCCAGCGTTGAGTCGACACCCCGACGCGCACCGCGGCCGCTGACGCTATTCCTGTCGACCAGACTGGGCGCGTGCGCAGCGATCTGGTCGCGTGAGCGAGGACCGCGCAGAAACCCGGGACCCGATCCACCTGATGAGGTCTGCTGAGGGTGCGTCAGTATCCGAGATGTCGGCGGCTGCGCTCGAGGGCGGCTCTGATGTGCCGGATTACGATCCCCGGTGTCATTCCGGTGGCGACCCTGACGACCTGCCAGCCCATGTCCGTGAGGATCGCTGTGACCTGCAGGTCGTAGGTCCACTG
>JBKBUP010000094.1:0-10016 GCA_046289795.1 Dietzia sp. | reverse complement strand
GGGACCACCGAAGGCCTTGGCCAGCACGACGTGTCGACCCTTGGGGCCGAGCGTGACCTTGACGGTGTCGGCGAGTTGGTCGACACCGGCGAGCATGCCCTTACGGGCCTCCTCGTCGAACGCTATCAACTTGGACATTGATGGGACTCCTGGAGGGAAGAGGTTGTTCGGGACGGACGGATCGTTCTGCGTGCGAGACCGGTGAGACACCACCGCCCCGGCGGGGCCGGACACTGGCCGGCGCCACCGGGGCGGGGGGTTACGAGCTCACGTCAGTCGATGACCGCGAGAACATCGCGCGAGGAGAGGATCAGGTACTCCTTGCCCTCGTACTTGATCTCGGTTCCGCCGTACTTGGAGTAGATGACCTTGTCCCCCTCCTTGATGTCCATGGGGATGCGGTCGCCGTCCTCGTCGAAGCGGCCCTTGCCGACCGCGACGACGGTGCCCTCCTGGGGCTTCTCCTTGGCGGTGTCCGGAATGACGAGGCCGGACGCCGTGGTGGTCTCGGCAGCGGTGGCCTCGACGAGAATCTTGTCCTCAAGCGGCTTGATCGCCACGATGGATCCTCCGTGTGTAGATAGCTGGTGTGTTCAGGGGGCGGGGCACCGGGGAGGCGTCGTCGCGGGTGACGCGGCCGGGTCCATGCCTATTGGCACTCTATATGTGCGAGTGCCAGCACTCAAGTGTCCCGGGTGCATGATCCGGCCGCGTTCGCGGTTGGCGAACAACACCCGGTCCCCACACGCCCGGTTCAGGACCCCGACGGGAGCCGGGCCCCCGCGTACGATCGGCGGCAGGTCCCGCCAACCCCGGGAGGAGTCGTCGCCCATGCCCCGTCCACCCTCCGGTGATGCGGATGCGTCCGATCACCTGGATCGCCGGGGATCGGACGACCCCTATCACGACTCGCACGCGAGCCCTCCCGCCGTCAACGGGACGGCACTCGCCGCGATCGTGTTGGCGGTGGGAAACGTCGTCTTCGGGTCGTTCCTCGGGCTGTTCCTACCCCTGCTCCCCGCTGTCTTCGCCCTCACGTCGGTGCTGCTCGGGCATATCGCCCTGGTCCGGATCCGTCGGACCGGGCAGGGAGGGCGCGGACTCGCCCTCACCGCCCTCGCGGTGGGGTACCTGTGGCTGGTCGTGATCGCACTGTTGATCTGCGCCATGCTGCTGTTCACCGGGTACGGCTTCGCCCTACTCGGTTTCTGACGCACTCACCTCACACCACCTGGGTCACCTCGACCGTGAGCCCCGGATCCGCTGCCACGGTCAGGGCACTGGGTTCGGCACCCGCGGCGAGGAGCGCGGACGCCACCGCCACGACCATCGCCCCGTTGTCCGTGCAGAGCCGTGGCCGGGGGACCCGGAGGAGGATCCCGGCGTCGGCGCACCGCTGGGCCGCCAGTTCCCTGAGCCGCGAGTTCGCCGCGACGCCGCCACCGATGAGCAGGGTCCGCACCCCGAGGTCGGTGCAGGCGCGGACGGCCTTCATGGTGAGCACGTCCGCCACGGCCTCCTGGAACGAGGCGGCCACGTCCGCGACCTCGAGTCGGTCCCCGTCTCGCTCGGCGGCCTCGATCCGCCGGGCGACCGAGGTCTTGAGCCCGGAGAAGGAGAAGTCGTGTCGTGCGTCCCGGGGGCCGGTCATCCCGCGCGGGAAGGGTATGGCTGCGGGATCCCCGGACGCCGCGAGTCGATCGATCACCGGACCTCCCGGGTAGCCCAACCCCAGGAGCCTCGCGACCTTGTCGTAGGCCTCTCCCGCCGCGTCGTCGACCGTCGAGCCGAGTTCCACCACCGGATCCGTGAGAGACCGCACGTGAAGGAGCTGGGTGTGCCCGCCGGAGACCAGCAGCGCCACGCACTCCCCGAGCGGTCCGCCGTCGAACCCGGCCACGGCAACGTGGCCCACCAGGTGGTTGACGGCGTAGAAGGGCGTGCCCCACGCCGCGGCGTAGGCCTTGGCCGCCGACGAACCCACCAGCAGCGCGCCGGACAGTCCGGGACCGATGGTCGCGGCCACTGCGTCGGGTCGGTCCACACCCGCCTCGGCGAGTGCGGCCCGGACGGTCGGCACGAGCGCCTCGAGGTGGGCGCGTGAGGCGATCTCGGGAACCACCCCGCCGAAGCGCGCGTGTTCGGACATCGACGAGGCCACCACGTCGGAGAGCAGCTCGGTGCGCCCGTCGTCGTGGACCCGCGCGACCGCCACGCCCGTCTCGTCGCACGAACTCTCGATCCCCAGTACGGTCCTCACGAGCCGTTCCCTTCTCCCTCGTCGGGCCCGTTGCGCGCCGGGCGCACCATCAGGAGCGCGTCGGCCATGCTCGGACGGTAGTACCGGGGTCGCAACCCCACCACCTCGAAACCGTGTGCCTCGTACAGCGAGCGGGCCGGGACGTTGTCGGTACGCACGTCCAGGACGACCGGGGCCGATTCCGCATCCGCCACGGCGAGCAGCCGGCGCAACAGGGTGCGCCCGATCCCCCGACCCCGGTGCGCGGGGTCGACCCCGATGGTGTGGACCTCGAACTCCCGGTCCCCCGCCCGCCCGAGCGCCGCCAGCACCGCGTAGCCGACCAACAGGTCCCCCGACCGGGCGGCCAGGCAGGTGGTGTGCCCGGAGCCGATCTCGGACAGGAACGACGCGGCCGACCACGGCCCGTCGCCGCGGAAGAGGACCAGTTCGAGATCCGCACACCGCATCGCGTCGCCCGCGACGAGCGGGTCGTAGACCACGCCGTCCGCGGTGCCACCGTCCGGCACCCGGCCGCTCACCGCTGCGTCCCTCCACTGCGGTCGACGCCCCGCAACGCCGGGGACGGCTCCACCCGGCGGGGCGGCACGGCGTCCGGTCGCCGCAGGTACAGGGGTTCGAGCGGAGCCGGGTCCACTCCGCCGAGGAGGTCCGCGGCCGCGACCATCACGAGCCCGGCCGGGTCCGGTGCGGTCACGCTGTCCGGCGCGGTGGGCACCCCGCCACCCGCATCGGGGCGCGGGGTCCGACCGGTGATCTCCCCGAGTCGCGTGGCGTCACCCACCATGTGATCGACACCGTCGGTGGGGATCTCGGCGGCGGGACCGACCGCGGGACCGGAGAGGCGGGTCCCGTCCGGGGCGTACCGGGCGTGGTAGGCCTCGCGGCGCCGGGCATCGGTGACGACGACGAGCTCCCCTTCCACCCCGGCGGCGCGCGCACGTTCCGCGAGCCCGTCGAGCGAACACACGCCGTGCACGGGTCGGCCGACGGCGTCGGCGAACGCGGCCGCGGTGGCCATCCCCACCCGCAGCCCGGTGAACGGTCCCGGCCCCACTCCCACCACGACGGCACCGAGGTCGGCGGGAGTCAGTCCCGCCTCCGCGAGGCTGTCCAGGATGTGCGGGGTGAGCAGCTCCGCATGGGCCCGCGCGTCCTCGGTGACCCGCGTGGCCAGGGTCGTGACGACGGGGCCGTGGTCACCGTGGACGAGTCGACAGACCCCCGCGGTGACGGCGGGGGTCGAGGTGTCGACGGCGAGGACCAGCACGGGGTCAGGGTACCGGCGGGCCGGGGACCGGCCCGGCCCGGTGCCAGGCGGCCGAGCGGACCTCGGTGTCGGCGCCGCGCTCGAGGGTGACGACGAGCGGGGCGGAGACCAGGGAGTCGACGAACCCGGCGCCCCACTCCACCACCACCACGTCATGGTCGAGCGCGGAGTCCAGGTCAAGGGATTCCAACTGGTCGGCCAGGTCCACGGACGAAGGCTGCGACCCGTCCGGGTTCTGGCCCCCCACCAGCCGGTAGGCGTCCACGTGGACCATCCCGGGGCCGTCCGGGGTCCCGGGGGCGTGCCGGCGGGCGATGACGAAGGTCGGGGAGGTCACCCGGCCCCGGACACCGAGTCCGGCGGCGATCCCGACGGTGAGCGCCGTCTTGCCGGCACCGAGTGGTCCGTCGAGCACCACCACGTCACCGGCGCCCAGCAGCCCCGCCAGTTCGGCGCCGAGCGCACGGGTGTCCTCCACCGTGGGCAGCTTCCGCTCCCCCGGCACCCCGATCGTCACGACGCCTTGCTGCGGCCCATCGACGGGCCGTTGTCGGCCGCCGGCCCGGTGTTGATCCCCGACCCGGTGTCGATCGCCGGTCCGCGGGTACGTGCGCGCCACCCGACGATGGCGTCAGCGATGAGGTCGCCCAGAACCTCCGACACGTGCGCCGGCTCCTCCAGCATCACCATGTGTCCGGCACCGGGGACCACCACGAACTCGGCGTCCGGCAACTCCTCGGCGATGTCCACCGAGCGGTCGAGGGGGGTCAGCAGGTCGCGGTCGCCGCACAACACCGTGGTGCGCACGTCCCGGAGCACGGGAATAGCGGCGGACTCGTCGTGTCGGGTGAGGGTCTCGAAGAAGTTCGCGATGGTCAGCACGTCCGTCGAGGCGATGAGCTTGTCGACGAACCTGGCGACGGTCGGGCTCATCTTGGCGGGGTCGCCGAACGAACCGCCGTAGATGAACGGCGAGATGATCGCGCCGAGGGCCTTGCGGCTACTGGTGAACACCGCGGGGGTACGGCCGGCGAGCCCCACGAACCTGCTGACGGCCCTGCTGTCGAGCACCGCCCCGAGGCCCGACTCGGACAGCTCTGCCATCGCCGTGGCGACAAGCCCGACCCCGAGCACGCGCTCGCGGACCGCCTCCTCGTGGCGGACGGCATAACCCAGAACCGTCATCCCCCCCATGGAATGACCGATCGCCACGATCGGACCCGTCGGGGCGGTCGCGGAGATGACCGAGTTGAGGTCGGACGCCAGCTGGGCGATGGTCGAGTTGTCACGCGAACTCTTGCCGCTGAGCCCGTGACCACGCTGATCGTAGAAGACCAACCGGATCTCGGAACCGAAGCGATCCTGCAGGTGGCGGCGCTGGAAGTGCCAGGAATCCATCGAGAGCGTGTACCCGTGGGCGAACACGACGGTCATCGGCGCATCGGTCGGTCCGGCCTCACGCACCGCGAGTGGGACGCCGTCCGAGGCGGCGACCATGGAGCCGCGGTCGACTCCGAGTTCCCACATGTCCTCGCCGGCCCACGGGTCGCCCGCCCGGCGTCCCGGGAGGAGGGTGGCCACGGATCCGATCGTGGCGGCGCCGAGCGCACTCAATCCTGAGGCGAGACCTCCGGGGGCCCGGATCTGCTCGTCGACGGAGTCGGCGTCCTGTGTCGCTCCGCCGACCAGTTCGGGTGACCGGATCTCGACCGGCTCCCCCACGGGCGACCGGGAGGGACGGCGGGGCATCCGGAGTCGAGGCACAGACCTCCGACGCTTGGGCGAGTCGTCTTCTCCACTCATAGTGAACCCTCCCTCTGTCCACCGGGTGCGCGACCGGCACCGTGAACGTGATGTCGGGCCGCTCGGCCACGGACGGCCGTGACGACCTCGTAGTGGATGGTCCCCAGGGTCCCGGCCCACTCGGCGGCGGTGGGTCCGCCGTCGGCACCCGTGCCGAACAGGACGGCGGCGTCACCGGCCCGGACCGCATCGCCCGGATCGGGGCCCAGGTCGACGACGAACTGATCCATGCAGACGCGCCCGACGTTCGGGTACCGGCGTCCGTTGATCGCCACCTCGAACCGGCCCGAGAGCAGGCGCCACACCCCGTCGGCGTACCCCGCCGCCACGAGTGCGACGGTGGTGTCGCGCGGGGCGTACCACGTGTGTCCGTAGCTGACCCCCTGACCGGCGGCGAGGCGCTTGACCATCAGTACCTCGGCGGAGAACGTCATCGCCGGGACCAGATCCGCCTCGAAGCCGTCGACCGGGTTGAGCCCGTAGAGGGCGATCCCGGGGCGGACCATCTCGAAACCGTCGTCCGGGCGGGTCAGGGTGGCCGCGGAGTTGGCGTGGTGGTTGACCGGGCAGTCCAGCCCGCGGGCGCGGGCGCGGGCCACACACGCGTGCAGGAGGTCGACCTGTTGATCGATCACGGGGTTTCCCGGATCGTCGGCGTGCGCGAAGTGCGCCATCAGTCCGGTGACCTCGACGAGACCCTCGTCCGAGGCGGCCACGAGCCGGTCGAGCAGAGCGGGCCACTCGTCGAGGGTGATGCCGGAGCGGGCGAGCCCGGTGTCGATCTTGGGGGTCACCCGGGCGCGGCGTCCGGTGCGGCGCGCGGCGTCGAGCACGGTGTCGAGGTGACCCGGACTCGGGACGGCCAGGTCGACATCGGCCTCGAGCGCCGCACCGACGTCGTCTCCGACCGCGAACAACCAGGCCAGGATCTCGGCGTCTATCCCCGCCGCGCGCAACTCCAGCGCCTCGCCGATGGTGGTGACCCCCAGCGCGTCCGCGCCACCGCGCAGTGCGGCGAGCGAGACGGGTACGGCTCCGTGGCCGTAGGCGTCGGCCTTGACCACCGCCATGACACGCGCACCGCGCGCAGCTCTCACCAGGACGCGCGAGTTGTGCTCGATCGCGTCCAGGTCGATCTCGGCGCGGCACGGCGACGGCGGGACAATTGGGCCCATTTCGTCCATTCTGCCAAACTCCGGCCGCCGGAGGCTATTCACGCACCGCGGAGCGCGGAGATCGCCGCCGGCAACGCGGTCAGCAGATCGCCGGCCCCGATCGGCGCGCCAGCCCCGCCCGTGCGCCCCGCGGCGACCTGCGCGGCCTCACCGTGGGCCATCGCCGCCGCGACCGCCGGCCAGGCGACCGCCGCGCCGGCCCCCATGCCGTTCGCGAGCAACGCGCCGATCACTCCGGACAACACGTCCCCGGAACCCGCCGTGGCGGCCCAGGAGGAACCCGCATCGGTGGACCAGGTGGTCTCGCCGTCGTCGACGAGCGTCACCCGCCCCTTGAGCAGGACCGTCGCCTCGATCCCCCGGTCGCGCAGCCCTGCGACGTAGCGGCGCAGCGCACCGGGTCGGTCCGCCCGGTCCCACCCTCCGGTCAGCCGATCGAACTCGCCGGCGTGGGGGGTGAGCAGCACCGGCGCGGTCGCGCTCCGCAGCAACACGGGATGGGCCGCCACACACGTGAGCGCGTCCGCGTCGAGCACGGTCGGTCGCCCCCGGGCCAGGACCGCGTCGATGTCGGCGACCGCCCCGGTGCCGGTCCCCGCTCCCGGGCCCACGACCCAGGACTGCGCGGTCCCGGCCTCGGCGACCGACGGGTGGCACACCACCTCCGGACGGCCGGAGAGCACGTCCGCCGCGCCCGGGCCCACGTACCGGACCATCCCGGAGGTCGCCGCCACCGCCGCAGAGGCGCACAACACGGCGGCACCCGGGTACCGGTCGGATCCGGCACGGATCGCGACCACACCCTGGGTGTACTTGTCGTCACCCGGGCCCGGGACCGGCCACGCCCGACCCACCTCGGCCCGGTCCGGGCGGCGAATCGTCTGCGGTCCGGACCGGATCCCTGCCAGGCCGATGTCGACCACCTCGACCCGGCCGCACGTCGGCGAGGCGAGCAGATGAGCGCGCCGGAGGGCGCCGAAGGTGACGGTGACGTCGGCTCGCACGTGCGCCTCGTGAACCGTGCCGGTGTCGGCGTCGACCCCGCTCGGGAGATCCACCGCGACGAACGGGACCCCGGCCCCGGTGAGCGCCGCCACCGTCGCCGCCGCGGGTTCCCGCAGCGGGCCCGTCCCCGCGAGTCCCACGACGCCGTCGATCACCACGTCCGGTGTGCTCGCCGTGCGCGCGACCGCCCCGGCCCCGCCGGCGACCACCCGACCCCCTGCTCCCCGCAAGGCCTGGAGGGCCCGCCCGTGGACCCGGTCCGGGTCGAGCAACACCGCCTCCACGCGACAACCCCGCCCGCGCAGGACCGCGCCGGCGTAGAGGGCGTCACCGCCGTTGTCCCCGCTGCCCACGATCAGCAGGACCGAACGCCCGTAGACCCCTCCGGCCCGCTCCCGCAGGAGTGCGGCGGTGTGGTGGGCCACGCCCGCCGCCGCTCGGCGCATCACGGCGTCCGGGTCCCCGGCCGCCGTCGCCGCATCGAGTAGCGGGCGCTCGGCGGCCCGGATCGCCTCGACCGGGTGCGCGCGCGACATGTTCGTCAGACCCTGATCAGTTTCGGACCCGGTTGCGGGTCACTCGACCGTGACGGACTTGGCCAGGTTGCGGGGCTTGTCCACGTCGTACCCGCGAGCGGCGGCGACCTCTGCGGCGAACGCCTGGTACGGGATCGTCGCGAGCAGCGGCTGCAACAGGGTGGTCGAGGCGGGGATGGGGATGAAGTAGTCCGACAGCGGTCGCACGACCTCGTCCCCCTCCTCGGCGATCACGATGGTCCGCGCACCGCGAGCCCTGATCTCCTGGATGTTGCTCACCAGCTTGGAGTGGAGGACCCCGCGTCCCTCGACCGGCGGCATCACGATGAAGACCGGGAGTCCGTCCTCGATGAGCGCGATCGGCCCGTGCTTGAGCTCGCCCGCCGGGAAGCCCTCGGCGTGCATGTACGCCAGCTCCTTGAGCTTGAGTGCTCCCTCGAGCGCGGTCGGGTAGCCGACGTGGCGCCCGAGGAACAGCACCGACTTGGAGTCGGCCAGCTCGCGCGCGATCTCCCGTACGGGGCCGAGGGAGTCGACGACCCTCTGGATGTCCTCGGGCATCCGCTCGAGCTGACGGAACTCGGCCGCCACCTCATCGGGGTACTTGGTGCCCCGGGCCTGGGCCAGGGCCAGTCCGACGAGATAGTTGGCGGTGATCTGGGCCAGGTACGCCTTGGTGGAGGCCACCCCGATCTCGGGGCCGGCGTGCGTGTAGAGCACGGCGTCGGCCTCGCGGGGGATCTGCGAACCGTTGGTGTTGCAGACCGCCAGGACGCGGGCCTTCTGCGACTTGGCGTGACGCACCGCCTCCAGGGTGTCGGCCGTCTCGCCCGACTGGGAGATGGCCACCACGAGGGTGGACCGGTCCAGGACCGGGTCGCGGTAGCGGAACTCCGAGGCGATCTCGACCTCACATGGCAGGCGGGTCCAGTGCTCGATCGCGTACTTGGCCACCATTCCGGAGTGGTAGGCGCTGCCGCAGGCCACGATGAACACCTTGTCGATGTCCCGCAGGTCCTGGTCGCTGATCCGCTGCTCGTCGAGCACGATGCGGCCGTCCTGGAAGTGCCCCAGGAGGGTGTCGGCGACGGCCTTCGGCTGCTCGGCGATCTCCTTGAGCATGAAGTAGTCGTAGCCGCCCTTCTCCGCTGCGGCGAGGTCCCAGTCGATGTGGAACGGGCGCCCCTCCGCGGGTTCGCCGGCGAGGTCGGTGATCTCGTAGCCGTCGGCCCGCAGCACCACCACGTTGTCCTGTCCGAGTTCCACCGCCTCGCGGGTGTGCTCGATGAAGGCGGCGACGTCCGAGCCGAGGAACATCTCACCCTCCCCCACGCCCAGGACCAGCGGGGTGGACCGGCGCGCCGCGACGAGGACACCCGGGTGCGCGGCGTGGCTGAACACGAGCGTGAAAGCGCCCTCGAGACGGTTGAGCACGGCACGGCACGAGGCGACGAAGTCCCCCGCGTTCGGGCCGGACGCCATCTCGCACGCGACCAGGTGCGCGGCGACCTCGGAGTCGGTGTCGGACTCCAGCTCGATCCCCGCGGCCTCCAGCTCGGCACGCAGAGGCGAGAAGTTCTCGATGATGCCGTTGTGAACGATCGCCACATCGCCCGACACGTGCGGGTGGGCGTTGCGGTCACTGGGGCGCCCGTGGGTGGCCCAGCGCGTGTGACCGATCCCGGTGGTCCCGGGGAAGCTGTCGTGCCCGGCGGAGTCGAGCGCGGCCTCGAGGTTGGCGAGCTTGCCCTCCTTCTTCTCGACCCGGGAGGCGCCCGAGCCGTCGAGGACGGCCACGCCCGACGAGTCGTATCCGCGGTACTCCATCCGACGCAGGGCCTCGACCACAACAGGGAGGGCAGCCTGATGCCCGACATAACCGACGATTCCGCACATGGCCGCAAGTGTAGCCAGGCCGTCCCGACGCCCCGGCACCGTCGGTCCCCCGGAGGCGATACTGTGGCCCT
>JBKBUP010000093.1:0-10128 GCA_046289795.1 Dietzia sp. | reverse complement strand
ACCCCATGTATTTCGCACTCCGCGACCTGCGCACCGCGCGGGGCCGCTTCGCGCTCATCACGGGCGTCGTGCTGCTGTTGTCCGTCCTGGTCGCCGGCCTGCTCGGCCTCACCGCCGGCCTCGCCCACCAGAGTGTGTCGGCGCTACGGGCCCTGGGTGACGGTGGCTCGGGTTTCGTCCTGCCCGCCGACGAGGACGGGGCCGTCGACCTCGATCGCGCGGCCCTCACCGTCGATCAACTGGCCCGGGTGACCACCGCCGATCCCTCAGCGATCCCCGTGGGCGTGGCCCGCATCCGCGTGGACGACGGGACCGAGACCGGCGCCTCGGCCGTCGCCGTGGGTCTCGGCGGCCCCGTGGGATCGCTGACCCCTCCCTCGCCGGGGGAGGTGCTGCTCTCTACAGGTGTCAGCGACGAGCTGGGCGCCGGCGCGACCGAGCTCAGAATCGAGGGTGGCTCACTTGGCGTCGCCGGGAGTGCCGGCGACCTCTGGCATTCACACACCCCGGTCGTCGTCACCGACCTGGCCACCTGGCGCGAGCTCGCCCCGCGCGGTGGGGCGGCCACCGCCGTCGCGGTCTCGTCCGCGTCCTCGATGTCCACCGCCGGTCTGACGGTGGTGGACCCCGAGGGTCTGGTGTCCTCCCTGCCGTCACACCGCGCCGAGAACACCTCGTTGAACACCATGACCTACATGCTGCTGGCCGTCACCGCACTGGTCGTGGGCGCGTTCTTCGCGGTCTGGGGGATGCAGCGCCGTAGGGACGTCGCGGTGATCAAGGCCCTGGGTGCGTCCACCGCAGCGGTGGTGCGTGACTCGGTCGGCCAGGCGGCCGTCGTCCTGGCGGTGGGCATCGGAACCGGCGTGGGGATCGCCGCGCTGTTCGGCGCCGTCGCGGGCGGGGCGGTGCCCTACATCGTCTCGCCCGCCACCACCGTGCTCCCCGCCGCACTGCTGGCTGTCCTCGGACTCGCCGGAGCCGCCGTCTCGCTCCGCCCCGTCGTCACGGCGGACCCGGCCACCGCCCTGGGTGCGCTCCGGTGAGCCGGACTCCCGGCCGCGCGGGCGCGACCTCGTCGTCACACCATCTACCGCTCCAGGAGAACCCCATGTCCCATGCCCCCGTCCTCGACGCCTCTGTCCTCGGCACCCCCGCGACCACCGCGCTGCGGATGGACGACGTCGTCCTGACCTACCCCGACGGCGACGGCCGGATCACCGCCGTCGACAACGTCTCCTGCGGGATCGGCCGCGGCCGCAGTCTCGCGGTGACCGGGCCCTCCGGCTCGGGCAAGTCCAGTCTGCTGGCCGTGGCCGCCACCCTCACCCCGCCCGATTCCGGCCACGCGTGGTTGACCACCCGCCACGGGGAGGTGGACCTGGCGGCGGTGGGTTCTCGGCGGGCGGCCGAGCTGCGCCGGACGGAGATCGGCATCGTGTTCCAGCAGTCCAACCTGGTCGAGTCGTTGACCGCCCGCGAACAGCTCGAGGCCATGGCGTGGCTCGGCGGGCGGCCGTCGCGGGCCCGTCGGGTCGAGGTGCGTGAGCGCGCCGACGAGTTGCTCGACAGGGTGGGCCTGGGTCCGATGGCGGGTCGGACCGTGGGTGCCCTGTCGGGGGGTCAACGTCAACGGGTGGCCGTCGCACGGGCGCTGGTCAACGGGCCGTCGCTGCTTCTGGCGGACGAGCCGACCAGTGCGCTGGACTCGGAGTCGGGCGCCGTGGTGATGGACCTGCTGTTGCGCACGGCGCGCGAGTTCGACGTGGCGCTGATGCTCGTCACGCACGACGCGGGAGTGGCGGCGCGGTGTGATGCGCGCATGCACCTGGTCGACGGTGCGGTTCGGTCCTAGGCGCGTATGTCCCGGCAGGTGGGGTGGCCCAGTCGACGTGCGGCCGTTCCGGCTAGGTGCAGCAGTTCGGGTCGAGCGCTGCGCGGAGGGCGTCGATCGCGGACCCGCGGGCGCGGTGGAACACGCTCATCCCGCGCCGCTCGGACTCGATCATCCCCGCTTCGCGGAGTCGGCCGAGGTGATGGGAGGTGGTCGACTCCGCGACGCGGGTCGCGGCGGCCAGATCGCCAGTGCGCACCTCGCCGGCGTCACTGGTGAGCAGAAGTGACAGCAGCCGGATCCGGACCGGGTCGGCGAGGGCCTTGAGGCGCAGCGCTATCTCCACGGCGTCGTCGTATCCGATCGGGCCCGCCGACATCGGTGCGCAGCAGACCGGCGAGCTGACGTCGAGGAGGGGCAGGGCCTTGGGCATGGCGCCCAGTGTAGCCGAGCTTCTTGACGAATATCGAAAAGGGTGGTTCTCTGTACCGGGTACACAATTCGATATTCATCACAAAGGTGGAGGTTCCGACCATGTCCCGTGTGCAACTCGCCCTCAACGTCGACGACGTCGACGAGGCCGTCCGGTTCTACTCGACCCTGTTCGGAGTCGAACCCGCCAAGCGCAAGCCCGGCTACGCCAACTTCGTGGTGGAGCAGCCGCCCCTCAAGCTGGTCCTGCTCGAGAACCCGGGTCAGGGCGGTTCGCTCAACCACCTGGGCGTCGAGGTCGAGTCCAGCGAGCAGGTCCACAGCGAGATCGCGCGGCTGACCGAGGCCGGCCTGTTCACCGACGAGGAGATCGGCACCACCTGCTGCTTCGCCACCCAGGACAAGGTGTGGGTCACCGGCCCCGGCGGCGAGCGGTGGGAGGTCTACACCGTCCTCGCCGACTCGGAGACCTTCGGTACGTCGCCGGTGGTGGGTGGCCACAACAAGAACGACGACGACGAGGCCGGCGCCTGCTGCGCGTGAGCGGACAGGGAATTCGCTGATTCCCACCCGCAACACCCGCGAGGGTGGCGTGAGGGGGTCCCGCGGGCGGTCGGATCTAGACTGGGCCGGGGTCGTCGACCGGTTGGTCGACGGCCCGTGATCCCACGGAAAGGCCACACCATGCTCTCCCGCATCGACCTGCGCGGTCGCACCCTCGGCACCGCCGAGCTGCGCCGCACACTCCCGCGAGGCGCCGCCGACGTCGACTCCGTCGTCGACACCGTCCGCCCGGTGGTCGAGGCGATCCGGGAGCACGGGGCCTCCGCGGCGCTCGACTACGGCGAGGAGTTCGACCGGGTGCGCCCCTCCTCGGTCCGCGTGCCCGCCGAGGTGATCACCCGGGCCGGCGAGAATCTCGACCCCGACGTGCGCGCGGCCCTGATCGAGGCCATCCGCCGCGCCCGCATCGTCCACTCCGCGCAGCGGCGCTCCGACACCGTCACCGAGGTCGCCGCCGGCGGCTTCGTCACCGAGAAGTGGGTGCCCGTCGAGCGCGTGGGGCTCTACGTCCCCGGCGGCAAGGCCGTGTACCCGTCGAGCGTCATCATGAACGTCGTGCCGGCTCAGGTCGCGGGCGTCGGTTCGCTCGTCGTGGCCTCCCCGCCGCAGGCGGACTTCGGTGGCTGGCCGCACCCCACCATCCTCGGCGCGTGCGCGCTGCTCGGCGTCGACGAGGTCTGGGCCGTCGGCGGCGCCCAGGCCGTCGCGCTGCTCGCCCACGGTGGCGAGGACACCGACGGCCTCGAGCTCGAGCCCGTCGACATGGTCACCGGCCCCGGCAACGTCTACGTCACCGCCGCCAAGCGGCTGTGCCGCAGCGTCGTGGGCATCGACTCGGAGGCCGGCCCCACCGAGATCGCCGTCCTGGCCGACCACACGGCCGACCCGGTCCACATCGCCTACGACCTCATCAGCCAGGCCGAGCACGACCCCAACGCCGCGAGTGTGCTCGTCACCGACTCGGAACAGCTCGCCGACGCCGTCGCCCGGGAGGTCGAGGCCCGCTACACGGTCACCCTCAACGCCGACCGTGTCCGCGAGGCGCTCGAGGGCCCGCAGTCGGGCATCGTCCTGGTGGACGGCATCGACGCCGGCCTGCGCGTGGTCGACGCGTACGCGGCCGAGCACCTCGAGGTGCAGACCCGAGACTCCGCGGCCGACGCCGCGCGCGTGCGCAACGCCGGGGCGATCTTCGTGGGCGCCTACTCGCCGGTCCCGCTCGGCGACTACGCGGCGGGCTCGAACCACGTCCTGCCCACGTCGGGCACCGCGCGTCACTCGTCCGGGCTGAGCGTGCAGACCTTCCTGCGCGGTATCCACGTGATCGACTACGACCGGGTCGCGCTCAAGGAGATCGCCCCGACCGTCGTCGCGCTCGCCGACGCCGAACGGCTGCCCGCCCACGGCGAGGCCGTCCGCGCCCGCTTCGAGGACCTCACCGCCGAGGAGGAGCAGTGACCGTCACCCCCCGGCCCGGAGTCGGACTGGACGCGCTGCCCCTGCGCGAGAACCTGCGCGGGAAGAGCGCCTACGGCGCCCCGCAACTCGAGGTGCCGGTGCAGCTCAACACAAACGAGAACCCCCACCCGCCCAGCGCCGAGCTGGTCGCTGACATCGCGGCGGCCGTGTCCGAGGCCGCGGCCGATCTCAACCGCTACCCGGACCGCGACGCCGTCGAACTGCGCACAGACCTCGCCGCCTACCTCACCCGGCAGACCGGGGTCGAGGTGGACGTGGACATGGTGTGGGCGGCCAACGGCTCCAACGAGATCCTCCAGCAGCTGCTCCAGGCCTTCGGTGGGCCGGGGCGCAGCGCGATGGGCTTCGTCCCCAGCTACTCCATGCACCCGATCCTCGCCGCGGGCACGGACACCGAGTGGATCCCGGTGGACCGGGGCACCGACCTGGCGATCGACGTCGAGGCCGCCCTCTCGGCCATCGCGGAACACCGCCCCGACGTCGTCTTCCTCACCACCCCCAACAACCCGACCGGCCACGTGATCGAGCTCGAGGACCTGCGGCGGCTCCTCGACGCGGCGCCGGGCATCGTCGTGGTCGACGAGGCGTACGCGGAGTTCTCCCCGTCGCCGAGCGCGTGCACGTTGCTCGCCGACTACCCGGCGAAGCTCGTCGTCTCGCGCACCATGAGCAAGGCCTTCGCCTTCGCCGGCGGCCGGCTCGGCTACTTCGCGGCCGACCCCTCGTTCGTCGAGGCCGTTCTCCTCGTGCGTCTGCCGTATCACCTGTCGGTCATCGCCCAGGCCGCCGCGGGAGCCGCACTGCGTCACGCCGAGGAGACCCTCGGGTCGGTCGCGCTGCTGGCCCACGAGCGCGAGCGGGTGATCGCAGGGCTCGAGGGGCTCGGCTACGATGTGTTGCCCAGCGAGGCCAACTTCGTGCTCTACGGGCCCTTCGTCGACGCGCCCCGCACGTGGCGGCGTTACCTCGACGCCGGCGTACTCATCCGCGACGTGGGCATCCCCGGTCGACTTCGTGCGACCATCGGGCTGGAGAGCGAGAACGACAGGCTGCTGCAGGTGAGCGCCGAGTTGGCGGCAACAGAGATCACCACGACGAGGGAGACACGATGAGCGAGCAGGGCGGACGCGTGGGTCGCGTCGAGCGCACCACCAAGGAGTCGTCGATCGTCGTCGAGATCGACCTCGACGGCACCGGCCGGACCGAGATCGCCACCGGCGTCCCGTTCTTCGACCACATGCTCACCGCGTTCGGTCAGCACGGTGCGTTCGACCTCACGGTCCGCGCGACGGGCGACGTCGACATCGAGGCTCACCACACCGTCGAGGACACCGCCATCGTGCTCGGTCAGGCGCTCGGGCGGGCACTGGGCGACAAGCGCGGCATCCGCCGCTTCGGCCAGTGCTCGATCCCCATGGACGAGACCCTCGCGGAGGCGATCGTCGACGTCTCCGGACGGCCGTACTGCGTCCACACGGGGGAGCCCGACGTCATGATCGGGTACGTCGTCGTGGGGCACGACAGCGCTCCGTACGGCACCGTGCTCAACCGGCACGTGTTCGAGACACTCGCGTCGCACGCCCGCATCGCTCTGCACGTCCGCGTGCACTACGGTCGCGACCCCCACCACATCACCGAGGCGGAGTACAAGGCCGTCGCCCGGGCGCTGCGCGCCGCGGTCGAGCCGGATCCGCGGATCACCGGGATCCCCTCGACCAAGGGCGCTCTGTGATGGCGAAGTGACCCCGGGGGTCAAGAAACCGGGCGCGTTCGGACAGCTGGCCCGGACCCCCGGTGTGCCGGCGGCGTTCGTCCTGGTCCTCCTCGCCTTCGGCGGCTTCTCGCTGCTCCTGCCCGTCGTGCCACTCGCCGTGGTCCGGGGAGGGGGCAGCGAACTGGTCGCCGGTGCGACGACCGGCGTGTTCATGACGGTCACCGTGCTGGTCCAGCTGCTCACCCCGCGGATCACCGCGGCGATCGGCTACCGCTGGGTGCTCGGGATCGGCAGTTCGCTCCTCGGCCTGCCCTCGGGGCTGCTCGCGCTGTTCGACGGGCCGTTCGCGGTGCTGGCGGTCAGCGGTGTCCGTGGTGCCGGCTTCGGCATGATGACGGTCGCCGGGTCCGCTCTGGTCGCGGAGCTCGCGCCACCCGGGATGCTCGGTCGCGCCACCTCGTTGATCGGCCTCGCGGTGGGCATCTCCGAGGCTATCTTCCTGCCGGTCGGGCTGTGGCTGCTGGAGGTGTTCGGTCTGGCCACGGTCGCCTGGAGCGCGACGGCGTTCGGCGTCGTCGGTCTGGTCGCCGCGGCACGACTTCCCAACGTGCACCCGGCACCCGCCCAGTCGTCCTCCCACCCCTCCGCACTCGGCCGGAAGGCGGTGTTCGTCCTGCTCGCCGGGCCGTTCCTGGTCATGGTGGCGGTGTCACTGCCCTACGGTGCCGCGGCGTCGTTCCTCTCACCCGCACTGGACTCGATCGTCTCGGGCAGCGGCGCGGTCGTCGCGGGTGTCGGGCTCGGGCTCCTCGGGGTGGGCGTGATCGTCGGGCGCACCTTCGCCGGACTCATCTCCGATCGGCGGGGGCCCGGCGCCCTGGTCTGGCCCGGACTGGCGTTCGCCGCGCTCGGCATGGCCGGAATCGCCGGCCTGCTCTCGGTGTCGGCGGATCCGTGGTGGTTCATCGCCCCGACCGTCGTGTTCGGACTCGGGTTCGGTGCCGTGCAGAACGAGGCGCTCGTCGCCTCGTTCGAGCGGATGCCGCGCTCCCGGCTGGGCACCGCGTCGGCCTCGTGGAACATCTCCTTCGACGCCGGAACCGGCCTCGGGTCGGTGGTCATGGGCGGATTCGCCGGATTCGGCTACGTGCTCCTGTTCACGATCGCAGCAGGGGTCGTCCTGCTCGTGGGTGGCCCCGCCGCTGTGGGCGCACGTCGTACCCGGCCGAAGCGTGATCTGACCTTGTCCGACAGGGACGATAAAGTGGGGTCATGACCTCACAGGCCCCTCGGGTGGCGCTCCTCGACTACGGCTCGGGCAATCTTCGCTCGGCCCAACGCGCCCTGGAGCGTGTCGGCGCCCGGGTCGAGCTCACGTCCGACCCCGAGGTGGCCACGGAGGCGGAGGCGCTCGTGGTCCCGGGCGTCGGCGCGTTCGCCGCGTGCATGGAGGGTCTCCGGGCCGTCAAGGGGCCGCGGATCATCGGTGAGCGCCTCGCCGGCGGCCGCCCCGTGCTGGGCATCTGTGTGGGTATGCAGGTCATGTTCGAGCGGGGGACCGAGTTCTCGGACGGCGAGCACGCCGAGTCCGGGGCCGCGGGCTGTGGCGAGTGGCCCGGGGTCGTCGAGCGGCTGGAGGCCCCGGTGCTGCCACACATGGGCTGGAACACCGTCGAGGCGCCGGAGCGCAGCGTCCTGTTCGCCGGCATGCCCGCCGACGAGCGCTTCTACTTCGTCCACTCCTACGGGGTGCAGAGGTGGGAGATGGAGCCGTCCGACCACCTGACCCCGCCGGATGTCACCTGGGCACAGCACGGCACGCGATTCATCGCCGCCGTGGAGAACGGTCCGCTGTCGGCCACCCAGTTCCACCCCGAGAAGTCAGGCGACGCCGGTCTGCAACTGCTCGAGAACTGGATCAGGTCCATTGGCTGACCGCCGGGGCCGCCCGGCGCCCGTGTCGTTCGCGGTCCTCGCGCTGTGGGTCTCCGGAGCGGGAGTGTTGTTCCTGGGTCTGACCGCGCTGGCGGTCGCTCTGCTCCCACTGCCGCCGGTCGGTCGGGCCGTCGTCGCGCTGGTCGGCATGGTCCTGGCCGTCGTGGCGATGGGCGTGGCGTCCAACCGCATCACCGATCGTGCGATCCGTGCCGAGTACGGAGACGACCCCGACGGTCAGCCCGACGCCCACCCCGTGGAGCCGTCGGAACCGGCCGAGGGCGATGGGGAGCGCCCACGAGCGGACGGACTACGCTGATGCCCGTGACCAACGCTTCTTACCTCGAGCTCCTGCCCGCCGTGGACGTCGCCGACGGGCAGGCCGTCCGTCTGGTGCAGGGGGAGGCCGGGACCGAGACCTCGTACGGCTCGCCGTTGGAGGCCGCGCTGCAGTGGCAGCGGGACGGGGCCGAGTGGGTCCACCTGGTGGACCTCGACGCCGCCTTCGGCCGCGGGACCAACCGCGACCTCCTCGCCGAGGTCGTCGGGGCGCTCGACGTCAAGGTCGAGATGTCCGGAGGGATCCGCGACGACGACTCGCTCGAGGCCGCCCTCGCGACCGGCTGCGCCCGGGTCAACCTGGGGACCGCGGCCCTGGAGAACCCGGAGTGGTGCGCATCCGCGATCGCCCGCCACGGTGACCGCATCGCGGTGGGCCTGGACGTCCGTGTGGTCGACGGCGAGCCCCGGCTCCGCGGACGAGGCTGGGTATCCGACGGTGGCAACCTCTGGGAGGTGCTGGAGCGTCTGGACAAGGACGGCTGCGCCCGATACGTCGTCACCGACGTCTCCAAGGACGGGATGCTCAACGGTCCGAACCTCGAGATGCTCTCCCAGGTGTGCTCCGTCACCGGCGCGCCGGTGGTGGCGTCCGGAGGGGTGTCCTCCGTGGCCGACCTCGAGGCCATCGCGACGCTCGTACCCGAGGGGGTCGAGGGCGCCATCGTGGGCAAGGCTCTCTATGCCGGCCGCTTCACCCTTCCCGAGGCGCTGGCCGCGGTGAGCGTCCGCTGACACGGCCATGACCATCGTGTAGCTCCACCCACCCGCATGACCTCGAGCAGGAGGCCCGAGATGACCGATCAGACCGGAAATACCCTGCCCACGGACTTGTCCGTCGACCCGGCGGAGGCGCTCGCGCTGGCGGCCCGCGTACTCGAGGAGGTCTCACCCCGCTTCGTCGAGGGACTGGGTGCCGAGGGCACCCGGGCCAAGGGCTCGCGCAACGACTTCGCCACCGAGCTCGACCTCGAGCTGGAACGTCGCATCTCCGACGCGCTCCGCGAGGGCACCGGACTCGAGGTGCACGGCGAGGAGTTCGGCGGTCCGCCGGTCAACGAGGGCACGCTCTGGGTGGTCGACCCGATCGACGGCACGGCCAACTACTCACTCGGCATCCCCACGACCGGCATCCTCGTCTCGCTGGTCCACGAGCGGCAGCCCGTGCTCGGCCTGACCTGGCTTCCGCTGCTCGGCATGCGCTTCACCTCGATCGCCGGGGGCCCACTCAAGGAGAACGACGAGGAGGTCCCGCGGATCGCCGACGTGTCGATCCGCGACGTCGCGCTGGGGCTCGGGTCGCTCAACACCGGTGCCCGCACCACCTACCCGCCGGCCTATCGCCGGGAGGTGTTCGAGCAGCTCACCCTCGATGCCGCCCGGACCCGCAAGTTCGGGTCAACGGGAGTCGACCTGTCGTTCGTCGGCTCCAGCCGGTTGTCCGCCGCGGTGAGCTTCGGGAACTACGCCTGGGACAACGCGGCGGGGGCCTCCCACATCCGCGCGGCGGGTGGCGTGGTCACCGATCTGACCGGCGAGCCGTGGTCGATCGACTCCCAGTCGATCCTCGCGGCCGGCCCGCGGGCCCACGCAGAGGTGCTCGGCACCATCCGCGAACTCGGCGAACCCGGTAACTTCTTCGAGGCCGGCCGCCGCCGGGCCACCCCCGAACCCGAGGGCAACCGCCCGTGGCTCGATGGCGAACGGTGACCCGCGCATGACGCTCGCCACCCGGGTGATCCCGTGCCTCGACGTCGACGAGGGGCGCGTGGTGAAAGGGGTCAACTTCCTCGATCTGCGTGACGCCGGGGATCCGGTCGAGTTGGCCGCC
>JBKBUP010000092.1:0-10303 GCA_046289795.1 Dietzia sp. | reverse complement strand
GGTCACGACGCAGGTGTCCTGGCCGCTCACGTCCCGACCGCCATGCTGTTCGTCCGCAACCCGTCCGGGGTGTCGCACTCCCCGCAGGAGTACGTGGAGGACGCCGACGCCGAGCGGGGTGCCGAGGCCCTGGCCGACGTGCTGGCCGATCTGCTCACCGCCGAGCACTGAACCCCCCGGACCACTCACGTTCACCGATCACTGACCGCGCGCACCGAGAGAGTGACCCCATGACCTACACAGCGCAGTTGAACGACACAGCGCATCAAGACGACACCGTGAAGTTCCTCGTGATCGGCGGCGGCCTCGAGGGGCTGTCGATCGCCTGGAACCTGACCGAGCGCGGCGAGACCGACGTGCTCGTCGTGGAGAAGGACACCCTGTGTTCCGGGATGACCGGAAAGTCCAGCGGCGTCATCCGCTGCCACTACGGGTCGCCCACCATGGCGGCCCTGAGCTGGCACAGCATCCCGGTCTTCGAGAACGCGGGCCAACTGCTGGGTGACGACTTGGCGTTCCGCCAGTGCGGGTACGCGGTGATCGTGGGCGAGGAGAACGTGATCCCGCTCCGGGCGAACGTGGCCATGCAGCAGAGCCTGGGGATCGAGACCGAGCTCATCCCGCCGGACCGCATGGCGGAGCTGTGGCCGGGCCTGAACGTGGACGACGTGGCAGCGGCGGCGTGGGAGCCACGCGGTGGTCGCGGGGAGGCGTACATGACGGGGATGGCCTTCGCCGCCGCCGCCCGTCGGCGTGGGGTCCGGGTCCGCCAGAGCACCCGGGTCACGGCGTTGGTTCGGGGGCGTGGTGACCGTGTGGTCGGAGCGGAGTTCGCCGACGGCACCACCGTGTTCGCCGAGCAGGTCATCCTCGCGACCGGGGTGTGGGCGCCTCAACTCGGCGCCACCGTCGGCCTGGACATCCCCGTCCGGGCCCAGCGCGCCCAGCTGGTGCTGGTCGACCAGGGTGAACCGCTGGAGCAGGTGCCCACGCTGTCGGACCTGGTCGGCCTGCAGTACCTGTGTCGTGAACCGAACGGGGAGATCCTCGCCGGCAACTCCGACCACCACTCGCCGCAGTACATCGATCCCGACGCCTATTCGAACCGGGCCGACGAGTCGACCGTCGAGAAGGTCGTGGAGCGGCTCATGCACCGCCTCCCCGACATGCCGGACCCGTCGATCACCGGCAGTTACGTCGGTGCGTACGACACCACTCCCGACTACAACCCGGTGATCGGTCCGTCACCGCTCGACGGACTGTTCCTGGCCGTCGGCTTCTCCGGGCACGGGTTCAAGATGTCGCCCGCGGTCGGTCGGCTGGTCGCGGAGTTGCTGCTCGACGGGACGACGACGATGTCGGGCGTCGACCCGGCGGACTGCCGCTTCTCCCGCTTCGCCGAGGGCAGCCTCACCACCAGCCTGAACCCGTACGTGGGTGCGGGCGAGATGCGCTGACCGGGCCGGCCCCGGCCGGGCGGGGTACGGCGGTGTGGTCATCCCGCGTCGATCTCCCCCTCCACGAGGTGCGCGACGTGCCCGGTCACCCAGATCCCGGTGCCGGGGGCGTCGTCACATCCGGCGGCGATCCGGACGCGCCCCTCACGGCCGAGCACGGTGCCCTGCCGGGCGGTGTAGCGCGGGGGAAGCGTGCCGTTGCCGGTGAGCCAGACAGCCAGTCCCGCATGGAAGCTGCCGGTGACGGGGTCTTCGGGGATGCCAGCCGAGACGGGGAAGAAGCGGACCTCGACCTCGACCGTGGCCTCATCGACTGTCGGGGCCCCGGCCTCGTGCGCCGGGTAGCAGCCGACGACCCCGACCCGGTCCCCGGCCAGGGCCTGCATGTCGGGCCTGACCGCGAGGACCGCCTCGGCGTCGCGCAGGAACAGTGCGCAGGCCCCGGGGCCGTTGTCCACCCAGGAGTGGTCCACCACGTCGTCGCGGCTCAGCCCCAGTCCCGTGGCCAGTCGCGCGACCTCCGACTCCTCGAGGGGACCTGACCTGAGTAGTTCCGGTGCGGCGAACGACCAGTCGCCGGCACCCTCGTCGCGGACGGTGACCGGCCCGATCCCGCATTCCTGGACGACCCTGCCCGGCACCCGGGGGCGGCCACCCGCGGAGTGCCACGCCGCGCACGCGCCCAGCGTGGGGTGACCGGCGAACGGCAGCTCGGCTCCCGGGGTGAAGATGCGGACGCGGTAGTCGGCAGCCTCGGTGGTGGGCGCCAGCAGGAAGGCGGTCTCCGACAGGTTGGTCCACCTGGCGATGGCCGCCATCTCCGTCTCGGTCAACCCGTCGGCGTCGTGGACCACGGCCAGGGGGTTGCCCCGGAACGGGACGCGGGAGAATACGTCGACCTGTGAGAACCTCATCCGCCCGACGCTACGCCCGCCCGGCTGGAGGCCTTCGGTGACCCCGGGCGCGTCGGGCTCCGTGGTCTCTAGCTCTCCTTGAGCACGTGGGTGCACGTCAGGCGCAGCTCCTCGAGCTGCCTGCCGTGCTCGACAGCACGATCCACCAGAGCCTCCAGGGTGGGCCGGGGAAGACGCGGATCGTCGATATCGAGCATCGCCTTGAACCCGAGTTCCTTGCCCCGCACCGCGATGGTGAGTGCCTCCACCTCGAGGAGATCGCTGAGCGGCGACCTCTGGGCGAACCTCTGGTTGGGCTTGAGCTGCCCGAGCTTCTCCGCGGCCCGGGCCGGGAGGTCCTTGAGCGCCGACGGTGCCGTCCCCACCAGCGTCATGAGCTCTTCGAGGTTCCGCAGGTCCTCCTCGGTCTCGTCGCCGATACGCGAGACGACCGCACGGATCTCGGGGTCCTCGTGGTCTTTGGCCACCCGACGGAAGAGGTCCACCCCGGCGGCGGCCCCGGCGTGGTGGTCCTGCATGTACGTGTGCAACAACTCAGTGGCCATGGGAGTGACGGTACGTCCTTCCGGCGGCGGGGCAACCGCGAGAACCGTGGGGTCGGTCGGCCCAGCCGAGCCCCCGCGCTCCGGACGGGGCGCGGGGCACCATCAGGCGTGTCAGCGGCCGAGCAGGCCCTTGGCGATGTGCGTCACCTGGATCTCGTTACTACCGGCGTAGATCATGAGCGATTTGGCGTCCCTGGCCAGTTGCTCTACCCGGTACTCGGCCATGTAGCCGTTGCCGCCGAACAACTGGACCGCGTCCATCGCGACGTCGGTGGCGGCCTCGGACGAGTAGAGCTTCATGGCCGACGCCTCGGCCAGCGAGAGCCGTTTGCCGGCCCGGGCGCGCTCGATGGAGTGGAACACCATGTTCCGCACGTTCATCCGCGCCACCTCCATCCTGGCCAGCTTGAGCTGGATGAGCTGGAAGCGTCCGATCTCCTGCCCCCAGAGCGTGCGCTCGCGCGAGTAGTCGACGCACAGTCGGTGGCACTCCTCGATGATCCCCAGCGCCATGATCGCCACACCGGTGCGTTCGGCGGTGAAGCTCGACTTGGCGGACTCGCGCCCGTCCCCGCCGCGGTGCTCCTCGGTCTCCCCCAGCAGACGGTCGCGGCCGAGCCGGACGTCGTCGAAGAACAGCTCGCCGGTGGGGGAGCTGTGCAGGCCCATCTTCTTGAACGGGGCGCTCTGCGTGAGGCCGTCCATGCCCTTGTCCAGCACGAACGTCAGGACCTTGCGGTCGCGCTTGACCGCCACGGCGTCCGGGCCGTCGGCACCTGCAGATGCGCCCTCGTCGAGCTTGGCGTAGACGATCATCACGTCGGCGTGCGGGCCGTTGGTGATGAACGTCTTGTGGCCGTTGAGGATGTAGTCGTCGCCGTCCCGCCGCACGTAGGTCCGCATGCCGCCGAAGGCGTCGGACCCGGAGTCAGGTTCGGTGATCGCCCATGACGCGACCTTCTCCATGGTCACGATTCCCGGCAGCCATCGTTCCTTCTGCGCCAGCGTCCCGCGGGACATGATGGTCGTGGCACCGAGTCCGATGCTCACCCCGAGCGCCGACACCAGTCCCATGCAGGCCCCGGCGAGCTCGCTGATCACCACGGCCATGAGCGAGTCCTGGCCCTCGAGGCCGCCGCCGGAACCATCGCCGCCACCGGGAGCATCGGCCGAGGTGCGGTCCGACCCGCCGCCGGACTCGGCCCCCGACTCCCGTGCCCGCTGCGTGGCCAGCATCTTCTCCACGCCGTCTGAGGCCATCGTGTCGATCCCGAACTCCGCGAACAACTTGCGGATGATCGGGTACGGCGGCATCTCACCGCTCTCCAGGGCGTCGAGATTCGGGCGGATCTCTTTGGCGATGAAGCCCCGCACGGCCTCCCGGATCATCAGATCGGTCTCGGACCACTCGTACATCGACTGCCAACTCCTCGGTGACTGGGCCACTGCTGCACGAATCTGCAACACGTGTCAGGTCAGTCTGACGTGGCCCGGGTGTCGGCGATACTGCTTTGCGGCGAACGAGCGTCGCGGTCGGGCACACTCGTTGTCATGAGTGTTCTCCAGGACAGCGCGTCCCATCCGGCAGGCCGTGAGCAGCTCGGCCGGGTCGGCCTGTGGACGGGCTCCCTCGAGGGCGTGCCGCCGGCGGGGATCCCCGATCTGCTCGGCGAGCTCGACGAGCAGGGCTGGGGATCGCTGTGGTTCGGCGAGGCTGTCGGGCGTGAGGCCTTCACCGCCGCTCAGCTCTATCTGGGCGCGACCCGCAGGATGGCCATCGGCACGGGCATCGCCAACATCTATGGACGGGACGCCTCGGCGGCGGGGGCGGCCGCGCGCACCATCGAGGCCATGCACCCCGGTCGGTTCGTCCTCGGCCTGGGCGTATCCCACGCCCCGTTGGTCGAACGGCACCGCGGGCACAACTACGGGCGCCCGCTCTCGGCGATGCGCGACTACCTCGACGCCCTCGACCGGACCCAGCCCATGGCGGCGGGCGAGGAGACGATGCCGCCGGTCGTCCTCGCCGCGCTCGGCCCCAAGATGCTCGAACTGTCCCGCGACCGCACCGCCGGCGCCCACCCGTACCTCACCCTCCCGGAGCACACCGCGCGGGCGCGCGAGATCCTCGGCGGCACCGGGGAGGAGGGGCCGGCCCTGGTCGTGGAACACGCCGCGGTGGTCGCCGCGGGTGTAGAGGACGACGACGAGCTGTGGCAGTCGCGGGCCCGGGACCACCTCAACATCTACACGGGGTTGCCCAACTACCGGAACTCGTGGACCCGCCAGGGATTCGACGAGTCCGACTACGTCCGCGGCGGCAGCGACCGCCTCAGGGCGGCCATGGTCACCCGGGGGGTCGAGGCCACCCGGGCACGGGTGCAGGAACACCTGGACGCGGGCGCCTCGACGGTGCTCGTGCAGGTGCTCGGGGAGAACATCCTGGTCCCGCCGGTCGAGGACTGGCGGCACGCGTACGAGGGGCTCCTGAGCTGACGGAACCCGGGGCGGGGTCAGCCGGTGTAGGCGACGGTGTCGACGATGATCGGTCCCGCCACGGCCCCGCCGGTGGTGGTGAGTCGGTATTCGACCCGGCCGGATCCGGTGGAGATGATCGCGTCGTACGGGTGCGCGATCGGATCCGGGACACCGAGGGAGATCCGCGGGTGGGGGATCTGCGCGACCTTCTGCCCGGTCGTTCCGGTGTCGAGGTTGCGCCACGAGAGAGTGGCTGTGAGGTTGCACGGACCCACCCCGACCACGGCGAAGGCCCAGCTCACACTGGCCGTACCGGGGTAGCCGTCACCCTGCAGTGAGGTGGACACGCCCCCGGCGCACGCGCCGGTGGGAGAGCCACCCCAGGCGACCAGGCGGTTCGGGGCGGGCAGGAGTTGTGCGATGGCCTCGGAGGAGTCCTGTGCGTTCGCGGTGGCCGGGACCGCGAGGGCGGCTGAGAGCGCGACGGCCGTGGCGGCGAGGGTCGCGGTCACGGTAGCGGTGGGTCGGCGGGTTGCCCGCCGGGTCGTGCCGGTGATGTTCACCTCTGCCATGGTGGCACCGGGTGGTGTGGACCACAAGGGCCGCGGGGTGGAATGTCAACGCGTTCGACACCTGTCTGTAGTGTCCGACTAAAGGGTCTCCGAGAGGACACATCGATGGGTGGCAGGACGCGTGGCGGAGACGCCGTTCGGGCGGAGCAGAACGGGTTGATCGCCGTCCTGGCCTTCGGCGGGATCGTCGTGTCCCTCAGCCAGACGCTGGTGATCCCCCTGCTGGGCATGCTCCCCGCGATCCTCGGCACCTCGGCCACCAACGCGGCGTGGGTCGTCACTGTCACCCTGCTGGCCGGGGCCGTGGCGGGTCCGGTCATGGGTCGCCTCGGCGACCTCTACCCCAAGAGGAACGTGCTGATCGGCGTCACCGCGATCATGGTGGTGGGCTCGATCCTGTGCGCCCTGTCCACCTCGCTGTGGCCGATGCTCATCGGTCGCGCGCTGCAGGGCGTGGGTATCGGCCTGATCCCGATCGGCATCGCGACCATGCGCGAGATGTTGCCCGCCGCGCGACTCGGGCCGTCGATCGCCCTCATGAGCTCCTCGCTCGGCGTGGGCGGGGCGCTCGGACTACCGGCCGCAGCGGCGCTGGCGCAGTACGGCTCCTGGCAGTGGATGTTCTGGGGTACGGCGGTGCTCGGCCTGGGGATCATCGCGATGATCGCCGTCCGCATCCGGTCCGTGCCCGCGGCCAAGCCCGACGGGACCCTGGACCCGATCGGAGCCGTGGGACTCGCGGTGGGTCTGATCTCGCTCCTGTTGGCCGTCTCCAAGGGCGCCGACTGGGGCTGGGGCTCTGCACTGACGCTGGGGCTGTTCGCGCTGGCCGCCGTGGCGTTCCCCGTGTGGGGCTGGTGGGTCCTGCGCCACCCGTCCCCGCTCATCGACCTGCGCGTGGCCGCCCGCCGACCGGTCCTGCTGACCAACATCGCCTCGATTCTCGTAGGCATGGGGCTGTACGCGCAGCTGCTCATCATCCCGCAGATCCTCCAGCTCCCGGTGGCCACCGGCCACGGCCTGGGACAATCGATGGTCGCCATGGGGCTGTGGATCGCGCCCGGTGGACTGGCCATGATGGCCGTCTCGCCGATCAGCGGCCGGCTCATCACCACCCGGGGTCCAAAGCCCACGCTCATCCTGGGAGCGCTGGTCATCGCGTCGGGGTACGCCTCCGCCCTGTTCCTCATGGGGTCGACATGGGGTGTCATGTTCGCTGCGATACTGACCAGCTCCGGTGTCGGGCTGGCCTACGGTGCCATGCCGGCCCTCATCATGGCGTCGGTGCCCCACTCCGAGATGGGATCGGCCAACAGCGTCAATACCCTGATGCGCTCGATCGGCACCACCTCGGCCGCAGCGGTCCTCGGTGTGGTGCTCACGCAGATGTCCGTGGACTTCGAGGGGCTGTTCGTGCCCACCGAGACGGGGTTCCGGGTGGGTCTGCTGCTCGGATGCGGGGTCGCGCTGATCGCCGCAGCGGTCGCCGCCATGATCCCGCCGCCGTGGGAGACGGAGGACTGAGCCCACTGGCTCCGGGGGAGGAGCGACACCCCGCCGGCCTGGGCCGAAGGGGCGGCGCGGTGGGCCGGGTCAGTACGCGCCGGACAGGATCTGGTTCGCCTGGTCTCCGTTGATCTTTGTGGTCGATCCGCAGGCCGTGCACGTGGCGGAGAACGACGAGCCCAGGGGGATGATCGGGATGAAGAACACCGAGAACGCGCGCCTGTTGCGGTCCACCCGCTGCGCGGCGCGGTTGCCGCAGTGCGGACACGCGGCCTGTGCCAGCCCGAGGTTCCTGGACGAGTTCTTGAAGCCGAAGATGACGAGCATCCGCCCAGCGTGACAGCAGCGCGTGCTCCGCGCACCCGGTGACGCGTGCGCCCGGTCCCCCGCCCTCCCGGTGGCGCGGGTGTCAGCGCCCGGCGCGGGCGATGATCTCGCGGGCCAGTTCGACTGGACGCTCCTCGGGGATCCAGTGGCTCACGCCGCTCATCTCGACGAAGCGGTAGTCGGCGTCCACGTAGTGGGCGGTCCGCTCGGCGCCGCCGCGGCCGAGGGCCGGGTCGTGATCGCTCCAGACGAAGGTCGTGGGTACGCGGACGCGGGCGGTCGCCCGCTTGGGCGAGGCGAAGGGCACCGCGCGGTACCACCCCAGTCCGCCGGGAACGGCGCCGGCAGCGACCATCTCGCTGCGGAAACGCCCGATCATCTCCGGCGTCATACCCATCGCGGCAAGGGCCCGTTCCGGTCGGTCGCCGCGGGACG
This sequence comes from Dietzia sp., assembly GCA_046289795.1. Classification (GTDB taxonomy): domain Bacteria; phylum Actinomycetota; class Actinomycetes; order Mycobacteriales; family Mycobacteriaceae; genus Dietzia. Next base: position 2,069 of record JBKBUP010000092.1, on the reverse strand, counting down.
TGAGCAATCGCTCGGGCAACCACGGGAGTTGGAACAATCCGATGTACCAGGAGCGCAGCAGCTGGTCGGAGACGATCATCGCCCGCAGGAAGGCCGCCGGGTGGGGGACGGACACCGCGGTGAGCGACCGGACCCGGTCGGGGTGCGCAGCGGCCACGCACCACGCCACGGCCGCGCCCCAGTCGTGGCCGACGACGTGCGCGGCGCGGAGGTCGGCGCTGTCGAGCAGGGCGATCACGTCGCCCACCAGCTCGGACAGCCGGTATGCCCGCCGGCCCCTGGGGCGGGCGGTGGCGCAGTAGCCGCGCTGATCCAGCACCAGGGTGCGGAATCCGGCCGCGTGGAGCCGGGGTGCCACCTCGTCCCAGCTGCTGGTGCGCTGTGGGAACCCGTGGAGGAGCACCACGACCTCGCCGTCGGCGGGGCCGGAATCGATCGCCCGGAACCGGAGGCGGCCGCGGGAGAAGGTGATCTCCTCGGACCTCGGCAACTCGGACCTCGGCGGCTCGGACCTCGGCGGGATCGGGCCCGGGATGTTCTGGTCAACCACGGACGTATCCTCTCCGGACGGCCCGCTCGAGGATGCCCAGGGTCGCTTTGAGTGCCGACGCGTCCAGCACCGGCAGGATGCCGGAATCGCGCCAGTCGGGGTGGGCGTCGGACCAGTCGTAGTAGCTCACGACCTCGGTACGTTCTCCGCCCTGCTCCCCGACCTCGTCTCCGCCGCCGAGCGGGGTCAGGCGATACCCGTAGGTGTGACCGATCGGCGGCTTTATGGTGCCGTCGATGGTCCAGGCGATCTCCTCACCCGGTTCGAACCGGGTGATGATCACGGTCACGTCGTACCGGCCGAGGTCGTAGTCGCCGAGGGACTCCCGGTCCATGTGGACGACGAACCGGTCGCCCGACGCCGTGACCGTCGACCCCTCGGCGGACTGGAGCATGCCCGAGGAGTCGATGGCCACGTGTCCCTCCGGATCGCAGAGCACGGCGAAGACCTGGTCCGCCGGCGCCGCGATCACCCGACTGGCCTCGAGGCGTGTCCCGGGGGCGGCGTCGTCGGCCCCGGACGAGCTGGTCGATTCGCTGTCCGTCATACCGTTGACGCTACCCCCGGGCTCCGGGCCCTGACCTTGATCCGGGACATCAGGCCCGCGCAGGCATCAGACCTCGAGAGGCATCAGACCTGCGCAGGCATCAGATCCGTGCGGGATCCGGCCGGTCCCACGCGCGGTGGGTCGCCAGCAGCGGCTTGAGCGCCGGCAGGACGCCGGCCGCCTCGTCCACCACCACGACACCGGGGGTATCGGCGGTGAGCCCGAAGTCGACGAACTGGTCGACCGGTGCGAGCGACGCGATCGCCTTCTTGTGCCGGAACATCTCGCTGATGAGGATGTCGGTCCTCGGGTTGGCGGGGAGGTCGACCACGACGAGGGCGTCGAACTCGATGGAACGCTGCGTCTGGTAGGTCCGGGACACCGCGACCGTCGCGTCAGGGTCCCCCTCGCCCAGCCTGCCACCGGTCGGGGCGATGACCAGAGGGACCATGTCGTCGGCGAACACGGCCTGCTCCAGCATCTTGACCGCGGCGACATCGGAGGCCTCGGTGACGAGGATCCCGATGAGGCGTCCGTCGGAGGGCCATTCGCGGCCGATCTGGGACAGCGCCGGGCTGGTGACGACGTCGGCCACCGGGACCTTGGCGGGCGCGGGGAGTCCCAGGCCCGTGGCGACGGTGACGGCGAGATCGTGGTCGATGTGCGCCAGCTGCTCGACCTGCCGGATCTTGATGTTCTCCTCGTAGCACTTGCCCAGCTCGAAGGCGTACGCGCCGGCGATGTGCTCCTTCTCCACGTCGGTCATGCTGCTGTAGAACAGGGTCGCCTGCGAGTAGTGGTCGTCGAAGGTGGCCGGGGCGTCCCTGACCACCTGCGCGTCGGCGATGTGCTGCGCCACCTCGACGAGAGCACCGTCGTCGGCGCCGGCCAGGAACGGGCACCCGCCGTCGAGGCTGTTCGGCTTGTACGGCGCGACCCCCACGTGGTCGGCGGTCTGGTGCATGCCGTCCC
>JBKBUP010000091.1:0-10303 GCA_046289795.1 Dietzia sp. | reverse complement strand
CCGTCATCCTAGTGACGGTCCCGGCTCGCACCCCCGCGCAGTACCGGCCTAGGATCGGCCGGGTACCCGTGGCCCGCTACTCACGCGCGATCCACGCCCAACCAGAGTCGAGGGAGGCGAGCCGTGGGGGGAGGGGCCCCCCCCCCCGCCCCCCGGGCCCGCCGCACCACCCTGGAAGGTCACCGGGGTGAAGGTCTCGTTGGCTCCGTTGCGGACCCCGTGTGCGCCCCACGTGAGGAAGCCACAGGTGACCTTGGTGCAGTCGATGCTCTTGCCACCGGCTCCGGTGAACGTGGGCCCGGGGACCGTGAGGTTCACCCGGAACGACCCGTCGGAACCCATCGTCCCCTGGGCTTCACCCGACGTCGACGACCCGGGGAAGGCGACGAATGCCTGGAAACCCTGATTGCTGCGCGACTGCTCGTCGGGGACGTAGTCGTAGGTCCGGCCGGTCGAACCACCCTTCGACGGCCCCCAACCGGACCCGTTGACCCAACCGAAGCCGATGTACACACCTCCGAAACCGCCGTCGACCGCCTGGAACCCCGAACCCGACACCGTGAACCCGGTCTGACCCGAGGTCGACGCCACCGCCCCGCCGAGCGAACTGGACGCCGTCAGGCGCGCCGCGGCGTTCGCCGGAGCCTCGGCCAGCACGGCGAGAGCGGAGGTACCGAACAGCGCGAGCGCCAGGACTACGAGAATCCGGACCGCGGACGCCCGCGATGTGGATGACCGGGTGTGTTTCACGAGAACTCCTTGACGAATGCCGACTCGAGCGCGGGCTCCGCCGACGTCCGGGCGGTGCGGAATCGCCGTCGATCCGGGGTGACCAACAGGTCTCCGGTGACGGGATGACGGTCGATGAGAACCGGCTGCTGGTAGACCTCTTCCACCAGCTCCGCGGTGAGGACCTGCTCGGGCGGCCCCTCGGCACGGATTCGTCCGTCGGAGATCATCACCAGCCGGTCGGACCACGCAGCCGCCAGCTCCAGGTCGTGCAGGACCACCACCACAGCGCCGCCGGAGTCGGCCACGGTCCGGGCCAGCTCCAGGACGGTCTCCTGATGGCGCAGGTCCACTGCCGCGGTGGGTTCGTCCAGGAGCAGCACGCCGGCTCGCTGGGCGAGCGCCCTCGAGAGGGAGGCCCGCGCCTTCTCCCCACCGGACAGGGTCGGGAACGTCCGGGACTGCAGATGGGAGGTGTCGGTGGCGGTCAACGACTCGTCGATGATCTCCTCGTCGTCGTCGTCCTCGGGCAGCGCCGCCCAGGGGGCGCGCCCCATCGAGACGATCTCACGCACGGTGAAGGGGAAGGCGACCGAGTTGGCCTGGGTGAGCAGGGCCCGACGGCGGGCGAGGTCTCCGAGGCGCCACCGCCGCAGATCGGTGCCGTCGAGCACGGTCCGGCCGGAGTCCGGTTCGGTGTCCCCCGCGACCACACCGAGCAGCGTGGACTTGCCGGCCCCGTTGGGGCCGACCAGCGCCAGCACCTCACCCGCGTAGACGTCCAGGTTCACCGCGTCGAGCAGCACCCGACCACCGATTCGTACCGTGACGCCTTCGGCGGAGAGTACCGGCACACGGGCACCGTCGGCGCTCATCCCCACCCTCCTGCGGTGCGACGGGTGCGGTGGAGGAGCCAGAAGAAGAACGGCCCGCCGACGGCGGCCGTCACCATGCCCAGTGGCAGCTCCGCGTAGTTCACGGCGGTGCGGGCGAGCAGGTCGGCCGCCAGCAGGCACACCGCACCGCCCAGCGCCGACGCCGGCAGCAACAGACGATGCCCCGGTCCGGCGATCATGCGGACCAGGTGTGGCACCACCAGGCCGACAAAGGCGACGATGCCGCAGAAACTCACCGCCGCGGCCGTGAGCAGTCCGACCAGGAGGATCGCGAGGATCCGCAGTCTCTCCACGTTCACCCCCAGGTGCCGTGCAGGCCGCTCCCCCAGGGACAGCAGGTCCAAGGGTCGCGCCAGACGGGCCGCCAGGACCAGACCGAGCAACGCCAGCGGGGCCACCACCAGGACGTGCTCCCAGCGACTGCCGTTCAGGCTGCCCAGCTGCCAGAACACGATCTCCTCGCGGGCCTGGGTGTCGCCGAGGAACATCAGCAGTGCGAGTGCGGCACCTGCGACGGCGTTCACCGCGATACCGGTGAGCACCAGCGTGACCACCTCGGTCCGACCGTTGGTACGGCTGAACAGGTACACCGCGGTGGTGGTGATGATCCCCGCGACAAAGGCACAGACCACGCTGGTCCAGGCACCGAAGGCGGTCAGTCCGAAGACGATCGCCGCCGCGGCGCCCACGGCCGCGCCTGCCGATACCCCCACCACGCTGGGTTCGGCGAGCGGGTTGCCGAACGCCCCCTGCATGAGCGCCCCGGCCACCGCGAGCGCAGCGCCCACGACCATCGCCATGGCCACCCGCGGGAAGCGGACGCTCCAGAGCGTGGCGTCGGCGCGGGGGTGGCTCGCGTCCGGCCCGATGTCGATGCCGAGGCCGCGGAGGAAGCCGGACGCGACCTCCGTCGCCGGGATGGACAGCTGCCCGGAGGCCGCGGCCACCACGGCCAGGACGGTGAGCGCCACCGCCAACCCGGCGACCAGCAGACCACCGGTCACCATGCGGTTGGTCCCGCCGGTCGACCGCGCGAGCCCGGCACCGGAGGCGGGCCGCGTGGACCGCCGCCGGCGCTCCTCGGTGAGCGTCACAGCGAGTCGGGGGCGTAGAGGGCTACCGCGAGCGCGTTGAGCACAGCGGGGGTCCTGGTGCCGAAGGACAGGACGAGGTCGTCATTCATCGCGACGATCCGCTGATTCGCACCGGCGGGCGTCTGCGCCATGGCCGGGAACTTCTCGAGCAGGCCGTCGACGCCGCCGACGGACTCCAGCCCTTTGTTCATCATGATGATGACGTCCGGCTGGGCCGCGATGAGCCCCTCGTCGTTGGCCGGTTTGGCGCCCTTCCACCCGACCTCGGAGGACACGTCGTAACCGCCGGCCGCGGTGATCAACTCGTCCGCGCCGCTGTCCTGCCCGAACATGTAGTACACACCGGCGGATCCACGGGCGTAGAGGAAGACGGTACGCAGCCGCGTGGTCTCGGACTCCGGGACGATCGACGAGATCGACTCCTCGGTCTCGACGATCTTCGCCCGGGTGCGTTCTCCCAGTTCACGCCCCAGCTCGGGCACGCCGAGACCGTCTGCGACGGACTGGGTGAGGGCCTCGACGTTGTCCGGTGACCGGTGGGAGTCGATGACGACGACGGGGACCCCTGCATCGCGGAGCTGCAGGATCACGTCCCACGGACCCAGCGAGGTGTCCGTGATGATCACACTGGGGTCGAGCGCGAGGATCGCCTCGGCATTGAGCTGGTGGCCGTCCTGCGTCACCAGGGGCCGATCGGCGATTTCCGGGAAGGCCGACGAGATGTCGCGGCCGATCACGTTCTCGCCCAGCCCGAGCTCGAAGATGATGCGCGAGAGGGTTCCGTAGATGTCCAGGGGCAGTATCCGGGAGACATCCGCCACCTCGACGACCGTGCCCTGGTTGTCGGTGACCACGGCAGGCAGCTGCGGAACCGGGTCGGTCGCGACGGGCTCGACCGGATCGTCAACCAGTTCCAGGGCGAGCTCGCCGGTGAAGGATCGCGGGTCCCCGATCGCCGAGACCTCCGACGCCAGCGGGATCCCGGAGATCTTCTCGGGATCGCCACCGAGCCCGGTCGCGACTCCGCACGACGTCAGCGTGAGAGTCAGGATGGCGGCGGTGGCCAGCCGGAGTGAGCCTGAGCACTGTCTGAACATGCGGCAACGATAGCACCCAAACCAAGGCCAGCCTAACCTTTCCTTGGCAAGGCTTACCTTAATTATGAAACCGCAGTTCAGCGACCTTTAGGGCCCCTGCTCCCTATCGCAGGCCGGCACCGGCGGCCCGCTGAGAACTCTAAGACCCCACCTACACTCGGCTGGAAATGCGAGAGCGGCCGCCCCCCCCCGGGGGGCGCGGGGGGGCCCCCGCTTCTACGTGTGTAGCGGACCGCTCGGCCAGTGGCCGGGTCAGTGCTGCTCGGCAGCCGCCTTCTTCAGCGACTCGGTGGGCGCGAAACGCTCACCGTACTTCGCGGCCAGTTCCTCGGCGCGGGCCACGAAGCCCTTGTAGCCCGAGGCGACGTGCTCGCCGGGTGCGGAGTAGTTCTTGGCGTACTGACGGGTCCCGCCCGTCCACGCCGGGAACCCGATGCCGATGATGGAACCGATGTTGGCGTCGGCGTCGTCGACGATCACGCCCTCGTCGACACACTTCTGCGTCTCGAGAACCTCCGCGAAGAGCATGCGGTCCACCAGGTCCTGCAGCGGCGGGGCGTTGTCCGGCGAGGTGCCGAACGCCTCGCGCAGTCCCGACCAGAGGCCGGCGCGCTTGCCGTCGGCGTACTCGTAGAAGCCCGCACCGGCGGCACGGCCGGATCGCTTGATCTCCTCGACCATCTTGAGTACCACGCGGTCGGAGGCGTTGGGCACGTACTGCTTGCCCTCGGCCTCCTCCGCCTCCCGGGTGGCCTGGCGGATCTTGACCATCAGGTTGAGGTTCAGCTCGTCCGACAGCTGCAACGGCGCCGCCGGGTATCCGGCGATGCGGCCGGCCTGCTCGATGGTCGAGGGTTCGATCCCCTCGTCGAGCATGCCGATCGCCTCGTTGACGAACGTGCCGATGACGCGCGAGGTGTAGAAACCGCGCGAGTCGTTGACCACGATCGGGATCTTGCGGATCTGCAGGGTGAGATCGATGGCCTTGGCCAGCGTCTCGGGCGTGGTCTGCTCACCGGAGATGATCTCGACGAGCTGCATCTTGTCCACCGGGGAGAAGAAGTGCAGCCCGATGAAGTCCTCGGGGCGCTTGACGCCGGTCGCCAGGTCGGTGATCGGCAGCGTCGACGTGTTGGAGCCCAGCAGCGCGTCCGGCGCCACGACATCCTGGACCTCCTGGAAGACCTTCTTCTTCAGGTCCGGGGACTCGAAGACGGCCTCGATCACGAGGTCACAGCCGGCCAGCGCCTGCGGGTCCACCGCCGGGGTGATCCGGGCGAGCAGCTCTGCGGACTTCTCCGGGGTCGTCCGGCCGCGCTCGAGGGCCTTTGCCTCGATCTTCTCCGAGTACGCCTTGCCCTTCTCGGCGGCAGCCATCTCGACGTCCTTGAGCACGACCTCGATGCCGGCCTTGGCGCAGACGTAGGCGATGCCCGCGCCCATCATGCCCGCACCCAGGACGCCGACCTTGGTGAACTGCGTCTTGGGGATCTCCGAGCCGTCGGCGGCCTTGGGTCGCGCGCCGCCCGAGGAGCAGTGCTGCATGTCGAAGAAGAACGCCTGGATCATGTTCTTGGCCACGGCGCCGGTGACGAGTGAGACGAAGTAACGCGCCTCGATCTTCTCGGCGGTGGCGAAGTCCACCTGCGAGCCCTCGACGGCCGCGGCCATGATGGCACGCGGCGCCGGGGAGGGCGCGCCCTTGGTCTGCTTGCGCATGTTGGCCGGGAAGGACGGGAGCACCGAGCTCAGGGCGCGGTCCTCGACCGTGCCGCCGGGGAGCGTCCAGCCCTTGCGGTCCCACGGCTGGGTGGCCTCGGGCCCGGTCCCGATCCACGCCTTGGCGGCATCGATCAGCTGCTCGGGGGACACGACCTCGTCGACGAGGCCGGCCTCGAGAGCCTTGGCCGGCGCAAAGGATCGGCCCGACATGAGGATGTTGGGCACGGCCTGGGCCAGGCCGAACATCCGGACGGTCCGGACGACGCCGCCGCCGCCCGGCAGCAGACCGAGGGTGACCTCGGGCAGGCCGACCTTGGCACCGCGGGCGTCGGCCATGACACGGCGGTGGCACGCGAGCGCGAGCTCGAGGCCTCCGCCGAGGGCCGCTCCGTTGATGGCGGCCACGACCGGGACCCCGAGGGTCTCGAGGGCGCGCATGCGGCCCTTGATCTCCATGGACCGCTCGAACAGCTGCTCGGCGTCCCCGGGGCCCGCGTTGATCATGGACTTGAGGTCGCCGCCACCGAAGAAGCTCTTCTTGGCGGAGGTCAGGACCACACCCTTGATGGACTCCTTCTCCGCCTCGATGCGGCCGACGGTCTCCGAGAAGTCGTCGATGAAGCGGGAGTTCATCGTGTTGGCGCCGTGGTCGGGATCATCCATGGTGAGGGTGACGATGCCGTCGCCGTCCTGCTCCCACCGGAACATGTTTTCGCTCACTGGTTCTCTACTCCTAAAGGCTGTGGTGTCGGTGGGGCGGATCAGACGCGCTCGATGATGGTGGCGACTCCCATGCCGCCGCCCACGCAGAGCGTGATGAGTGCGCGCTTGCCGCCGGTCCGCTCGAGCTCGTCGAGCACGGTGCCGGTGATCATGGCGCCGGTCGCACCGAGGGGGTGGCCCATGGCGATCGCCCCGCCGTTGACGTTGAGCTTCTCGTCGGGGATGTTCAGGTCCTTCTGGAAACGGAGGACCACGGAGGCGAAGGCCTCGTTGAGCTCCCAGAGGTCGATGTCGTCCGGGGTGAGCCCGGCCGTCTCCAGGGCCTTCTTGGCGGCCGGGGTCGGGCCGGTGAGCATGATGGTGGTGTCTGCACCGGAGGTGGCCGCGGCCACGACGCGGGCGCGCGGCGTCATGTTCATCTCCTTGCCGGCCTTCTCCGAACCGACCACCACGAGCGCGGCGCCGTCGACGATGCCGGACGAGTTACCACCGTGGTGGACGTGGTTGATCTCCTCGACCCAGTGGTACTTCTGCAGCGCGACCGCGTCGAAGCCGCCCAGGTCGCCGACCATGGCGAACGACGGCTTGAGGCCGGCCAGCTTCTCGACCGTGGTGCCCGGACGCATGTGCTCGTCGTGGTCGAGGATGGTGACACCGTTGATGTCCTTGACCGGCACGACCGACTTGGCGAACCGGCCCTCCTCCCACGCGCGGGCGGCCAGGCGCTGCGAGCGCTCGGCGTAGCGGTCGACGTCTTCACGGGTGAAGCCCTCGAGGGTGGCGATGAGGTCTGCACCGATCCCCTGCGGGGAGAAGTAGGTGTCGTAGTTGGTGGCCGGGTCCAGCGCCCAGGCGCCACCGTCGGTGCCCATCGGCACGCGGGACATGGATTCGACGCCACCGGCCAGGACGACCTCGTCCCAGCCGGACCGGATCTTCTGCGCGGCCATGTTGATTGTGGTCAGACCGGAGGCGCAGAAGCGGTTGATCTGGACGCCGGCCACGGTGTCCGGCATCTTGGCGGCCAGCGCGGCGATGCGCGGCAGGTCCATGCCCTGGTCACCGAGGGGGGTGACGATTCCGTAGATGATGTCCGAGATCCGGTTCTCGTCGAGGTCGGGGAAGCGACGCCGCATTTCTTCGATGAGACCGACGACCAGGTCGATCGGCTTGACCCCGTGCAGAGCGCCGCCAGGCTTGCCCTTGCCTCGCGGGGTCCGGATGGCGTCGTAGATGTATGCCTCGGTCATGGGTTGTCCACGGCCTTTCTCTGGGCGGAACTGATACGTGTTCGAACTCAGGTTACGTTGTCCTTCCCCGCAAGCTCGGAGTGCGGTCCGTTTTTCACGGAACAGCACCCTGGGCAGTCCGGTGGCACAGTAGACCGTGACTGTCCGCGGTGCCGGGAGACCAGCGCCGCCCGACCCCACGCGAGGACGACACGTGACCTTGACCGACGCCGTACCCCCCGCCCTGGTGGAACTCGCCGAGACGTGCGGCGTGGCCACGAGCTACACCGACGCCCGCGGTGTCCGACACGACATCACGGCCCGGACGCTCCGCTCGGTTCTCGCCGCCATGGGAGTCCATACCGGCGATGACGACGACGAGTCCGGGTCAGCGGCCCGTACGGCTCTCGAGGAGGTTCGTCTGCGCCCGTGGCGGCGGGTGCTCCCACCGACGATCGTGACCAGGCAGGGAGCGGGCACCAGTTGCGAGGTGCACGTCCCGCGAGGCGCGGTGGTGAGGCTGTCAGCCCATCTCGAGGACTCGGCCGCGCCTCTCGAACTGTCGCTCCCCGTCGGCCCGCAGGAGTCGCGGGAGGTCGACGGAATGCTCATCGACCGTAGTCGGCTGGAGCTCCCCACCGCTCTGCCCATCGGGTGGCACCGCCTGGTCGCCGTCGTCTCGAACCCACCGGGCGTCCCCGGCCCGTCCGGCGAGGGTTCCCTGACCGTCGAGTCCACCCTCCTGGTCTCCCCGCGCTCGATACCGGTTCCCCCGGACCTCGAGCGACGCCGCGCCGTCGGTCTGGCGGCGCAGATCTACCAGGTCCGGTCCGAGCGGTCCTGGGGGGTCGGGGACCTCGCCGACCTGGCCGAGCTCGCCGACTGGGCGGGGCGGGACCTCGGAGCCGACTTCGTCCTGGTCAACCCGATGCACGCCGGGGAGCCGTTCCCACCTGTCGAACCGTCGCCGTACCTTCCGACCACACGCAGGTTCGCCTCGCCCTTGTATCTGCGCCCCGAGCAGATCCCGGAGTACTCCGCTCTTGCTCCCGAGGACAGGCAGTTGGTCGATGATCTCGCCCTCTCCCAGCACCGGAGCAACGCCGCCGACACCATCGACCGCGACTCCTCGTGGAGCGCCAAGCTCGACGCACTGCGAATAGTGTTCACCGCTCCCCTGCCGGGAGACCGGTCCGAGGAGTTCAGCGACTTCGTCAACGAACAGGGGCCCGGGCTCCTTCGCTTCGCCACCTGGTGCGCATTGGCGGCCGAGTTCGGCCCGGACTGGTCACTCTGGTCCGGTGAGCTGCAGGATCCTGACGCTGACGCAGTGGCTCGATACGCTCTCGACCACGCCGAGGAAGTCCGTTTCCACCAGTGGTTGCAGTGGCAGGTCGCACAGCAACGTGCCGACGCGCAGAAGACCGCCCGCTCGGCGGGGATGCGTCTGGGCATCCTGCACGACCTCGCCGTCGGGGTCCACCCCGCCGGCGCCGACGCCTGGGCACTCCACCGGTCACTGGCGCGAGGGGTCACCGTCGGCGCGCCACCGGATGTCTACAACCAGCTGGGGCAGGACTGGTCGCAACCCCCGTTGCGCCCGGATGCGCTCGCCGAGGAGGGCTACCGGCCGTTCCGGGACATCGTCCGCGCTGCGTTGCGTGACTCGGGCGGGGTACGGATCGATCACATCCTCGGGCTTTTCCGGCTCTGGTGGATACCCGCGGGCCGTCCGCCCACCGAGGGCACCTATGTCCGCTATGACCACGAGGCGATGATCGGTGTGCTGGCGCTGGAGGCCTGGCGTGCGGGCGCCGTGGTGGTGGGAGAGGATCTGGGCACTGTCGCACCGGGGGTCAGAGAGGAATTGTCCGAACGCGGGGTCCTGGGCACCTCCGTGATGTGGTTCGAACAGAAAGATGGCCGTCCGATACCTCCGGAGGACTATCGACGTCTGTGCATGGCGTCGGTGACGACTCACGACCTGCCCCCGTCCGCCGGATACGTGGATCTCGTCCACGTGGATATCCGTGAGCAGCTGGGTCAGCTGGCAGGCGACGTCGAACAGGAACGCCGTGACGCCGCGCGCGAGATCCGGTCCTACACCGATGCCGTCCGGGAACGCGGCCTCCTCGAGGGAGACGGTCCGGAGGATCTGGTGGTGGCGCTGCACGGGTTATTGGCCGCGGCGCCCTCTCTTCTCTATGCGGTGTCGGTCGCCGATTTGGTGGGTGACCGCCGGCCGGTCAATATGCCGGGAACGTCGGATGAATACCCGAACTGGCGTGTCTCGTTGTCTGACGGTGGGGGTCAGGTGGTCTCTGTGGAGGGGCTCCGGGAGTCCGGGTTGGCTCGCCGGGTCATGGGTGTTGCGGTGGGTGGGGTTGGGGTGGAATGACGAGAGCCCCGGGTCGCGTTAGCGATCCGGGGCTCTCGTGTGAAGTTGTGTTCGGCGGTGACCTACTCTCCCACACCCTCACGAGTGCAGTACCATCGGCGCTGGCAGGCTTAGCTTCCGGGTTCGGAATGGGACCGGGCGTTTCCCTGCCGCTATGGCCGCCGTAACTCTGTGAAACAAGGCCCCGGGCCGCGATTATCCGCGGTAGGGGTGTGTTGTTTCAGATACTGCACAGTGGACGCGTAACAATTCTTGGCTTGTTTGTGTGTAAGCCCTCGGCCGATTAGTACCGGTCACCTCCACGCATTGCTGCGCTTCCAGTTCCGGCCTATCAACCCCATGGTCTGTGGGGGGCCTTAACCACGCAATGGTGGTGAGAAACCTCATCTTGGAACAGGCTTCCCGCTTAGATGCT
>JBKBUP010000090.1:0-10339 GCA_046289795.1 Dietzia sp. | reverse complement strand
GCCCGCCCCGGCGGCGACACCGGTTCCTGCGACCAGCATCGTCACCACGACAGCTCCCGCCCGGGTCGCCGCGACCTCCACCTCGGACTCCCCGACGCCGAGCAGCGCGCCCGTCCCGACCACGTCGCTCGAGCCGGTCGCCCCGCCTCCGCCTCCGCCCGAGCCCGAGCCCGAACCGGTCGCTCCGCCACCTCCCGCACCCGAGCCGGTCTACACCCCGCCACCGGCTCCGGCGCAACAGTCGACCTACTACGCCAATTGCGCGGCCGCACGCGCGGCGGGTGCGGCCCCGATCATGCGCGGCCAACCGGGGTACGCGCCGAAGCTGGACCGGGACAACGACGGAGTCGCCTGTGAGTAGCGAGTGGCACTGGTGAGAAATCTGCGGGCGGAGTAACGTCCACAACATCAGAACATGAAGATATGTTCATATGGCTAAGGAAGACGCCATGGACCTGCGACCGACGTCAGCACTGCCACTCGCAGCGGTGGTCCTCGCCACCGCGACGTCGTGCGTCCAGGCCGGTGGCGGGAACCCCACGAACGAGCAGAACGTCCCGGGAGTCATCGAATCCACCTCTTCCGCCGTCGAGTCGGCATCGATGAACCCGCAGAAACTGGACGACTCGGTGGTGTTCCTCATGACCACGGTCTCCGGGTACGTACTGGACCCGGGTGAGGGGGACGGTGACGACGTCCGGGCCACCGAGGTGACGGCGGTCCGGACCTGCACCGGATGGATGGCCGGCGAGGACGGGGAGATCATCACCGCCGGGCACTGCGTCGGCCGGGACGAGGGCCGTGGCGCCTTGATCGCCTCCTACCTCGACGACAACGACGTCGCCGACGAAGCCGCCCTGGAGGCCGAGGTCGAGATCCGGGTGATGGCCGGTCAGCCCGACGTCGACGGCGCCACCATCACGGACTGGGTCACGGCCTGGATCGCCGACGTGATGCCGTTCGACCAGGGGGACCTGGCTCTGCTGCGGGTCGACGGGCTGGGCTCCGGCCCGCGGCCGCCCGTGTTGGCGATTGCCGAGGACGACCCGCAACCGGGCGACAGTGTCACCTCGATCGGCTTCCCCGGCGCGGGCGCCGACGTCTCGGAGGAGAAGGCCATCCAGCCACCGTCGTTCAAGTCCGGCACAGTCTCCACCCGGCGGGCCTCGCCGAGGGGGGTGGAGGGGTACGAGATCGACGCCGACATCAGCCCCGGTATGGCCGGCGGGCCGATCGTCGACGGGTCGGGGCGGGTGGTCGGCGTGAACTCCTACGCCATCCGCGGCGGCTACCAGGCGTTCAACGTCATCACCGGAACCTCCGAGCTGCGACGATTCCTGGCCCGCAACGGGGTGGGATGACCGGCTGTCGACTGCGAACGGGTGGCACCACCCGCGTCAGTGGAGCCATATACAGTGCTCGTAAGAAATCTCTAGGGTTAAGTGCGGCACCGGAGTAGAGTCGGACTCGACTTGTTCATGTGGATCCCCTCATCAGGCAGAAGGAACACGCCGTGAGCGCACGACGATCGTCATTGTCACTGCTAGTCGCGGTAATGCTCGCCACGACGGCTGGATGCAGCTTCTCTCTCGGGACCGAAGACCCGCCGTCCTCGGAGGCGGGTTCGACCACCATGGGCGAGTCCGAGCCCGGCGCCGAAGAGGCGTCGATGAACCCGCAGGCCCTCGATGACTCGGTGGTCTTCCTCATGACCACGGTCAGCGGATATGTCCTGTTCCCGGGCGGGGAGAACGGCGAATACGTCTGGTCCGACGAGGTGACCGCCGTCAGTTCCTGCACCGGGTGGATGGCCGGTGAGGGCGGGGAGATCGTGACCGCCGGGCACTGTGTGGACCAGGACGAGGGGCGCAGCGCCCTGATCGGCACCTTCCTCTCCGATTTCGACGTCACCGCCGAAGAGGTCGCCGATGCCGAGATCAACTGGAGCGTCGAGGGGCTCAAGGACGGCTCCGACATCGAGGTCGTGGTGGTGGCCAAGCAGCCGAACATCGACGGCGCCACCATCAACGACTGGGAACCGGTGCAGATCGTCGATGTGATGCCGTTCGAACAGGGCGACCTCGCGCTGCTCCGGGCCAACGGGCTTCGGGCGGACTCGCAGCCACCCGTGATGACGGTCGCCGGCGAGGATCCGCAGACAGGTGACAGCGTGACCTCGATCGGATTCCCCGGGGCCATCGCCGATGTCTCCAACACGATGTCCATCCAGAACCCCTCGTTCAAGACCGGCACCGTGTCCTCGAGGCAGGTCTCGCCGCGAGGGGTGGCGGGGTACGAGATCAACGCCGACATCAGCTCCGGTATGTCCGGTGGCCCGACCGTCAACGAGGCCGGCCAGGTGGTGGGCGTGAACTCGTACACCATCCGCGGAGAGAGCCAGGCGTTCAACTTCATCACCACCACCGCCGACCTCCGTCGCTTCCTCGACAGGAACGGGGTGGACTGACCGGCAGGCGTCAGTCGCCGGCGTCCGCCAGGAGACCGTAGAGCCGTCTACGCAGGGCGATCAGCTCTTCGGTCGCCGCGACGCCGGCGGCCTGGTCGCCTGTCTGGACGACGGCCCGCACCGCCATGGCAGCGTCACCGAACGCCTTCCAGAGCTCAGCGTCCCCGCCCAGCCTCGAGGTGGCCTCCTCGGTCGCGTCGTCCCACGGGGCGGGGCGGCCCTCGAGTTGCTCGACCTCGGCGCGGCCGGCGTCGGTGAGCTGGTAGTGCTTGGGTCCGGTATCCTCGGCGGGGCCGATCAGGCCCTCGTCCTCCAGTAGTGACAGTGCCGGGTAGACCGCGCCCGAACTGGGGCGCCAGGTCCCGCCACTGCGCTCGGCCAGCTCGCGGATGATCCCGTAGCCGTTCTGGGGCCCCTCGGCCAACAGCAGGAGCGCTCCGTGCCGGACATCTCCTCGTCGTCGTCGCCTCTGGTGGCCCCGCCGCGGTCCACGTCCCTCATCGAACGGTCCGCCGGGGCCGAACGGCCCGCCCGGTCCGAACGGTCCGCCGGGGCCGAAGGGTCCCGCGCCGCCGCCGTGCTCGTGGCGACGCCCTCTGTGGTGTCCGCGTGGATGGCCGGGGCGGCCGCCGCGGCGGGGATGTCCGCCCCGGTTTCGTGCTCCCGGGGGGCCGAAGTCGCCCGGGTCGTTCTCGACGTCGTCGCTACGCATCGTCGTCTCCTTCTGCCGTGGGCGCCCGGTCGGCGCCCGTCTCCATACGAGTATCTGCGAGCATCTAAAGAATGTCAACGACATATCGTTAACGGGCTGCTGTGAGTGACGTCCGACCAGTCGGGCAGGATGGGGGTCGACGCGGGGAACACTCAGGTGGGTCCACGCGTTGGACTAGTACGAGTGATTCGTCGGTGACCCGGCGGGGACTCTCGATAAACGACCTTCCCCGACAATCCGAAGGGACCTCGATGCGCACCAGCAGCAATCCGGTCTTCAGTTCCCTGTCCCAGGACAGCGCCCGTGGCGCGACCCAACTCGGTGGTGCCGGGCGCGCCTCCTTCCAGCAGGGGCAGTACGGCCAGCAGGGTTTCGGCGCCCAGCCCGGCTACGGCGCCCCCCAGGCCCAGCCGCAGTTCGACGCGGATACGCGGCCCATGACGATCGACGACGTCGTCACCAAGACCGCCACGACCCTGGGCCTGCTCAGCATCGTCGGCGTGATCGCCTTCTACATGATCAGCGTCAACCCGGGCCTGCTCTTCCCGCTGCTGCTCATCGGCGGTATCGGTGGTCTGGTCACCGTGCTCATCGCCACGTTCGGCCGCAAGATGGACTCCGCGCCCGTCACCCTGATCTACGGCGGCCTGCAGGGCCTCTTCGTGGGCGCGGCGACCTACCTGTTCACCGCTGACCTGCAGGGCGGCGGCGTCCTCGGCGCTGTCGGCGCGGCGATCCTCGGCACCATCGGTGTGTTCGTGGGCATGCTGTTCGTCTACAAGACCGGCGCTGTGCGGGTGACCCCCAAGTTCACGCGCTTCCTCACCGCTGCGATCGTGGGCGTGCTGTTCGCGGCGCTCGGCAGCATCCTGCTGAGCTTCTTCACCGGCGGCTCGAACCCGCTGTACGACGGTGGCCCCATCGCGATCGGCTTCTGCCTCCTGTGCATCGGCCTGGCCGCGTTCAGCTTCCTGCTGGACTTCGACAACGCCGATCGCCTCGTGCGCGCCGGTGCCCCGTCCAAGATGGCGTGGGGCGTCGCGCTCGGCCTGACCGTCACCCTGGTCTGGCTGTACATCGAGATCCTGCGCCTGATGAGCTACTTCCGCGACTGATCAGCGCGAGCGGTAGTCCCGCCGGCAACTCCGGCAGCTGCTCCGGCTCCGGCTCCGGCTCCGGCTCCGGCGAACCAGTGGCCCCGGCCCCCTGCGAAGGGAGCCGGGGCCGCTGGCATTTCCGGGGAATGCGTGAGTTCTAGAGGTCGGCCGGAACGGGTGGGCCGAGCGGGGGCCCAGCTCCCGCGCCGGAGCAGCCAGGACGTGCCGGGCTCTGCTTCGTGCCGAGCACTGCTTGCCGACCTCTGCTCCTCGCCGCGAGGTCACACCTGTTCACGTTTTCCCAGAACGACGTCACATGAAACGCCGTATTTGTGACCACTCAGCGGGGCGAATTTGTGACTACTCGGCGGGGCGCGTGGATGGGGCGCGTGGATGGGGCGCGTGGATGGCGAACCACCTGACAGCCGAGCGGGCGACGAAAAAAGCGCTCCGGACCCGCCCTCGGGGACGGGTCCGGAACGCTCTTCGTGACGCCGGGTCGCTGGACGCCAGGTGCTGGTGCTGGACGCCAGGTGCCGGTGCCGAACGCCGGTTCGGGCGTCGGCCGCGCGATCAGGCCGCGCGGGTCGGGATCAGCTGAGGCGCTCGAGCACCATCGCCATACCCTGGCCGCCGCCGACGCACATGGTCTCGACGCCGAACTGCTTGTCCTGGGCCTGCAGGTTGTTGATGAGCGACGCGGTGATGCGGGCGCCGGTCATGCCGAACGGGTGGCCCAGCGCGATGGCGCCACCGTTGATGTTGAGCTTGTCCTCCTCGATGCCCAGCTCGCGGGCCGAGCCGATCACCTGGACGGCGAACGCCTCGTTGATCTCGAACAGGTCGATGTCGGACACGGACTTGCCGGCGATCTTGAGGGCGTTCTTGACGGCCTGGACCGGGCCGAGGCCCATGATCTCGGGGGACAGGCCCGAGACGCCGGTGGAGACGACGCGCGCGAGCGGCGTGAGGCCGAGCTCCTTGGCCTTGACGTCGGACATGATCACGAGCGCGGCGGCGCCGTCGTTGAGCGGGCAGCAGTTGCCGGCGGCGATGGTGCCGTCGGGACGGAAGACCGGCTTGAGCTGCGAGATCTTCTCGTAGGTGGTGCCGGGCCGCGGGCCGTCGTCGGTGGAGACGACGGTGCCGTCGGGCATGGTGACCGGGGTGATCTCGTTGGCGAAGTGGCCGTTCTCGACGGCGGCGACCGCGCGGGTCTGCGAGCGCACGCCCCAGTGGTCCTGCTCCTCGCGGGTGATGCCGGTGAGCTGCGCGACGTTCTCGGCCGTCTGTCCCATGGGGATGTAGACGTCCGGCAGCTGGTTGTTCTCACGCGGGTCGGTCCAGGTGGGGGCGCCGCCCTCGGCGCGCGTGCCGGTGAGGGCCTCGGCGTCGGCGAAGATCGGGTTGTGGGTGTCCGGCCAGTGGTCGGAGGTGCCCTTGGCGAAGTTGGTCACGGTCTCGACACCGGCCGAGATGAACACGTCGCCCTCGCCGGCCTTGATCGCGTGCAGCGCCATGCGGGTGGTCTGCAGCGAGGACGAGCAGTAGCGGTTGACGGTCGTGCCGGGGACGGTGTCCAGGCCGGCGAGCACGGAGACGACACGGCCCATGTTGAAGCCCTGCTCGCCGCCCGGAAGGCCACAGCCCAGCATGAGGTCGTCGATCTGGGTGGGGTCGAGCGACGGGACCTTGGCCAGCGCGGCCGTGACCATCTGTGCGGCGAGGTCATCCGATCGGATGCCCACGAGGGAACCCTTGTTGGCGCGCCCGATCGGGGAACGGGCGTACGAGACGATTACGGCTTCCGGCATGGAAAGCTCCTTCGTTGCAGGTGAGTGCTATGTGTGGTCCATCGGGGGATCCGAATCCGACGGGGGATCCGAGTCCGACGGATCCCGTGTGGAGCGGGTCAAGCGCAGGATCCGGCTCCGGCGGCGGAGGGTGTCCGCAGCCTCGCGGGCATCGCCCGTGCTCTCGGGGTCGCCGTCCACGTCCTCATTATGCAGGTACGTGTTCTCGTCGGCGTCCTCCGCGTCCTCATGGGTCCGGACGAAGTCGGTGAGGCGTTTGGTCAGTCGGGCGACAACGGACTCGCGGTTCGCTCCGATGGAGCCGTCCTCGGTCACCTCGGAGGTCTTCGCACTGTCGGCGGCGAGTTCCGCGGCCTCCAGGGAGGCGGCGGCCTCTTCGGCGTTGTGCGGCAGCAGCTCCTCGGGGACCTCGTCCCACACGCCGAGCGACACGCACACCGCCGGCAGGAGCAACCCCGCCATGAGCTCGTAGCCGTCCGAATTGGGGTGGAAGCGGTCGGGGGAGAACAGGCTGTCGGGGCGGGCGTGGAACTCCGGTGCCAGGGCCTCCGCGAGGAACACGGGTGTACCGCCGGCCTTGTGCACCTGCACGGTCTGCGCGGCCGCCAGTCTCCGGCTGAGCGTGGCCATGACCGTCCGGAGTGGTTGGGGGACGGGCTTGACGGTGCCGAGGTCGGGGCAGGTGCCCACCACCACGCACGACCCGGCCTCGCGGAGGGCGCTCACCGCCTCGCCCACGCGCTTGGCGGAGGGGCCGATGGAATTGCGTGCGGTGATGTCGTTGCCGCCGATGAGGATGACGGAGATGTCCGGCTTCCCGCCGGTCACGTGAACGGCGTCGATCTGCCCGGCCAGTCCCTTGGAGGTGGCGCCGACGATCGCCTTGGTACTCAGCCGAACGTCCCACCCGGACTCCTCGGCGAGCCCACGGGCCAGCAGGACCCCGGGCACCTGCCCGGCGTCGGCCGCACCGAGGCCGGCTGCCAGGGAGTCCCCGAAGATCATCATGTGGGCGTCGCACGTCATCCCCGGCCGCCACGGCTCGGCGGTCTCGGCGCCGGGCCGGTAGAGGCCGTCACCGTCGAAGGGCCAGGAGGTGGGCTTGGGGATCACCCGACGGGCGATCCTGGCCTGCTGCGCGAGCAACTCGTACGCGCCCCGGTAGGCGCCGACGGTGCCCACCGCGACCAGGGCGAGGTTGACGACGATCTTCCGCGCCGGATCATCTGACTGACTCATCTGGCGTGACGTCTCCCTTCGGTGCGGGGGCGGGCGGTCGTGTGGGTGGCGGTGTCGTCGTGGCGGGCGGTGTCGTGGTGGCGGGCGGCGGTGCGGTGTCGGGCGGGGGACGGGGCCGCGAGCTCGCGGGCCTGTTCCGATAGCTCGACGATAGTCCTGCGGGCCTCGGCGGGCCCCATCGAGAGGTCGACCGGGTACTCGACTATCGAGATGTCGGTGTGCACGATCCGCCGGGGTTGTGGTGCGTCGTTGCGGCGTTGGGCCGGATACACCAGGTACGCGCGGTCGACCCCTAGCGCGGTGCAGGCCGCGAGGAGGCGGTAGTGCTCGGCGGCCCGGGCGCGGCGGTCCGTGGGATAGGTGGGGACGAAGGTGGTGACCGGCTCGCCGTCGACCTCGTACACCAACCCCGTCCGAACGGAGATGTGGTCACCGTCGGTGGCGGGAGCGCTGTGTCGGCCACTCTCACCGTTGGCGCCCTCCTCAGCTCCGGAGTCCAGGTTGACGACGGGGTTCTGCAGCAACCGGCCACCGCGGCCGTCGAGGGCGGCGGTCAGCTCGGCCTCCACGAAGCGCTCGAACAGGGCCGGCATCTCGGTGACGAACGCCGCCGACGCCGCGTGGCCGTCCTCGACCTCCACCGAGATGCGGCGCACGATCCGGTCGGCCAGGGTGAGCGCGTTCTGGAACCGGGCGTTGAGCCGGGTGGGCGTCCAGGCGGGGACCGGGGCGCCCTGGCCGATGAGCGACGCGTCCGCCAGCCGGGCGTCCACCATCGCCAGTCGCCGCCGGGTGGCGTCCGGCAGGTCGGGCAGGAACTGCAGGCGGTGCGCGGCGGTGCGCAGGATGCGGTTCTCGGCGATGTCCGGGGTGAACTCCGAGTAGGTGACCTCCAGGGGGATGGTCATGCCCGGGTGGCGACGGATCTGGTCCCCCAGACGGATCCGGCCGCGCACGGTGGTCAGCGCCTCGTCGACCCTGCGGTACCCGCGCAGCAGCCCGGACGACAGGGCCTGGTGCGCCAACGCGGCCATGGACTCGGCCACGGAGACCCACAGCTCGTCGTCGTCCCTCGCCTGGACGGCCGACGGGAGGAACGCGTTGTCGGCCGCGTGGTCGAGCAGGAAGAACAGCTGCGTCAGGCCGAGGTTGGCCGCCGGCAGGACCCGCACGGACAGACCCTCGACGCGGACCGAGCCCACGCTGCCGCACGGGATCAGTCGCCAGGTGTCGCGGCCGGCGGGCAGGACCTCCACGAGACGGGTCTGGGACAGGTGCTGCGCGCCCTCCCAGCTCAGGTTGACGAGCCGGCCGCGGCGGTCGAACTCGTCGAACTCGATGGTCTCCGACGCCGCGGAGCCCGCCGAGGCGGAGATCACGCCCGGCCGATCTTCCTGCGCAGTGTCGCGAGCCCGAAGCGTTCGTGGACCTCGGCGCGGGACAGGCGCCCGTAGTAGTGCTCCTCGAGCAGCGGGAGGAGGTCGTAGCGCCAGATCGCCTCGAGCCCGCCGGGTTCGGTGGCCCGGTCCTTCATGAAGTACGACGGCCCGATCCGCAGGTCGCGGTCCGAGTCGTCGATCTCGGAGTTGAGCGCCTCCAGCAGGTCCGCGGGCTCGGTGGTCACGCCGCGCGCCTCGAGGTGGCGACGCAGCACGCCCGCGACCGGCGGGGTGTCCGGGTGGAGTTCCATGAACGCGAACCGGCGCCGGATGGCCGCGTCGACCATGGCGATGGACCGGTCGGCGGTGTTCATGGTGCCGATGATGAACAGGTTGCGCGGCAGCCGGAACGAGGTGTCGGGGCTGTACTGGGGCAGCACCGTGCGGTCGCGGTACTCGAGCAGGAAGTACATCTCGCCGAACACGCGGGCCAGGTCGGCGCGGTTCATCTCGTCGATGATCAGGAAGCTCGGGTGCTCGCGACCGGAATCGGACGTGGCGCGCGCGGCCTGTCGGCGCAGCGGACCGGCCTGCAGGGCGAAGCCGGGCTGGCCGGACTCGGTGAGTGTGGGCCGGTAGCCCTCGAAGAAGTCCTCGTAGGCGTAGCTGGGGTGGAACTGGACCAGCTGGACCCGGCTCGGGTCGTCGGCGCCCGCGAGGAAGCGGGCGAGCTCCTGCGCGAGGTAGGTCTTGCCGGTGCCGGGCGGGCCGTAGAACACGATCTGCTGGCGCTCCTGCAGGGTGTCGACGATCTCCTGCAGCTCCTTGCGGGGCATGTGCAGGCTGTCGGCGAGCTCCTCCGTGATGGCGGGGAGGGTGGGCACGGTCCCGGCGCCCGGCGCCTCGGCGACCTGCGACTCGGCGGAGTGGCGGCCGGGGTGCATGGTGGCGAGCAGGGCGTCCAGGCCGTCGGTGAGGTCGACGACGGTGCCGGGCTCACCGATCAGCTCCGAGAGCGGGCTGGGGAGGGTGTCCAGGTCGAGGGTGACCGAGTGCCACCGCACCGACCGCTCGAGCTGCTGGCCGCCGTCCTCCACGTAGCCGAGGTCGTCGGTGAGGGTGCCCAGGTGCAGTTTGGCGTCGGCGACCGTGGCCACCACGTCCTGCGGGCTCATCCGGGACAGGAAGGTGTGGAGCTCGGCGGTGAGCTGGAACCGGGCCTGGTAGTCCAGGTGCGGGTAGCCCTGCTCGACGGCCTGGGACACCTCGAGCCGGCTGGCGTGTGCGGGGATCCGGGGCAGGTGCGAGGCGGGCAGCGCGATGCGGTTCTGCGCGACCCACTGCCCGGCCTGCCCGACACCGCCGCGGCCGGGCCGGACCAGCCAGGCCCGGCGGGAGTGGTCGTCCCGGTGTCGCTGCCACTGGTTGGCCACCGCGCCCCGGTACCAGTCGACCGGCTGGCCGAGCTGGGCGGAGAGGGTCTCGGAGATGCGGTGCAGATCCTGGTCGATATCCAGCTCGTCGATCCCCGACGGGCCCCCGATCAGTTCGGCGAAGGCGTCGCGGATGCGGGTCTTGTGCTCGTGCTTGACGATCGGCTGGAAGTAGCCGGGCCAGGCCAGGTACTGCAG
>JBKBUP010000089.1:9196-10372 GCA_046289795.1 Dietzia sp. | reverse complement strand
CCGCCGGATCGCCCTGGTGCTCTCGGCCTACCCGACCAAGCACTCCCGGATCGGCAACGCGGTCGGGCTGGACACCCCGGTGTCGACGATCCGGCTCCTGCGCCGGATGCGCGACGACGGGTACGACCTCGGGCCGCCAGACGGACCCATCGCCCGGTTCTTGGAGCGATCCGGTCTGGACCTCTCCGACAGCGGCGAGGACGGCACCTTCGCCGACGACACCGCCGCCGGGGACGCGCTGATCCATGCGCTGATCGCCGCCGGCGGGCAGGACGAGGAGTGGCTCACGAACGCCCAGCTCACCGACAGCCACGTCAGGATCAGCACCTCCGACTACCTGCGGTGGACCGCGGACCTGCCCGAGTCGCTGCGCGGGGAGATCGTCGAGGCATGGGGGCAGGCGCCCGGTCAGCTCTTCGTCAACGACGCCGGCGAGATCGTCCTGGCCACCATCCAGGCCGGCAATGTCGTCCTATTGATCCAGCCGCCCCGCGGGTTCGGTGAGAAACCCGTCGCCATCTACCACGATCCCGAGCTCGCTCCCTCCCACCACTACCTGGCCGCCTACCGGTGGCTGGCGCACGGATTCGGCGCGCACGCCCTGGTCCACCTGGGCAAGCACGGGTCCCTGGAGTGGCTCCCGGGCAAGAACGCCGCGCTGTCGGCGGCGTGTGCGACCGACGCGGCGATCGCCGACCTGCCGCTGATCTACCCGTTCCTCGTCAACGACCCCGGCGAGGGCGCCCAGGCCAAGCGCCGCGCCCACGCGACGATCGTCGACCACCTGGTGCCGCCGATGGCCCGGGCGGAATCCTACGGCGACATCGCCCGCCTCGAGCAGTTGTTGGACGAGTACGGGAACATCGCGTCGATGGACCCGGCCAAGCTGCCGGCCATCCGCGCGCAGATCTGGACCCTGATGCGGTCCGCGCACATGCACGAGGACCTCGGCCTGGAGCAGCAGCCCGGGGACGAGGAGTTCGACGACTTCCTGCTGCACGTCGACGGCTGGCTGTGCGAGATCAAGGACGTCCAGATCCGGGACGGACTGCACGTGCTCGGGCAGGCCCCGGCCGGCGAGGCGCGGGTGAACCTGGTGCTCGCCATCCTGCGGGCCTCGCAGGTGTGGGGCGGCGAGTTCGGGGCTGTCCCCGGCCTGCGCCGCGCCCTCGGGCT
>JBKBUP010000089.1:0-9186 GCA_046289795.1 Dietzia sp. | reverse complement strand
GGTCCAGGACATGGACGCCCGCGGTTGGGACGTCGCGGCGGTGCCGGAGGTCCTGGCCGCCGTGGTGGATCGGGCGGTGTCGGATCAGGACGTGCCGGATCGGGCGGTGGTTGATCGGGCGGTGTCGGATCGGGCGGAGGGAGGCGACGACGACGAGGTCGGCCGCGTCCTGGAGTTCGCCGCCCGCGAGGTGGTGCCGCGCCTGGCCGCGACCGTCGACGAACTCGACGCCGTCATGCACGCGCTCGACGGCGGGTTCGTGCCCGCCGGGCCGTCCGGGTCCCCGCTGCGGGGCCTGGTCAACGTCCTGCCGACGGGCCGCAACTTCTACACGGTTGATCCACGCGCCATCCCGTCCCGCCTGGCCTGGGAGACGGGCCAGGCGATGGCAGACTCCCTGCTGGACCGCCATGTGGCGGAGACCGGCGAGTACCCGAGCTCGGTGGGGCTGTCGATCTGGGGCACGTCCGCGATGCGGACCTCGGGCGACGACGTGGCCGAGGTCCTGGCACTGCTCGGCGTACGGCCGGAGTGGGACGAGGCGTCCCGCCGGGTGAACGGTATGGAGGTGATCCCGGCCGCCGAACTCGGACGCCCGCGCATCGACGTGACGGTCCGGATCTCGGGCTTCTTCCGGGACGCATTCCCGCACGTCATCACCATGCTCGACGACGCCGTCCAGCTGGTGGCGGGGTTGGACGAGCCGGACGATCAGAATCACGTCGCCGCCCATACCCGCGCGGACCTGGCCGAGCACCACGACCACCGCCGCGCGACCACCCGCATCTTCGGCTCCGCGCCCGGATCGTACGGTGCGGGGATCCTGCAGACCATCGAGGCCGGCAACTGGCGGGACGACCGCGACCTGGCCGAGGTCTACACCCGCTGGGGCGGTTTCGCGTACGGCCGCGACCTGGACGGCGTCCCGGCCGCGGACGACATGCGCACCAACTACCGCCGCATCGCGGTGGCCGCCAAGAACATCGACACCCGCGAGCACGACATCGCCGACTCCGATGACTACTTCCAGTACCACGGCGGGATGATCGCGACCGTGCGCGCGCTCACCGGGGCCGAGCCCCGCGCCTACGTCGGGGACTCCACCACGCCGGACGCGATCCGCACCCGGTCGCTGGCGGAGGAGACGGTCCGGGTGTTCCGGGCCCGCGTGGTCAACCCCCGGTGGATCGCGGCCATGCAGCGGCACGGCTACAAGGGGGCCTTCGAGCTGGCGGCCACGGTGGATTACCTCTTCGGGTTCGATGCCACCGCCGGGGTCGTGCACGACTGGATGTACGACACGCTGGCCAGGGAGTACGTCCTCGACCAGACCAACCAGGAGTTCCTGCGCCGCTCCAACCCGTGGGCCCTGCGCGGGATGGTCGAGCGGCTCTCCGAGGCCGCCGACCGTGGGCTGTGGGCCGAACCGGATCCGGAGATCATGGACCGGATGCGGCAGGTGTACCTGGA
The DNA here is from genome assembly GCA_046289795.1 of Dietzia sp. Lineage (GTDB taxonomy): Bacteria > Actinomycetota > Actinomycetes > Mycobacteriales > Mycobacteriaceae > Dietzia. The sequence goes on along the minus strand of JBKBUP010000089.1, from coordinate 7,716 downwards.
CGTCGAGGGCGACCTCGAGGACTCCCACGGTGGCTGAGCCGGTGGATGACCTCCGAAATGACCGGCCGCGCCGCCGCGTCCGGGTGGTCGGCATCGGTTCCGGGGGGGTCGACCAGATCACGGTGGAGGCGATCTCGGCCCTGCGGTCCTCGGACTACGCGGTCGCCGCCGTGAAGGGACTCGACGATCCGCTGGTGGGACTGCGCAGGCGGCTGCTGGCCAGGCACGCGCCGGGTGTCGACCTGGTGGGTGTGACCGATCCGGAACGGGACCGCTCGTCGTCGTCGACCTCATCTCACGTCGGGTACCGCGGCGTTGTGCTCGACTGGCACGAGGCCCGGTCCCTGGCCTGGGAGCGGGCCCTGGCGGACCGCCCCGGCGATGTGGCCGTGCCGGTGTGGGGTGATCCCGCCTTCTACGACTCGACCCTGCGGATCGTCGACCGCATCCTGGCCCGTGGCCGGCTCGACTTCGACGTCGAGGTGGTCCCCGGCATCTCCGCGCTGCAGGTCCTGGCCGCGCGCCACCGCCTGGTCCTGCACGAGATCGGCGGGACGGTCACCGTGACCACCGGCCGCCGACTGGCGGAGGTCGTCGCCGGGGGCGCGGACAACGTGGTGGTGATGCTCAACGCGGAGTTGCCGCTGGACCACCTGACCGACTGGCACGTCTGGTGGGGCGGCAACCTCGGCGACCAGGGGGAATGCCTGGTCTCGGGCAGGGTCGGCGACGTCCTGCCGGACCTGCGCGCCCACCGCGAGCGGCTGCGCGCCGAGCACGGCTGGGTGATGGACGTGTACCTGCTGCGCAGGGCGGGGTGACACGCGGCCGGTCGCGGCCCGGTCGCGGTCGCGGACGGAGGGAGCCGTGCCTACACTGGCGCTCCCCCGAGACATAGACCCGAGACATAGAGGTGAATGATGAGTTTTCTACGTGGCGCACTGAGGACCGGTGTCGCGCTCAAGGCCGCCGAGGTGGTCAAGCGTGAGGCGTCGAAGCCGGAGAACCAGCGCAAGGCCCGCGAGTTCGCGGACAAGGTGCGTAACCGCCGGCGCTGACAACCGGACAGAGTGGCGGACCGCGGGACGCTCACCTCCAGTCGATGAGCTCCACCGGGTCGTCGGCCTCGGCTCCCTCCGGGACCACGGCCAACACGGGGGCGCCGGCGAGATCGGCCAGGTGGGCGGTGCGGACCCGGCCGGTGAGCGTCCATCCGCCGGCGCCGTCGGGGCGGGCCGGCAGCACCCGCGCACGGCCAGAGGCGGCGACCCGGTCGAGTCCGGTCACCCGGGTCAGGACCGCTGGTCGCTCCCGGCCGGTGAGCGCGTCGACCAGCGCGCGGCCGGTGGTGGCGGCCGCACACACCGCCGCCAGCGGATTGCCCGGCAGCCCCAGCAGCACGCGACCGTCGGGTAGCACCGCCACGAGCTGCGAACCCCCGGGGCGGACCCGGACGCCGTCCAGCACGATCGTCGCGCCCGCGCGCTGCAGGGCCGGCCGGAGGTGGTCGGCCACCCCGCGGCCGGTCGCCCCGACCAGGACGAGGACGTCCGCAGTCGGCTCCCCGCCCCAGACAACGGCCCCGGCATCGACCCCGCCTCCGCTGGCGCCTGGGGAGCCGCTGATCAGCGTGTCCAGGGCATCGGAGGTGTCCGGACAGTGGGACGCCCCCGGAATCCCGTTGACACCGGCCCCGGCGATCGACCCGGCCCCGCCGATCGACCCGGCCCCGCCGATCGACCCGTCGCCCGTCGCGAACCCCGCCCGCGCGAGGACCCCGCCGAGCAGCGGGCCCACGGTGTCGCGGATCCGGCCCGGCGGCAGCGGCGACGGACTGTCGGCGGGCAGCACCTCATCACCCGTCGTCACCACGACCGCGCGCACCGGCCCGCGGACCGTCACCGAGGTCAGGCCCGCCGACAGAGCCGCGGAGGCGAGCGCCGGGTCCAGCGCGACCCCGGCCGACGCGAGCTCGTGGCCGGCGGGCCAGTCCTCGCCGACGGGTCGCAGGTCGTCGACTCCGGCGGCCTCGGACAGGGCGGTCACGACCGCGGGACCGGAGCCGTCCCGCGCCACCTCGACGAGCTCGTGGCGCAGCACCCGGTCGCTGCCGACCGGGACGAGCGCGCCGGTCGCGATGGCTGCGGCGGTGCCGGTGGCGAGGCCGCCGGGCGAGCCGTCCCCGGCCCGCAGCGCGGTCCCCGTCAGCCGCCACGGTCCCGGCCCGGCCAGGGCGTACCCGTCCATCGCCGACACCGGCTCCCGCGGCATCGGATCGGCCGCGACGAGCGGAGCGGCGAGGACGGCCCCGACCGCGTCGAGGGGAGCGCGCACGGTCGGCGGCAGCGGCGCGAGCCCCGCGCTCAGGACCGCCCCCACATGGGCGAGTGCGACGGGTCCGGAGGCGACCACCTCCGCCCAGGTGTCGATGTCCCGCGCTGGTGCGCCCACGGGCACGCGGGTGAGCACCTCGTCGTCGTAGAGGGCTCGAACAGGTCGCCCGCCCACGCCGCCGGACCGCTGCAGGGCGTCCAGTCGCGCGGCGAGGGCGCGGCGGTCCCACACGGCGAGCAGGTACTGGTCGCGGCCCGCGGCGTCCACGGCGAGGGCGGCGGAGGGCGGGCGGTCGAGGCCGGAGGCGGCGGCGCCGCGCAGCGCGGAGACGAGGGTGCGGAGGGTGTCGGCGTCGAGGTCGGGCAGGTCACAGGCGACGACGACGACGAGGTCGGTCGACCCCGGGAGCGCCGCCAGTCCCGCGGCGATCCCGGCGACGGGCCCGGAGAAGGGCGGATCCTCACGGGTGTCGCCACCGGGTCCGACCGTGACGACCGGGTCCGCGACTGCCGCGGCGGCGCCGACCACGGAGTCGAGCATCGGCCGGCCGGCGACCGCGATCCGCGCCTTGTCGGCGCCCCCGAGTCGGCTCCCGCGGCCACCGGTCAGGACGATCGCGCCGACGGCATCGGTCACGAGTCGGGCCCCGCGCCGCTCCCGGCCGGATCTCCCGCCAGGCGACTGCGCAGGAAATCGTCGACCAGTACCTCGATGTCCGCGGCCGTAAGCGGGCGCAGACCGATCATCCGCGCCAGCACCACCGGCCCGGCGAGCTGGGCCACGGCCAGGTCACGATCCCCGGGGATCAGGGTGCCGTCGGACTCGGCGGCGGACAGGACCGCGTGCAGGGGCTCGGCGTAGGAGTCCACCACGCCGCGGCGCAGCGCACCCACCTCGTCGTCGTTCCCGGCGCCCCGGCCCATCGCCAGCCACCCCAACATCGACTGCTGGAGGGGCGCGTCCTGGATCAGGCGCGTCATCGACGTGCACAGCTGGAGGAGTTGCTCGCGCACCGGGGCGTCGCTCGGTGGCGGCTCCGGCGTCGGCAGCAGGCGGCGGAACGCCGCGGCGATCAGGGAGTCGGTGGAGGGGAAGTTTCGGTACAGCGTGGTCCGCGCGACACCGGACAGGCGGGTGACCGCGTCCACCGTCACCGCGGCGGCGCCACCGGAGAGGAGCAGGTCCACCGCGGCGTCCAGGAGCTTGCCCCGCGAGCGTGCCCGGCGCGGATCGGTCGGTGACTGCATGGGTCCATTGTGACGGCCGCCGGTGGGATACGGTGGGTCGACCCAAGCGATACCGACGGTATCGTTTCCTGCAGGGGCCGCGATTCGCCGAAGTGCGTCACCACCGAACAGCGCTATCAATGAACAGCGCCACAAATGAACCCAGGGAGCCCACGTGCTGGAACTGACCGCCGGACGGCGCCGCTGGCTCCTGTTCGTCAACATCGTCGCGGTGTCGCTGGTCGTGGCCACGATGTCCGCCCTCTACACCTCGCTGCCGGACATCGCCGTGGCCACCGGTGCCACCCAGGCCGAGTTGACCTGGATCATCGATTCCTACACCCTCGCGCTGGCCGCCCTCGTGCTCACCGCCGGCGCCCTGGGCGACCGCTTCGGCCGACGCGCCACCCTGATCGTGGGGCTGGCACTGTTCACCGTGGCCTCCGCCCTGCCGATCTGGCTGGACTCGCCGCTGTGGGTGATCGGCCTCCGCGCCGTGGCCGGCGTCGGCGCGGCGTTCGTCATGCCCTCCACCCTGTCCCTGCTCACCGCCAGCTTCCCGCCGGAACGCAGGGGGACCGCCGTCGGGATGTGGGCCGGGTTCGCGGGCATCGGCGGCATCGTCGGCCTGCTCGGTTCGGGGGTCATGCTGCAGGTGTGGTCCTGGAAGTCCATCTTCGCGGTCTACTCGGTGCTCGGTCTGCTGGTGCTCCTGGCCGCATTCACGATCGGTGAATCGGTGGCCTCCCGGCACGGTCGGCCGGACGTGCTGGGGGCCGTGTTCTCGGCGCTCGCGGTGGGAGGCCTGGTCTTCGGGCTGATCGAGGGGGCGCACACGAGTTTCGGGGAACCCCTCGTCGTCGTCGCACTGGTCGTGGCACTGGTGAGCCTGCCGGCCTTCGTGGTGGTGGAACTCCGCGCCGCGGACCCGTTGCTCGACGTCCGCTACTTCCGCCGCCGGGGCTTCACCACCGGCTCCATCTCCGTGGGGATGCAGTTCCTGACGATCTTCGGGTTCTTCCTGCTGATCGTGCAATACCTGCAGCTGGTCAAGGGCTACGACGCCATCTCCGCCTCCACCGCGCTGGCGCCGATGGTGCTGCCTGTGCTCGTGTTCTCGCTGATCTCCCCCCGCATCACCGCCGCCGTCGGGCTCCGCGTGGTCTCCGTGGTGGGGGTGGGGGCGATAGCGGTCGGCATGCTCCTGCTCTCGCGCCTCGGCGCCGACTCCACGTACTGGGCCATCCTGTGGCCGATGCTCGTGGCCAGCGTGGGTCTGGGACTCTCGACCGCCCCGGCGACCTCGGCGATCGTCTCCGACGTCCCCGCCGACGAGCAGGGCGTGGCCGCCGCCGTGAACGACGCGATGCGGGAGATCGGCGCCGCGATCGGGATCGCACTGTCGGGCAGCATCCTGGCCGGCTACTACTCGTCGCAGATCGTCGAGGTCCTGCCCGCCGTGCCCGAGGCCGGGCGGCAGGCCGTGGAGAGCTCGTTCGCCGGTGCCGTGGAATTCGGCGCCGTGGCCGGGCCCGCCGCCCAGGGAGTCGTCGACGCCGCCGCCGAGATCTTTGCCGCCGGCATCTCGGACGCCCTGTTCGCGCTGGGGCTGGTCGCTGTGGGGGCCACGATCGTGCTGCTCTTCGTGGCCCCCGGGCGCGGCTACGTCGCGCAGGGTGACCCGCCCGCTGCTGACGCCGCCGACGCCGGTGGTCCGGGCGCGGGACCGGGAGGCCGGGCGGACGATACCGGTTCTGCAGGTGCTGTCGCCGGGGACGACGCCCCGGGGTTCGGCGATTCCGCAGGGCTTCCTGCAGGATCCCGTCCCAGGTAGGAGCAGTCGCGCGGGGGCCCGGCTCCACACCGCCCGCGGCATCAGCTCCCGTGCGTGCACGGGCGCCGCGGATGGCACGGAGCGCAACGCCTGCGGCCGGAGTTCGCCAGGCCTGTCTGGTGGCCCCCGTTCAGTTCCGCGGGGTCGGTGGACTCGGCGTCAACGGATCCGACTACACCCTCGATCACGGCTGGAACGTGCACGTGGAAAGCAGTCAGATTACCGAAGTGGTCGGCTTCCATGACCAATCCAGAGTCGTAGAATTGTTCGTACCCGCACCCCGTCATGACGCACTACGGAGCCATCATGTCGACCACCCCCACACCCTCACCACACACACCGGAACCTCCCGGGATCTCCGAACTCGTACGGGCCGTCGCCGGTTCAGTCCACACCCCTGCCGACGCGGGATTCGTCGACGAGATCGCCGGGTTCAACCTCGCGGCAGTACCGTCACCGGTCGCGGTCGTCGGAGCGAATTCGGCGACCGACGTGGCAACGGCGGTGCGGTACGCACAAGACGTTGGTCTGCGCGTCGGTGTCCGCGCGACCGGACACGGGCCCATCGCAGAAGGCGACGGATACCTGACCGTCACCACACACCGGATGAACGGGGTCGAGGTCGACCCGGTCCGCCGATGCGCACGCGTCGCGGCCGGAGCCCGGTGGCAGGATGTGGTGGCCGCGACCGCACCGCACGGACTGACCGGGGCCGTCGGTTCGGCGTCTACCGTCGGAGTCGTCGGATACACCCTCGGTGGTGGACTCAGCCCGCTCGGCCGTGCGCTCGGTTACGCGACCGACCACGTCCGATCGCTCGACGTGGTCACCGCCGACGGAATTCTCAGGCACGTCGACCGAGACAACGACCCGGATCTGTTCCGGGCACTACGCGGCGGCCGGGACGGTTTGGGCATAGTGACCTCGATCGAGTTCGACCTGTTCGAGATCAGCAGTGTCTACGGCGGTGGGGTGTTCTTCGACGCAGAAGTCGCCGACGCCGTTCTCCACACATGGAGGCAGTGGGCTCCGACTCTGCCCGATGACGCCGGCACGTCGATCGCGCTGCTTCGCCTCCCTCCGGATCCTCTCCTGCCTCCGGTGCTCCAGGGCAAGACGGTCGTGCATCTGCGCTTCACCTTTCTCGGTGACGACTCGACCGGCGCTGCCCTGCTGGCTCCCATGCGCGCCGCTGGGCAGGCCCTGATGACCACCGTCGGCAGGATGCCGATGTCCGCACTCGACGACGTGCACATGGATCCAGTCGGGCCGATGCCGGTTCTGGAAGGCTCCAGCGCCATGCATGCGCTCCCGGACAGTGCCGTCGACGCTGTGCTCTCTGTCGCGGGCGCGGATATCGAAAGCCCCCTGGCGATCGTCGAACTCCGGTTGTTGGGCGGCAGGCTCGACAATCCGCAGGGGCCGGCTGACTCGGTCGTCGGTCGCGGTAGAGCCTTCAACGTCTTCACCGCCGGCGTGTGCGCCGGGCCGTGGGGCCACCTCGCCGTCGCTCATACCCAAGCGGTGGTGGCCGCGGTCGCGCCATGGTCGGACGGCGCTCTACTGAACTTCTCCGGAGGATTGGACGCCGCGCAACGTGATCAACTCTGGCCCGCTGATGAACGAGCGTGGTTGGCTGCGGTTCGATCTGCCTACGACCCCCGTGGCACTCTCCGGCCTGCACCCTGACCGACGCCGCCCGCCGCTGACGCCGCTGATGCTGCTGAGGCCGGTGGCCCCGGGCGCGGGACCGGGAGACCGGGCGGTCGATGCCGGTTCTGCAGGTGCTGTCGCCGGGGACGACGCCCCGGAGGTCGGCGATTCCGCAGGGCTTCCTGCAGGATCCCGTCCCAGGTAGGAGCAGTCGCGCGGGGACCCTGCACGCGCGGACGGCCTCGGCCAGTGCGCCGGTTTCTCGCCGCTACGCTCGCTCGCGCTCGGTGCCTATGCGCGTCCCGCTGCGGTGCTTGCCTCGCTGGCGCTCGGCGAGCTCCTCGAGGCCGACGGGCGCGGCTCGAACCGGACGGTCACCGCCTTGAAGCCCGGCGTATTGGACTCCCGCGCCACGTTCTCCCGGTGCACCAGATTGTTCGCCTCCGGGAAGTACGCCGCGCAGCAGCCGCGGGCCGTCGGGTAGGACACCAGCCTGAACTCATCGGCCCGGCGCTCGGTGCTCACGCCGTCCGAGCCGGTGAACACACTCACCACGTCGACCAGCTGACGATCCCGAAGCCCCAGGTCGACCAGGTCGTCGGGGTTCACCAGGATCACCCGCCGTCCCCCGGAGATCCCCCGGTAGCGGTCGTCGAGTCCGTAGAAGGT
>JBKBUP010000008.1:30604-30956 GCA_046289795.1 Dietzia sp. | reverse complement strand
CGCCGACTACGACTCCGGCTCCGAGGTGCCGGGTCTGCTGGTCTACCGCTACGACGCCCCGTTGTTCTTCGCCAATGCCGAGGACTTCCGGATGCGCGCCCTCGACGCGGTCAACGAGCAGGCCACCCCGCCGCGCTGGTTCCTCCTCAACGCCGAGGCCAACACGCAACTCGATCTCACGGCTGTCGACGCGGTGGAATCCCTCCGGCGTCATCTCGCGGACCGGGGCATCGAGTTCGCGGTCGCCCGGGCCAAGTTCGAGATCCTCGGCGCGGGGGGGGACCGGGGGGTCCGCGAGGGCCAAGGGGGGGGCCGCCGGGTGGGCCCGCTCCCCCACGCCCGGGAGTGCGAA
>JBKBUP010000008.1:0-30594 GCA_046289795.1 Dietzia sp. | reverse complement strand
CGCGCTCGAGGACGGTGGAGTCCTCGAGCGCATCGGGCGGGACCGCGTCTTCGCCACTCTCCCCACGGCCGTCGAGTCCTACACGCAATGGCGGGCTCGCCACGACGGCGCCCCGCCCACATAGCGGGCGGGGCGGGGGGCGGGCGTCAGCGTTGTGCGACGTCCGTGGGCCGGACGGGCGCCGGGAGCGCCGTCTCCCCCATGAGGAAACGGTCGACCGAGGCCGCCGCTGCCCGCCCCTCGGCGATCGCCCACACGATGAGGGACTGCCCGCGTCCCATGTCGCCGGCGACGAACACCCCGTCGACGTTGGTCGCGTAGGTGCCGTCCCGGTCCACGTTGCCGCGGTCGCTGAAGTCAACCCCCAGGTCGGAGCACAATCCGGTCTTCTGCGCGCCCGTGAACCCCATCGCCAGGAGGACCAGGTCCGCCGGGTACTCGAAGTCGGTGCCGGGCACCGCTTCGAAGCGCCCGTCGACCATCTTGACCTCGGAACCCTTGAGCGCGGTCACGTGGCCCCCCTCGCCGAGGAACTCGGCGGTGGAGACGCTGTAGACCCGCTCGCCGTTCTCCTCGTGCGCCGACGCCGTCCGGAACATCAGCGGGTACACCGGCCACGGGGTCGAGGCGGCTCGGGTGGCCGGCGGCCTGGGCATGATCTCGAAGCTCTTGATCGACTTCGCACCCTGGCGGGTGGCCGTTCCCAGGCAGTCGGCGCCGGTGTCGCCGCCGCCGATGATGATCACGTGCTTGTCACGTGCGTTGATCTCGGGCAGTCCGTCGGAGTCGACCACCGGGTCGCCGACCGCCGCCTTGTTGGCCAGGGGCAGGTAGTCCATCGCCTGGTGGATCCCGTCGAGCTCACGACCCGGAACGGGAAGGTCCCGGCGGAGGGTGGCCCCGCCACAGAGGACGACCGCGTCGAACTCGGCACGCAGCTGCGAGGCGGTGACGTCCTTCCCCACGTTGACGCCGGGGCGGAACACCGTGCCCTCAGCCTCCATCTGGGCGAGGCGACGGTCGATGATCTCCTTCTCCATCTTGAACTCGGGGATCCCGTAGCGCATCAACCCACCGATGCGGTCATCGCGCTCGAAGACCGTCACAGAGTGTCCGGCGCGCGTGAGCTGCTGCGCGGCCGCCAACCCCGCGGGGCCCGAACCCACGATCGCCACCGACTGGCCGGTGCGGAACGAGGGGATCACCGGCTCCATGCCGCCGTCCGCCCACGCCTTCTCGGCGATCTCCACCTCGATCTGCTTGATCGTCACCGGCGGCTGGTTTATGCCCAGGACGCAGGAACCCTCGCAGGGGGCCGGGCAGAGTCGGCCCGTGAACTCGGGGAAGTTGTTGGTGGCGTGCAACCGGTCCACCGCCGCGGACCACTGCCCGCGGTGCACGAGGTCGTTCCACTCCGGGATGATGTTGCCGAGCGGGCAACCCTGGTGGCAGAACGGGACCCCGCAGCTCATGCAGCGACTGGCCTGGGTCTTCAGGTCGTTCTCCGGGAGGGTCGTCGACTCGTAGACCTCCTTCCAGTCCATGATCCGCAGATCCACCGGACGACGCTCGGGGAGCTCCCGCTCGGTGTGCTTGAGAAAGCCCTTCGGGTCAGCCATTTGCGGCCTCCATGATCGCCTCGTCCACGTTGCGTCCGTCCTTCTCCGCCTGCTCGATGGCGAGCAGCACGCGCTTGTAGTCGCGCGGCATGATCTTGGCGAAGTGATTCACGTTCTGAGCCCAACCGGACAGTATCTCCCGGGCCCGCGCCGAGTCGGTCTCGGCGGCGTGCCTCTCGACGATCCGGTGGAGGAACTCGACGTCCTCCGTCAGCAGTTCCTCGATCTCGACGAGCTCGTCGTTGAGGTTCACCGGCAGTTCGCCGTCCGGGTCGTAGAAGTACGCGACACCACCCGACATACCGGCGGCCACGTTGCGCCCCGTCGAACCGAGCACGACGACCTGACCACCCGTCATGTACTCGCACGCGTGGTCGCCCACGCCCTCGACCACAGCGGTGACCCCGGAGTTGCGGACGCAGAAACGCTCGCCCACCATCCCCCGCAGGAAGATCTCACCGCTGGTCGCGCCGTAGCAGATCACGTTGCCGGCGATGATGTTGTTCTCCGCCACGAAGTCCGGCGCCGCGTCCAGGGCGGGGCGGACCACGATCCGGCCGCCCGACAGTCCCTTGCCCACGTAGTCGTTGGCGTCACCGAAGACCCGCTGGGTCACGCCGGAGGCGAGGAATGCCCCGAACGAGTTCCCGGCCGAACCGGTGAAGGTCAGGTCGATGGACCCGTCCGGCAGTCCGTCAGCTCCGTACGCCTTGGAGATCTCGTGGCTGAGCATGGTGCCGACCGAGCGGTTGACGTTGCAGATGGGGTACCGACCGGTGCCCGGACCGGACGACGGGTCGGCGAGCACCGACCGGAAGTCCTCGATGAGCGTGCGGTCCAGCACGCCCTCCAACTTGTGGTCCTGCTGCTTCGTGCAGCGTCGGTCCTGGTGCATGAAGGGAGAATCCGCCTGGGCGAAGACCGGCTCCAGGTCCAGCTTGGCCACCCGCTTGTTGTGTGCGAAGGCACGCGACTTGTCCAGGCACTCGGAGTGTCCGATCGCCTCGTCGAGGGAACGGAACCCGAGCTCGGCGAGGTACTCGCGGACCTCCTCCGCGATGAACTCCATGAAGTTCACCACGTACTCGGCCTTGCCGTTGAACCGCTCACGCAGCACCGGGTTCTGGGTGGCCACACCCACCGGGCAGGTGTCGAGGTGGCAGACACGCATCATGACGCAGCCGGCCACGACGAGGGGGGCGGTGGCGAAACCGAACTCCTCGCCGCCGAGCAGTGCCGCCACGACCACGTCGCGGCCCGTCTTGAGCTGACCGTCGACCTGCACGACGATCCGGTCGCGCAGGCCGTTGACCAGCAGTGTCTGCTGGGTCTCGGCGAGACCCAGCTCCCAGGGGCCGCCGGCGTGCTTGAGCGAGGTCAGCGGCGAGGCACCCGTGCCGCCGTCGTGGCCCGAGATCAGCACCACGTCGGCGTGCGTCTTGGACACGCCCGTCGCGACGGTCCCCACGCCCTGCTCCGCGACGAGCTTGACGTGGATCCGCGCCTCGGGGTTGGCGTTCTTCAGGTCGTAGATGAGCTGCGCCAGGTCCTCGATCGAGTAGATGTCGTGGTGCGGCGGGGGCGAGATCAGCCCGACGCCCGGCGTGGACCCACGAACCTCGGCCACCCAGGGGTACACCTTGCCCGGCGGCAGCTGGCCGCCCTCGCCCGGCTTGGCACCCTGGGCCATCTTGATCTGGATGTCAGTGCAGTTGCTCAGGTAGTTGCTGGTCACGCCGAACCGGCCGGAGGCGACCTGCTTGATGGCCGACCGGCGCCAGTCACCGTTGGGGTCGGGGGTGAACCTGGCGATCGACTCGCCGCCCTCGCCCGAGTTGGACCTTGCGTGCAGGCGGTTCATGGCGATCGCGATGGTCTCGTGCGCCTCCGCGGAGATGGAGCCGTAGCTCATCGCACCGGTGGAGAACCGCTTGACGATCTCCGACACCGGCTCGACCTCATCGATCGGCACCGGCGGGCGGTTGCTCTTGAGCTCGAACAGGCCACGCAGCGTTGCGAGACGCTCCGACTGGTCGTCGACGAGCCGCGAGTACTCCTTGAAGATCTCGTAGCGGCCTGATCGCGTGGAGTGCTGGAGCTTGAACACCGTGTCCGGGTTGAACAGGTGGTACTCGCCCTCGCGCCGCCACTGGTACTCGCCACCGATCTCGAGCTCGCGGTGCGCGGCCTCCTCGGGACGGGGCAGGAAGGCGAAGCGGTGCCGCAGCGCCACGTCCTCGGCGATCTCGTCGAGCCCGATCCCGTCGATCGGGCTGACGGAGCCGGTGAAGTACTCGTCGCACAGTTCCTGCGACAGTCCCGTGATGTCGAACAGCTGGGCGCCCGTGTAGGAGGCGAGCGTGGAGATGCCCATCTTGGACATCACCTTGAGAACACCCTTGGCGGCCGCCTTGCGGTAGTTGGCGCAGGCCTCGAGCGTGTCGATCCCGGTGAGGTCGCCCGTCTTGACCAGCTCGTCGATCGACTCGAACGCCATGTAGGGGTTGATGGCGTTGGCGCCGTAACCGAACAGCACCGCCATGTGGTGCACCTCGCGGGCGTCACCCGACTCCGCCACCAGGCTCACCCGGGTGCGGGTCTTCTCGCGGACCAGGTGATGGTGCACGGCGGAGGTCAGCAGCAGCGACGGGATGGGCGCGTTGCGCTCGTCGGACTCGCGGTCCGAGAGCACGATGACGGCGGCACCGTCCTCGATCGCGTCCGAGACCTCGCGGCGGATGCGGTCCAGGGCGATGCGCAGGCCCCGTCCGCCGTGGGCCACGTTGTAGAGGCCGCGGACGGTCACCGCGCGCAGCCCCGGGCGGGACTCACCCGCCGCCATCAGGGTCGCGAGTTCTGAGTTGCCCAGGATCGGGTTGTCGAGCTTGATCTGACGGCAGGACTCCGGGCCGGGGTTGATGAGATCGCCCTCGGGCCCGAGGGTCACCCCGTAGCTGGTGACGAGTTCCTCGCGGATGGCGTCGAGCGGCGGGTTGGTGACCTGAGCGAACCGCTGGGCGAAGTAGTCGAACAGCATCCGGGCCCGCTGCGACAACACGGGCAGGGGGGTGTCGGTGCCCATCGACCCGGTCGCCTCGGCTCCGGCCCCGGCCATCGGGGAGACGAGGATGCGCAGTTCCTCCTCGGTGTAGCCGAAGACCCGCTGGCGCAGCACCACACGCTCGTGGCTCATGATCTCCTGGCTGACCTGCGGCAGGTCCCCGAGGCGGACGATACCCTCGTCGATCCACTGCTGGTACGGGTGCTCCGCGGCGAGCTGCTCCTTGATCTCCTGGTCGTCGATGATCCGCCCCGCGGCGGTGTCGACCAGGAACATGCGGCCGGGCCGCAGGCGGGTCTTGGTGACGACCTTGTCCTGCGGGATGTCCAGCACGCCGACCTCGGAGGCCATCACGACGAGCCCGTCGTCGGTGACCCAGATCCGGGAGGGGCGCAGGCCGTTGCGGTCGAGGACCGCTCCGATCACGGTGCCGTCGGTGAAGGTGATCGATGCCGGACCGTCCCAGGCCTCCATCAGGGAGGCGTGGTACTCGTAGAACGCCCGCTTGGCGGGGTCCATCGTCTCGTGGCGCTCCCAGGCCTCGGGAACCATCATCATCACGGCGTGGGGCAGGGTCCGGCCGGCAAGGGTCAGCAGCTCGAGCGCCTCGTCGAACCGCGCGGTGTCCGACCCACCCGGGGTGCAGATGGGCAGCGCCGCCGACAGGTCCTCGATGTGTTCGCTCGACATGAGCGACTCCCGGGCCCGCATCCAGTTCTCGTTGCCCCGGGCGGTGTTGATCTCACCGTTGTGGGCGACGTAGCGGAACGGATGCGCGAGCGGCCAGGCCGGGAACGTGTTGGTGGAGAAGCGGGAGTGGACGATGCCCAGGGCGGACTCGACGCGATCGTCCTGCAGGTCGAGATAGAACTCGGGGAGCTGCTTCTCCGTGAGCATGCCCTTGTAGACGAAGGTCCGGGGGCTCAGGGACGGGAAGTACACGGTCTCCGACCCCAGGTCGCCCTTGCCTGGCCCCTTGGAGCCGAGCTCGTGCTCGCACCGCTTGCGGACCACGAAGCACTTGCGCTCGAGTGCGAGCTCGGTGAGCAGAGCACCGTCGGCACCCGCGGCCTTGACGAAGATCTGGTGGATGGTGGGCTGCGCGTCGCGGGAGATCGCGCCGACTGTCGAGTCGTCGACCGGGACCTCACGCCACCCGACGACTGTGACGCCCTGCTCGGCGGCGATCCTCTCCACCATCCGCTTGGCGTCCATCGCCAGCATCCGTGACTGGGGGAGAAAACAAAGGCCGGTCGCGTACGCACCGGCCTCGGGCAGTTCCAGGTCCTGCTCCTCACGCATCACCTCGCGGAGGAACCGATCCGGTACCTGGATCATCAAACCCGTGCCGTCACCGGTGTTGGTCTCGGCACCGACGGCGCCCCGGTGCTCCAGGTTCACGAGCGCGGCGATCGCCTTCTCGACGATGTCCCGGGACTGACGTCCGTACATGTCCACGACGAACGCGACACCGCAGGAGTCGTGTTCATATTCAGGGCGGTACAGGCCTCTGGGGCCGGGAGTCGTCATCATCTGCTCGCCTTCGTTTGTCGACGGGCGGACTCCGTGGTGGCTGGAGCACCCGCACTCAGATCACCGTGGTGCTCTGGCCCGCAAATAATATGGGGAAAAGGGGGTAGCCGCACAATTGGGTTTCGTCAATCGACACCGGCTGACGTGGGACACGGATTCCACCTTGTGAGATTTCTCTCAGGACCTGGGCTCTCTCGGCCCCGAAATGGCAACTGCCCCGCTCCGAGTGGGCCACTCGGAGCGGGGCAGTTGTTGTTTCAGATCACCGGATGAAGGGCAACGGGGGCAGGGCGAGGCCTTCCGGCAACCCCACCTCGTAGTCGCCGAGCGAACCCGTCGTGACGATTGCCGCGTTGGCGGCGACCGCGACCGCACCCTGGACGCCCGGCTCGCCACCGCGTCCGTTGGGCGAGACCGGACCCGGAGCCTGCGGCGCCTCGGGAACCGCTGCCACCGGCGCGGCCGGCATCCAGGGCAGGGGCGGCAGGGCCAGGCCGAGGTCGGCGATCGACTGTTGGATCATCGGGGCCGCGGCGATCGACCCGCCGATGAGGACCACCGGGAGCAGGATCGGCAGCGAACCGACGGCCGAACCAGCCGAACCGAGCGAACCGGCCGGGGCGAGCGACGCGGTGAGGGAACCGAGTGGTGCGAGAGAGCCCTCTGCCGAACCCGGGTCCAGGGATCCCATCGGGAGCGAACCCTCCAGCGAACCGTCGTCCAACGAGCCCTCATCGGACCCGGCATCGGAGCCCGCCGACAACGGAGCCAGCGAACCCGGCTCGAGTGAACCCTCCAGCGAGCCGTCGTCCGACCCGGCGTCAGAACCCGCCGACAACACACCGAGCGAACCCGGCTCGAGCGAACCCTCCAACGAACCGTCAACGGACCCGGCCTCAGAACCCACCGACAACGGGGCGAGCGAACCGGGGGCGAGCGATCCACCGACCGACGCGAGGGGAAGTGCGACCGACGCGAGAGGAAGTGCGAGCGACGCGAGGGGAAGTGAACCCAGAGCCAGGGATCCGGGCTCGATCGAACCCATATCGGACCCGGCGTCAGAACCCGCCGACAGCGGATCCAGCGAACCCGGCTCCAGCGAACCCTCCAACGAACCGTCGTCCGACCCGGCGTCAGAACCCGCCGACAGCGGAGCGAGCGATCCGGGCTCGAGGGACCCGTCACCCGCCTCGGAACCCGCGGAACCGAGTGCCAACAGCACCGTCAGCGCCACGAGCGAACCACCCTCGGCGGAACCGGGCTCGAGCGAACCCTCCAACGAACCGTCGTCCGAACCCGCGGACAGCGGATCCAGCGACCCGGGCTCGAGCGAACCCTCCAGCGAGCCCTCGTCGAGGGAACCGGGATCGAGCGAACCCTCGTCGGACCCGGCGTCGGACCCCGCCGACAGCGGCGCGAGCGAACCGGGATCAAGCGAACCGGGCTCCATCGAGCCCTCCAGCGAACCGTTGTCGAGCGAGCCCGCCCCGAGGGAACCGGGGTCGAGGGACCCGGGGTCGAGCGATCCGTCCAACGAACCGTCGTCGAGGGACCCACCCTCACCCGACCCTGCCGAGCCGAGCAGCAACTCGAGGTTCAGCCCGAGTCCTGCTTCGAGCGAACCGTCCTGGGCATTGGCGACCGCCGGAGTGCCGGCCGCGGCGAGAAGTGCAGCGCCGGCGACGGCCGCCGCACGGATATGGAGTGCTCGTTTCGATGTCATTGTCGATCCTCAATCTGGTCGGTGTCTCCACGCGGGATCGCTAGCACTGATCCCCCTGCTTGATATGCACATCGTGAAATCTCAGGATAGTGTTACTTCAGTCACAGTTCCACCGGTGCGGCGGAGAACTCACCTCGTCGTCGTCAAGTGTTTCCCCCCGACCACCTAGGCTCGCCGGGTGACCACCACGACCGACGTCCCGTCGCCCCGCATCCGGCCGCTTCGCCGGATGGCGGACGGGACCGTCAAGCAGATCAACCCCTTCACCGGTACCGAGGTCTGGACGGTCCCCGGCCGTGGCAACCGACCCATCGACCATTCCCCCGGCGAGGTCACCCCGGTGGATCCGGCCGAACCGGAGGCACACTGCGCGTTCTGCGTGTCCCGCCTGCGTGAGACCACGCCGGAGAAGTCACGACTGGTGCGCGACGGCGACACCTGGACGACGGTGGATCAGGTGGCCGCGCACGAGCTCGACCTCACGACTCCCGAGTTCCGGCTCTTCGGCAATCTCTTCGAGATCGTCTCGCTGGACTACTGGAAAGCGGTCCACGGCTACCGGATCTCCGCCCGGGCGTCCGCGCACCAGACCGCCTACCTCGGCTCCCGGGCCGGCGTCGACCACGTCCGCGCGCTGGTCCGCACCCGGATCGCCGCCGCTCAGGGAGATCCGGCGGGCGTCGACTCCATGTCGACCGAGGACCTGGCCGACCACTCCGAGAGCTTCTTCGGCGGCTGCCACGACGTGGTGGTGGCCCGCCGCCACCTCACCGACGGCGCCACCAGCACCGACCGCCACGCCTCCTCCGGCTCCCTCGCCCCGGACGAGCACGAGCAGTTCATCGCCTTCACCGTCCGCGCCATGCGGGACCTGTACCGCGACAACCCGCACGCCCGGTACGTGTCCGTGTTCCAGAACTGGCTGCGGCCCGCGGGCGCGTCGTTCGCGCACCTGCACAAGCAGCTCGTGGCGATCGATGAGATCCCCGCGAAGACCGGCCGCGAGCTGGCCGCCCTCTCCCGGGAGCCGGACCTCTACAACGCCCTCGGGGTCGACCACGCGGCCTCCGAGGGGTTGGTCTTGGCGGCCAACGACCACGCGGTGGCGGTGGTCGGGGTGGGGCACCGCTATCCGGCCCTCGTCATCTATTCGCGATCCGCGGCGAGCGAGCCGTGGGAGCACTCCCCGGACGAGCTCCGCGGGATCTCCGATCTGCTGCACGCCTGCCATGCCGCCACGGGCCCCCTGGTGCCGTCCAACGAGGAGTGGCACACCCGGCCGCCGGGGGTCGGCGCGGCGATGCCGTGGCGGATCGTGCTCAAGTGGCGGATCTCGAACCCCGCCGGGTTCGAGGGAGCGACCGGGATCTACGTCAACACGATCGATCCGTGGACCCTGCGCGATCGGGTCGCGCCCCGACTGGCAGAACTCCGCGCCTCGGGCCGGGTCGCCGACATGGCACTGGGAGCCGAGTGTGGGGACGTGCGGGGGTCACTGCGCTACGGGTGAGGCCGGGCTGCGTGGGGGCGGGACGGGATCGACGACGACGAGGTGGGCCATCGCGTACCCGGGGCCCGTCTCCTAGATCGCGCGACGCGCACGAGCCCGGGGGAGCCTCGCGGCGGTGGCCTCGCGGATGCCCGGTACGGAGGCCGGGATCACGACGGGTCCGGAGAGGGACGGGTCGAGCAGCATCGCCGTGGGGGTCTCCTCCGAGCCCATGTTGATGCTGCGACAGAGTTCGTAGGCGTCCTCGTCCCGCCAGATATTGACCCAGTGCACCTCGAGTCCCTCTCGGGCGGCACGTCTGCGCAATGCGGAGGAGTACGGGCATCCGGGGCGCCACAGCACCACCACGGCGTGCTTCACGCAGGCCGTGCTCCGCACCACGTGCAGGGGTTCGTGACCGGTGACCCTGAGCGGAGAGTTCCACAGGGCCACCATCGTGGTCACCGCCAATACGAGCAGCGCCGGCGCCACTCCGTGCCCGAAGCCCACGATGGTCCAGGCGAGCGCGCACCCCACGGCCACGACGGCCAAGGGGCCGAACCAGTGGCCGGGGACGATGTCACGCCCCGCCCGGGCGAAGGGGTGTGTCACGCGGACGACCCTACGCGCCCCGGTTACCCGTCCGCCCGTGCATTGGCTGAATTGTGATGCGTCCACGATCGGCGCTCCGCCCGTCGTCCGTGACGGTAGCGTCGGTGTGATGACGGATTCGCGCCCGCCGACCAGCACCCGCAAGATCCGCGACCTCTCGGGACCGGGGATCACCACCGCGTTCGGCATGGAGGGGACCGATCTGGGGATCGTCACCCGGACGCCCTCCGGACGCCTGCTCGCGGTGTTCGGGGACACCTTCGCCGGAGCGGGTGTGGGCGCGCCCCACGTGGGCCGGCCCCATCCGGGTATCGCCGAGAGCACACCCACCACCGACGAGCGGCCGGGACCGGGCAACCCCGACTGGCGGTCGCCCGTGGGTCTGTTCTCCGACGATGCCCCGGACGGGGGCCTGACCTGGGTGGGCGCGGCCGGCCCGGGCCCCCGGGACTACGCGGGGCAACTCGTCGACTACGTCCACGGCCGGGACTGTTCCACGGTCCTCCCCAGCGACGTCCTGACCATCGGCGACACGATGTACCTCCACGTCATGGTCAACGAGGGACTCGGGACGGTCACCCGCACCGAGATCCATCGCTCGGTCGACGACGGTCGCACCTGGGAGCCGACCGGGGTCACGTTCTCCCCCCGACTCGAGGGCGGGCACCGCCAACTGTGGACCTGGGAGGCCGGCGGGGACGGATTCGTCTATGTCCTGTCGACTGGCTTCCAGCGGGACAAGGGGGTCATCCTCATGCGGGTCCGCGAGGAGCATCTCGCCGACCCGGAGGTCAACGGGTGGCAGACGTGGGGTTTCCGCGACGGCGCCTGGGACTGGGGCAACCCCACGACCATCGTGCTTCCGGGCCGTATCGGCGAGATGTACCTGCGGCGGTGTGAGGACTTCTGGACGCTGACCTACTTCAACGCGGAGCACTACCGGATCGACTGCCTCACCTTCCCGCACATCGGGGCGGATCTGCTGGACCCCTCGGTGACCACCCACACCACGCTCCTGCACGGATGCGCCTGGGGAGACGAGTCCGACGGTTCCGATCCGGCCACGGGCCCGGCACGGGTCGCACAGCTCTACTGCGGTTGCCCGGTCCCGGGCTCCACACCCGAGGAGTGGCACTTCGTGGTGAGCCAGTGGAACACCCACGACTCGGCCGCGGGCCGCGCCGGCTGGCCGTACCGGTCCATGCAGTTCGTGGGCTCCATCCCGCGACCGCCGGGGACACCGGCCCGGAACTGACTCCCGCCGCCGCGTCCGTCCGGGCCCCTCAGGCCCAGGGCAACGGGCCGAGGTTGCGTGCCGCCCAGTCCCGCACGGCGTCGACGGAGCGGGGATCCAGGTCGGTGGTGTCCACCTCGATCGCGTCGGGCCAGGGCGCCAGATCCACGAGCTGGCTCTCGAGCACCGCCACCGTGGCCTCGGACGGGTCCGTGCCGGTGCGGTCCCGCTCCTCGATCCGCCGGACGAGTTCCGCGTGGGGAGCCGTGCACGAGACCTCCACGAGCTCGGCGTGTGCGTCGGCGGCAACGGTCTCCGCCTCGGCGCGGCGGCGCGGATGCAGCCAGGTGGCGTCCAGGACCACGCTGCGCCCGAGCGAGAGCAACTCCCCTGCCCTGTCGAGCATCCGGGAGTAGACGGCGGACACCGCCTCCTCCGAATACCTGTCGCCACCCGGGAGTCCGTCGGGGCGGAGTGCATCGGGGCGGAGTGCATCGGACCGCAACAGCTCGGCGTCCAGTGCCTCGGCGAGCGGCGCGGCCAGCGTCGACTTGCCCGATCCGGACACCCCGCCCACGAGGACCAACCGGACGCGGGCGCGCAGGAGTGCGTCGACGGCCCGGTCCGCCAGTTCCAGAGCGTGTCTCGCGTCCGCCCCGCTGCTCTCGGACTGCTCGGCTCGGATCGCGGTGACCTTGGAACGGACCAGGGCGCGGTAGCCGATGTAGTGGTGGACGAGGGACGACGGAGCGTCATCCCCGGAGAAGTCCCGATACGCCTCGAGGAAGGACGCGGCGAGGTCCCGGGCTCCCACCCTGTCGAGGTCCATGGCCAGGAAACCGGCGTCGAGCATCGCGTCACCGAACCTGAGTCGGTCGTCGAACTCGAGGCAGTCGATCACCCGGGGCCCGTCGTCCAACAGGTAGACGTCGGCCGCGAGCAGGTCCCCGTGGCCGTCGACCACCCGACCCGCCTCGACGCGGGCCCTCAGGAGTCGCTCTCGACCGCGGAGATACTCCCCCGCCAGCCATTCGATGTCGTCGACGATCTCCGGTGCGTCCTCGCCCACGCTCAGACGACGCAGGTGTCCGATCGAGTCCCCCCACAGCCCGGCCACCGCGTCCGCGGTGCCCACCGCGTCGATCTCCTCCGAGTGGGAGCTCGCGGCGTGGAGGTGATCGAGCTGCCGGGCCACCTCGCGCACGCCCACGGCGATATCGGGATCGCCGACGCGGCCGGTCCCCGACTCACGCGACCGAACCAGCGACTCGAGGCTTCTCGCGGAGGGCAGTCGACGCATCCGGACCACATGATCGATCACCTCGCCGTCGGGACCACGGACCTCGAGTACGCCGTCGTAGACGTCCGGTGCCAGGCGACTGTTGAGATCGACCTCCCGCCGGCTCTGCTCGGCGCGGGCCTCGACCGTCCTGTTGTCGAGGAACCCGAGGTCGATGCGCTTGCGCACTTTGTGAGCCTCGTCACCATAGAGCACGATGAGAGCACTGTGCGTCTCGACGACGGCCGGCCCTCCGTCCGTCACCGGGTCGGCATCCGCAGGGGTGTCCATAACCCCAGCCTAGGCAGGCATGACCTCGTTCGCCGCCGACCCGCGGGGCTGACCGCATCCGCCCCCCTCGCGCCCGGTGACCGGAGTGTTACATCAAGGAACACTGAGGTTTTGGCCCCCCTGACACAACCACGGATCGCTTGTAGGGTCACCGACGCACCTCGCTCCGATCGAGGTGTCCGCGATGAGAGACATCGTGGTCAATGAAGATGGGAGCTGTTCAGATATGACGAACACCCACCGGAAGACCACCACCCGCACCACCGCCAAGATCGCCGCCGTCGGCGCGTTCGGACTCGGTGCCGCCATCGCGTTCCCCGGCCTCGCCGCCGCCCAGGATGCCCCGTCCGGCAGCCTCGAGGGTCTCGCCGGCGACACCGGCAGCCTCACGGAGCTCACAGGTGCCGACGGCAGCCTCGCCGACCTCGACCTCGGCACCGACCTCGCCGTCGACCTGGGCAGCCTCGCCTTCAACCTGAACCTGGGCGCCGAGGCGTCCAACCCGGGCTCGGTCGAGTTCGGCAGCCTCGGTGTCTCGCCCAACACCGGCAGCGACATCGTCGACGGCGGCTCCGCCGCCGAGGGCACCGACGCGGGCACCGGCTCGCTGGGCATGAACTCGCTGGACACCGGCTCGCTCGGTGAGGGCGCGCTCGGCGCGGGCAGCTCGGATGAGGGCACCGACACCGACACCGGCTCGGTCTCGGGCTCCGCTGACGAGGGCGCCGACACCGGCTCGCTCGGCGCGGGCAGCTCGGACGAGGGCACCGACACCGACACCGGCTCGCTCAGCGGCGCACTCGCCGGGCTGAGCTCCGGCGCCGAGGCCGGAGCAGAGGTCGGCGTCGACGCGGGCCTGACCACCGGTTCGCTGGGCTGACAGCCCCGCATCCCCGTACCCCGGATGCACTTCCACGGCCCGGGGTCGTGACTTCTTCACCGTCACGACCCCGGGCCGTCGTGTGTCCGCGGACACGATGGGGAATGATGCAGGGGTGACGATCGTAGTGGCATGCGGGGCCTTCAAGGGATCTCTCACCGCTATCGAGGCATGCCATCACGCTGCCGAAGGTGCTCGCCGGGCCCACCCGGACACCGATGTCGTGGTCAGGCCGGTTGCGGACGGGGGTGGCGGCAGCCTCGAGGTGATGGTCGCCGGCGGTGCCCGCCAGGTGTGCGTGACCGCCTCCGGTCCCACGGGCGAGTCCGTCGAGACCTCCTTCGCGGCCATCGACCCGGACACCGCGTTCGTCGAGATGGCGGACGCCTGTGGACTCCTCCGTCTCCCCGGAGGCCTGATGCGGCCCCTCGAGTCCTCCAGCCGCGGGGTGGGCGAGGTCCTCCTGGCCGCGCTCCGCTCCGGTCGCGGGAACATCCACCTCGGTATCGGGGGCAGCGCCTCCACCGACGGTGGCACCGGGATGCTCTCTGCCCTGGGCGCCCGCTTCCTCGACTCCTCCGGCACCGAACTCCCCGACGGCGGCGGCGCGTTGGTGAACCTCGACCGCGTCGACCTCGACGGCATCGACCCCGCAGTCCGCGCCTCCCGTATCCTCGTCGCCTGCGACGTCGACAACCCCCTGCTCGGCGCGATGGGTGCGGCCCGCGTCTACGGTCCGCAGAAGGGTGCCTCCGCCGACCAGATCGAGGACCTCGAGGCGGGCCTGACCCGCCTGGTCGACGTCTTGCGCGGCCAGGGACTCGACGTGGGCCCCGATGCGCCGGGCTCCGGCGCGGCCGGCGGCGTGGGCTTCGCGGCGCGCGAGTTGCTCGACGCGTCCCTCGATCCGGGTTTCGAGGTCCTGGGCACCCTCACCGGCCTCGAGGACGTGGTGTCCGCCGCCGACCTGGTGGTGACCGGCGAGGGCCGGCTCGACGACCAGACGATGCACGGCAAGACCCCCATGGGAGTGGCCGCGTTGTGCCGCTCACACGCCGTGCCCGTGGTGGCCGTGTGCGGGCGGTTGGACCTGGGGGCGGACCGCGTGGCCGAGGCGGGGTTCGCCGCCGCCGCCGCCCTCACCGAGCGGGAACCGGACCTGGCCAGGTCGATGGCCAACGCGGGCGCGCTGCTGGAGGAAGTGACCGCCGAGGTCGTCTCGCGCATCCTGCCCTGACGGTGCCGGCGGTGCACCTCCGCCGTCGATCGCGTCGACTACCCCATGCGTTCAGGCGCTCGGCCAGCTCGTGATGGTGACGGCGGCCGCGACCCGGTCGTCCACGGTCATCCACATCTGCAACCGGTTTCCGGACCGCCTCCGTCGGATCGTCATCGACGAGCCCGGCACCACGGGGTGGGAGTACTCGATCACCGCGCGGTGGCGGTGTCGCAGCAGGTCGGGATGGTGCAGGAGCTCATCCTCCACGGCGTCGAGGTAGGCGGCGTTGTTGAGGTGCTGCAGCGGGTCGAAGTCGGTGCTGCGGAGGATGTGGGGCCGGTCTGCCGGCAAGTTCGGGTCAGGGGATCCGGTCGGCCGGGCCGTGGTCATGGCGGCCCACCGAAGGCGGTGCGTGTCCGTGGTGGCGGCGAGGGTGGCGAACCCGTTGTCGCTGATGCGGGCGGGTACGCCGTGAGCGCTCACGTTGATCCAGAACGCCTCGGTCTCCACCAGTCCGTCTGGTCGCGCCCGGGACCCGGGAGGGCTGGACTGGTGCTCCGCGGTCAGCCGCACACGCATGTTCGCCCACCGCGTGGACAATCCCGAGCACCAGCGTTGCTGGTGCACGGTGGCCGGCCAGGTGATCGGCTCGATCACGTCGATCACGGTCCGTCGCACGATCCAGTACGGGTCGGTCCACGCGTGGCCGGCGGCCTCCAGGTCGTCGCCCGCCATGTCCTGGAGGTACCGGGCGATACTGTCCAGCCGCAGCCTTCGCTGGGGATCGACCTCGCCCGTTCGCACCGTTCGGGAGGTGGAGAAACCCGATCCGGCCGACGGCGGCGGGGGAAGTGGATGCAGACCGGGGTCCTGTACCTGGTCGCCGATCGGCCCTGGGTTGCTCATCGGTGTGACCCCACATTCCGGTTTCCCGCGACAGTGGGGCCACTGTAGACCTGCACTACGGCCGTGGACACCGAGCGCCTCACCGGTCCACGGGCCCGCGAGGCCACGGGTGAGCCATGATGGGGACACCGACAGACCCCGGAGGTCGACATGCGCAAGTGGCTCCTCGGCGCCCCCGTCGCCGCACTGGCCGCCGTCGCGGCCGCGGACCTGCGACAGACCAGGTACCCGATCCTGCGGACCTTCCCCGTCCTCGGGCACGCCCGCATGGCCCTGAGTTCCATCGGCCCCGAGCTGCGCCAGTACATCGTGGCGGGCAACAACGAGGAGCGGCCGTTCACCCGCGACCAACGTGCCTGGATCTACGAATCGGCGGAGGGACGGGCCACCACGTTCGGATTCGGCACGGACAACAACGTCGAGTTCCTCGAGGGATACCCGATCGTCAAACCGCGCACGTTCACCGGTGTGACGGTGTCCGCCCGACCGCACTCGGCCGAGCAGCTCCAGCTGCCACCGGCCAAGGTCCTCGGCGCCGCCCGCGACCGGGCCCGCGCGTTCCGCCCGGAGTCCCTGGTCTCGATCTCCGGGATGAGCTACGGCGCCCTGTCGGCCCCGGCGGTCGAGGCCCTCAACCGCGGCGCCGCCCTCGCGGGTGCACTGCACAACACGGGCGAGGGCGGCCTGAGCCCGTACCACCAGAAGGGCGGTGACCTGACCTTCCAGATCGGCACCGCCTACTTCGGGGTCCGCGACGCCGAAGGTCGTTTCGACATGGGAGAGCTGGTCGCCCTCACCGAGAAACACCCGATCAGGGCGATCGAGATCAAGCTCAGCCAGGGGGCCAAACCCGGTCTCGGTGGTCTGCTGCCCGCGGCCAAGGTCACCGGGGAGATCGGGCGGATCCGCGGCATCCCCACCGACCGGGACTGCGCGAGCCCCTCCCGGCACACCGCCTTCCACGACGTCGATTCCATGCTCGACCTGGTCGAGGAGATCGCCGAGCACACCGGCCTACCGGTGGGCATCAAGTCCGCGGTCGGCGAGCTGCACTTCTGGGAGCAACTCGCCTCCGCGATGGTGGCGCGGGAGCGCGGAGTCGACTTCATCACGATCGACGGCGGCGAGGGCGGTACCGGGGCCGCCCCGCTGGTCTTCACCGACGCGGTGGCCCTGCCGTTCCGGCTGGGCTTCTCCCGCGTCTACCGTATCTTCGCCGAGGCCGGGCTCACCGACGACGTGGTCTTTGTCGGTTCCGGCAAGCTGGGCATCCCCGAGAACGCGGCGGTGGCATTCGCACTCGGTGTGGACATGATCGCTGTCGGCCGCGAGGCCATGCTCTCGATCGGCTGCATCCAGGCCCAGAAGTGCCACACCGACCGCTGCCCCACCGGCGTGGCCACGCAGAACCCGTGGCTCGTCCGCGGTGTGGACCCCACCGACAAAGCCGTGCGGTGCGCGGCCTACATCCGGTCACTTCGGCGGGACCTCGTCAAGATCTCCGGCGCCGTCGGGGTTCCCCACCCGTCACTGATCGGGCCCGAGGACGTGGAACTGGCCATCGGCACCCGGGAGTCGACGACTCTCGCGGAGATCTACGGGTACCGACCGGGATGGGGCCTGCCCGGCCGGGCCGACATCCGCCAGATCACCGACATCATGATCGCCAGCGGCGCCGCCGAGCACACCGCCGCCTACACACCACCCGGAATCTGACCCGCCCGCGCGCGCCCTTCCTGCCCTGACCCACCGGGGCTGGTGGACGGGCCGCGACGCCTACTCGGCGATGCCGGCCTTCAGCAGTCCCAGTTCACGGTTGAGGTTGGCGTGCGCCTGCTTCTCCCACGCGTCGCGTCCGGCCCGGGTCCGGAACACCGACTTACGCTCGAGCAACCCCTCCAGGGAGGCGATCCGCCCGGGCACGAACCGCTCGCCCGGCACGTGTGCGAACTCGTGGCGGACGTCGTGGGTATAGGTGTCGTACGTGTCCGGTTCGGCCCCCAGGACCGCGAGGTCAGCATCCGAGAGGACCGCACCGTTGAGGTCCCCGGCCTCGACCCGGTGCCCGCCCATGAGCCGCACCAGGCGCGCCACCTCGTCGACGGGGGCGGCCGGATCGAGCGCCTTCTCGGTGAACACCGCCGACTTGTCGTTGTTCTCCGATTCCGTCGGGTCGAACACCGCGGTGTGGAACCAGGCGGCCAACCGGACCGCGGTCCCGTCGAACGCCTCGCCGTCCGCCTCCAGCGCGTCCACCGCTCGGAGCACCGCTCGCAGATGCGTCTCGTTGTGGTAGTACCGCTGCGGTTCGTTCCACCGCTCGAGCAGATCGGATCGCAGCTCGGGCGTGAGGAACTCGACCTCGGCGTCGAGGGGGTCAACGGCTGCCGGACGGTCGGTATCCATGTACCGATGCTACCGCCGGACCCCTTCTCATCTGCGTGAATCATGAACTGCGTGAACGCACCTAGTCCTCCAGGTCCGCCCCCGTCCGCGGCGGGAACGCCGCCAACGCCTCCTGCTCCTCCGCGTCGAACATCCGGGCCCGGGACAGGAACCGCGTGCCGGTCGGGTTCTCGAGACTGAACCCCGAGCCCCGGCCGGGGACCGCGTCCAACACCAACTGCGTGTGCTTCCAGGTCTCGAACTGTGAGCCCGAGATCCACACGCGCACCCGGGGCGACGACGACGAGGAGGACGTGCGCTCCTCGTCGTCGTCGCCCGGTGGGGCGTCGGGGCCGTCGCCGACACGATCGTCGCGAGCGAGGTCCAGCTCCCCCACCAGGACGTCGCGCTGACCCACCCGGAACTCCCCGTCGGGGTAACACATGGGCGCCGAGCCGTCGCAGCACCCGCCAGACTGGTGGAACATCACCGGGCCGTGCCGGCCGACGAGTTCACGGATCAGCCTGGCGGCGGGTTCGGTGACCACGACGCGCGGCGGGAGATCCGGCGGCGCACCCTCCGGTGGCACGGCATGCGCCGCGATGGGCACGTTCCCGCCCGAGGGCAGCCCGCACACGTCGTCCATCGTCATCCCTTCCGGCTGTCAGTCGACCCGGCTCAGAAGAAGCCCTGCGGCTTGCCCGAGTAGCTCACCAGCAGGCACTTGGTCTGCTGGTAGTGGTCGAGCATCATGCGGTGGTTCTCCCGTCCGATGCCGGACTGCTTGTAGCCGCCGAACGCCGCGTGGGCCGGGTACTGGTGATAGGTGTTGGTCCACACGCGACCGGCCTGGATGGTGCGGCCCGCCCGGTAGGCGGTGGTGCCGTTGCGCGACCACACGCCGGCGCCCAGGCCGTAGAGCGTGTCGTTGGCGATGGTCATGGCGTCGTCGAAGTCGGTGAACGAACTCAGGGAGAGCACCGGCCCGAAGATCTCCTCCTGGAACAGCCGCATCTTGTTGTGGCCTCGGAACACCGTCGGCTGCACGTAGAAGCCGCCTGCGAGGTCGCCGTCCAGTTCCGCCCGGGCGCCGCCGGTGAGCACGTCCGCGCCCTCCTGCTTGCCGATGTCGATGTAGGACAGGATCTTCTCCAGCTGGTCGTTGGAGGCCTGCGCACCGAGCATGGTGTCGGTGTCCAGGGGGTTGCCCTGGGTGATCTTGTTGGTGCGCTCGATCGCGAGCTCGCTGAACTCGTCGAAGACCGACCTCTGCACCAGGGCGCGCGAGGGGCAGGTGCACACCTCGCCCTGGTTGAGGCCGAACATCGCGAAGCCCTCGAGTGCGGCCTGACGGAAGTCGTCGTCGGCGTCCATGACGTCCTCGAAGAAGATGTTGGGGCTCTTACCGCCCAACTCGAGGGTCACCGGGATGAGGTTCTCGGACGCGTACTGCATGATCAGGCGACCGGTGGTGGTCTCGCCGGTGAAGGCGACCTTGCGGATCCTCGGGTTGGAGGCCAGGGGCTTGCCCGCCTCGGTGCCGAAGCCGTTGACCACGTTGAGCACGCCCGCGGGCAGCAGGTCGCCGATCACCGACATGAGGAACAGGATCGACGCCGGCGTCTGCTCGGCGGGCTTGAGCACCACGCAGTTGCCCGCGGCCAGTGCCGGCGCGAGCTTCCACACCGCCATGAGGACCGGGAAGTTCCACGGGATGATCTGACCGACCACGCCGAGCGGCTCGTGGAAGTGGTAGGCCACCGTGTCCTCGTCGATCTGCGAGATGCCGCCCTCCTGCGCGCGGATGCACCCGGCGAAGTAGCGGAAGTGGTCGATCGCCAGCGGGATGTCGGCCGCCAGACACTCGCGGATCGGCTTGCCGTTGTCCCACGACTCCGCGAGGGCGATGGCCTCGAGGTTCTCCTCCATGCGGTCGGCGATCCGGAGCAGGACCAGCGAGCGCTCGGCGGCGGAGGTGGCGTTCCAGGCCGGGGCGGCGGCCCACGCGGCGTCCAGGGCGGCCTCGATGTCCTCGGAGGTGCCGCGGCCGACCTCGCA
Source organism: Dietzia sp. (assembly GCA_046289795.1). Taxonomy (GTDB): domain Bacteria; phylum Actinomycetota; class Actinomycetes; order Mycobacteriales; family Mycobacteriaceae; genus Dietzia. Next base: position 10,305 of record JBKBUP010000008.1, on the reverse strand, counting down.
GAAGACCTGTCCGGTGATCGGGGTGACGTTCTCGAAGTACTCGCCCTTGACGGGTGCCACCCACTCGCCGCCGATGAAGTGCTCGTAGCGGCTCTCGTAGGACATGACCGAACCCTCGGCGCCGGGCTGTGCGAAAACGGGCATCGTGCCCCTCCTTCTCCTCCGCGCGACCCCCGTGGTCGTCGCTGTGATGTAGAACACTAATTGCGGCAGGGTTGCAGCAACGTTGCACGACGGGCACCGTCGGCGAACTCGGTCGAGCACTGCCCGACCGGACAGGCCCCTACCCCTTCGACCTGCCAGAAGTCACCGGATCCGGTCGCCGCGGCCGGTTCGGTCGTCCTACCGTCAGCCCCCATGGAGACCACCGCGACACTCGGCGCGAACCGAGAGATTTCCGCGATCCGGGGCGGATCGGGCCGACGCTTCGGGGCGTTCACCGTCGTGGCCGACGCCCGTCGGGTACGGATCGGGCACGACCTCGACCACGACGAGGTGAGCGAGGCGGTGATCCCGGCGATGTCCCGCGATCTGCTCGACACCGGGGTCCTCCACACCGTCGACGAGTTCCACCGGGCCGTGACCGCGCTCGTGACCTCCCGGGACGGGAACTGGCAGGAGTGCTGGTCCGCCTACTACCGGTCCTCGATCTCGGCGCTGACCGGCGGCCGCTGCCCGTTCTCCCCGGTCCACGACCGGGCGGTGGCGGAGATGGTCGGCGACTCGGCGCTGGAGCTCGGGTGTTGCTTCGGATTCCTGTCCCTGCGGCTCGCACGGGAGGGGGCCAGGACCGTCGCGGTCGACCTCGACCCCTCCGTCCTCCGGCTGCTCCGGACCTGCGCACCGGTCGGGGACGACCCGCCGACCCCCGTCTGCCTCGACGCGCGGACGACCCCCCTGGCGCCGGACACCGCGGACACCGTCTACCTCGTCCACGTCCTCGAACACCTCGACGAGGACGCCGGCTGGAACGTCGTCCGCGAAGCGCTCCGTCTGGCGCGACGCCGCCTGGTGATCGCCGTCCCCTTCGAGGACGTCGCGGTGGCACAGTACGGGCACGTCCGGACCTTCGACATCCCGACGTTGAGGGGACTCGCCGCCCGGATCGCGACGGTCGGGAGCAGCCGGCCGGCCGGTGTCCGGACGAGGGTCGACGAACACCACGGGGGATGGCTCGTGGTGGACCGGTGACGCTTCCCACCCCGGCCGCCTCCCACCCCCGCCCGCCGCCGGTCAGAGCAACCCCTGTCGACTGGCCACGTACACCGCCTCGGCACGCCGTGAGACCTTGAGTTTGCGCAGGATGTTGCTGATGTGGAACTTGGCCGTGGTGGCCGAGATGAACAGCGCCTGACCGATCTCCTTGTTCGACATCCCCTCCGCCAGCAGCGCCAGGACCTCGATCTCCCGGGCCGACAGGGCCTCCGACGCCGAACCCCCGCCCTTGAGCGCGTCGAGCACCATCGACGCTGTCCGCGTGTCGAAGGCGCTCTGCCCCGCCGACACCGACCGGACGGCGGTCACGAGCTCGGTGACGTCCACGTTCTTGACCACGTACCCACGCGCTCCGGCCCGGACCGCCCGCACGACGATCGCCTTATCGAGGAAGGTCGTGAGCACGAGCGGGGCGACGTCGGGGAACAGGTCCCGGACCGCGGCACAGACCCGCAACCCGTCGAGTTCGGAGCCGCTCCCGAGTTTGAGGTCGATCACCGCGACGTCCGGGCGGGTCGAGTTGATGACCCCCATCGCCTCGTCCGCGGTCGACGCCTCGCCGACCACCTCGATGTCGGGCTCCCGTTGCAGCATGAGCCGCAGCCCTTCGCGGAGGACGGCGTGATCGTCCACCAGCACGGTGCGGATCGTCGCCGGTGGGGTAATGGGGCCGGCCGCCGACGGGGTCATCGGACCGGCCGCCGGGCCACGCCGTCGACGCGCGGCGCCACCACCGTGACCGCCACCCCGCCCAGCTCGGACTCCACGATGCGCATCACACCTCCCACCAGCTCCGCCCTCTCCTTCATGTTCACCAGTCCGTGGCGCTCGTCGGGGGACCCGGTCCGGGCGCCCTCGAGCAGGCCGCGCAGGTCCTCCGGTCGGCCCACCCCGTCGTCCTCCACGGTCAGGCCCACGGCCTCGCCGCTGAAGTCCAGGGTGACCATCACGCCGTCCCCCTGCGAATGTCGCGCGGCGTTCGCCAGTGCCTCACCGGCGATCCGGAGCAACTCGTGCTCGATCCCGGGGGTCGTGGGGAACTCGGTGCCGAGGACCCTGACCTCGGTGGTCATGCTCGACGGGACGTGGAGACGGCAGAGGTCCTCGATCAGCCGACTCAGGCGCCCGTCCCCGTCGTCGATCGTGCGGAGGGCGTAGATCACCGAACGCAGCTGTTCGACGGCCTCGTCGGTCAGGTGCACCGCCTTCTCGAGCAGCGGCCGCTGCTGCTCGGCCTGTCCCACCGCATCGAGTCCGAGCTGGAGATGCATCCCCGCGCCGAGGACGAGCTGGGACACGCTGTCGTGCAGTTCCCGGGCCATCCGCGACCGTTCGACGTCCAGGATCCGCTGCCGATGCACGGCGTCGAGTTCCCGGTGGGCGATCTCGAGTTCGGAGTTCCGCCGGGACAGTTCCACCACATGCCCCCGGGCCTCCTCGTACGCCTCCTCCGCCCGAGCGAGCAGCGTCTCCTGGTCCCGGAACAGGACGGAGTTGTGCAGTGCCACGGCTGCCTGCGCGGCGAGGATCCGCAGGACCACGGTGTCGATGTCCTCGGCCGGCCTCCCGGGGTGGCGCCAGGACGCCAGCCCGCCGATCACCCCGCCGTGCAGGATCAGCGGCACGGTCACCGCGTCGGGACCGCCGGCATCGGCGACCTCGGCGGAGCGGCCACCCCGGAGCACCGCGAGGAGGACGTTGACCACGTCCGTGGGCAGACCGTCGGGCACCGGCGCGAGATCCCGCCCCTCGAACGCGACGAACCTCCCCTCGGGGTCCACCAGGACGTGCCGTGGTTCGACCGACGGGAGCTGACCGTCCCGGAGCGCCACCAGGGCCCACTGGGCGTCGAGCTGGTCGTACGCGACCCTGAGGACGGACAGCATCAGCTCCTCGGGCCCCTCGGCGGTCCGCACCAGCGCTCCGGAGACACGATCGAGTGCGTGCATGGACCGGCGCAGCCGCGACTCCGCCGCACGGTACTGGTCGAAGAAGCTCCTCTTGACCGACCGCAGGCCGAGGAGGGAGTCCAGATCCGTGGGCCCCTCGGTCATGACGCCTCCCGGTAGAGCCGTTCGACGTCCTCGAGGGTGACGGGACGCGGATTCGTGGACATGCAGAGATCGTCGAGCGCGTGCGCGGCCAACGTGGGGATGTCCTCGCCACGGACCCCCAGGGACGAGAGTCCCGAGGGGATCCCGACCGACTCCGCGAGGTCCCGGAAGCGGTCCGCGACGCGGTCCGTCACCTGACCGCCCCGCGAACCGACGGTGACGCCGGCCGCACGCGCCAGGTCCGCCATGCGGTCCGTAGGCATCACCACCCCGTTGTGCCGGACGACATGGGACAGCAGGACCCCGTTGATCTGGCCGTGCGACGAGTCGTACCGCCCGCCCACCGGATGGCTCATCGCGTGGACCGCCCCCAGGACGGCGTTGCTGAACGCCATCCCCGCCTCGAGCGACGCGAGCGCCATGTCCTCCAACTGCACGTCACTGTGCCTCTCGCCGCTCGCGAGCCTGTCGAGCGACCGCGCACACAGCGTCACCGCCCGGAGGGCGTGGGAGTCCGTCAGCGGACCCGCCGCGCGCGAGAAGTAGGCCTCCACCCCGTGCGAGAGCACGTCGATCGCTGTCGCCGCCCCCACGTCCTCGGGGACGGTCGCGTGGGTGTTCGGGTCGATGACCGTCACGTCCGGCACCAGCGACCGACTCACGATGGTCACCTTGGTCCGCCGGTCCGAGTCGTTGACCACACAGAACTGGGAGACGTCGGCCCCACTGCCGGCCGTCGTCGGCACGGCCACCACCGGGGGCAGCGGCAACCGGACCCGGTCGACCCCCTCGTACTCGAGGACGTGTCCGCCGTTGGAGACGACGAGAGCGACCCCCTTGGCGGCGTCGATCACCGAACCCCCGCCCACCGCCACGATGACGTCGCACCCCGAGGAGTGATAGGTCAGCGCGCCCTCGAGGATCTGGGACGCCCGCGGGTTCGGCCGGACGTCGGACCACACGACCGGCTCGGCACCCTGTGCCCTCAGTCCGTCGACGACCGTGCCCGGCCACGGGGTGAGCTCGAGCCACGGATCGGTCACGACGAGGGGTCGACGTGCGCCCAACCCCATGGCTGCGGTCGCGGCCTCGGGCAGGGCTCCGAAGCCGAAGAGGATCTCCGGCGCGTGGAACTTCGCAACCCGGCCTTCCGACGACATGACCACACGATAGGCCGGGGGCATCTCAGGCGAGCGAACTTCCCAGTAGACCTGCCCGTTCGGACAGTTCCGCGGGATCGCGCGCGGTCACCACCCCGTCCAGGTATCGCGCATACGCGCTCAGTCCGCACGAGGGCCGGTTCCAGTATCTCCGGGCCTCCGGGGTGATCCACGCCGTCCGGTGTGCCCGCCGGCTGATGCGGCCCACCAGGTCCTCCCGCGGATCGAGCCCGTTGCTGCGCCCGTCACCCACGATGAGGACCGAGGTCCGGGCGTCGATCAGGTCGCCGTGGCGGTCGAGCAACTCGGCGAACATCCGCCCGTAGTCGCTGCTCGCCTCGAGATCCAGCCCGGGTGCGGACAGGACGGTCGCCAGGGCGTTCTCACCGGACGACGACAGGAGGTGGTCCGTCACGTCGACGGGTCGGTCGACAAAGGCGACGACCGAACACCTGTTGACCTTCTGGTGCAGGCTCTGGGCCAGTCGCAGCACGAAGCCGGTGACGGGCCGGACCGAGAGGGACACGTCGACCAGGATCAGCAGCTTGAGGGGCCCGGGGACGCGGGTCCGGTTCATGATGGTGAACGCCTCGCCGTCCGTCGCCCACGCCCGACGCAGTGTGGAGCGCGAATCGAGGCGTCCGCGGGCGAACGGTCGTGATCGTCGACGGGGGGCGCCACGGATCCGGCGCATCACCTCGTGGGACGCGCGCTCGAGGTCGCCGCTGTCGGTCGTCTCCCGGCCATCCTGGACCACGTCGTCGACGCGACCGTCGGAGACGTCCTCCGGGAGGCTCTTCAGGAACGCGACGACCGCGTCGACGAACATCCCCACCTGCTCGCTTCCCAGTTCCCCGCCGTCGTCACCGTGTCCCGCATACACCTGGCGGGCGTCGTACCCGTCGAGGGTCCGCAGGACGTCGAGCGCGTCCGCCCATTCCAACGACTCCTCGCCGGACACCGAGATCGCGGAGGACCCCATCTCGCCCACCCGGTCCGATGACGCACGGTCCACCTCGATCTCGTAGGTGACCGAGGACTGCCAACGCTCCGCACCCTCCTGGACCGCGAACTCCTCCTCCCCGGTCGCGGTCGAGAAGTCGGAGTCGTCGTAGTGCATGTCCTCGTTCCGTCGGGTCGACTCCTCGCCCTCGACCAGATCCCCGATCTCCGCCGGATCCAGGTCCGAAGGGGTGAACGGCGAGGAGTCGTCCGTGTCCAGTTCCAGTTCGTCGGGAAGTCCCCCCACCTGCGGGGCGAGGCCGTGGGCCCCTCCGGCGTCCTCGGTACGGGTCGTCAGCACGCCGAGGAAGAAGCGGTCGAACACCGCGTCGAATCCCCGGTTCTCCCGCTGGTACTTGACCGTCACCGCACGTAACGCCGCCCGCAGTGACTCGGGCCGGGACGTCCCGATCAGCGCGAGGACCGTCCGCAGCTCCACCACCTCGGCCGGGGAGACCGCCACCTCGCGTTCCCTGAGGAGTCGGCCGAACGCCACGGAGACGATGTCGAGGACGTCCGACGGAGAGACGCTGGACGTCGTCCTCGTCGTCGTCATGGTCGCCCGCTCCCCCGCCCGGCGACGCTGCGGGCCCGACCCGCCCCGAACGCGGCGGAGGTCGACGCCCCGGTCGCATCGGCGGCCGCCCGCATGTCCCGCCGGTTCCCTGTCGGCTCCTCTGCCGGGACTCCCCCACTGCCGAGCACGTCGCGGGCGACGTCGTCGTCGGACCGGTACTTAAGAAGAGCGGCGGAGAGGACCCAGCCGAGTTCCGGACCGTCTCCGGCCCACACAGACGCGGCGCGGGCCGCGTCCACCACCTCGGAGATCGACGGGGGCTTCCGAAGTGGCATCTCGCGCAGTCTCCGCGCCTTCTCCACCACGTCCGCCGCCACGGTCTCCGGCACCTCCGGTGCGCGGGATCGGACGATCTCCGTCTCCCGTGCGGCGTCCGGGAAGTCCACGTGGAAGTGCAGGCACCGGCGCTTGAGGGCGCTGGACAGCTCCCGTGTGTCGTTCGAGGTGAGGATCACCCAGGGCGTGGTGCGTGCGCGGTAGGTGCCGAGCTCCGGGATCGTCACCTGCTTCTCCGCGAGCACCTCGAGCAGCATCGCCTCGAGCGACTCCTCCGTGCGGTCGATCTCGTCGATGAGCAGGACCACCGGGTCCTCGGACGTGATCGCCTCGAGCAGCGGCCGGGTGACCAGGAAATCCTCGCCGTGGATCCCCACCTCCATGTCCGCCAACGCGGCCGAGGCGGCGGCGAGATCCTCGTGCACCTGCAGTTCCACCGTGATCCGATCCCGGAGCATCTGGACGTGGAGCAACTGCTTGGCGTAGTCCCACTCGTACAGTGCCCGGGCGTCGTCGAGTCCCTCGTAGCACTGCAGTCGGATCAGCCGACGACCGAACGCGGAGGCGAGCGACTTGGCCAGCTCGGTCTTTCCCACACCGGCCGGCCCCTCCAGCAACAACGGCCTGTCGAGGACCGTCGCCAGGTGCACGACCGTCGCGAGTTCCCGGTCGATGATGTATCCCGTCCCGCGGAGCGCCTCCTCCAGGACATCGACGTCGATGGCCGCGTCCGCGCTACTCACGTCGTCGGCGCCGGGATCCTCGATGACGTCCATGTTCGGGTCCTTTCCGTGGTCGGGATGGTGGTGTCCCCGGGGGCGGACGGGACGGATCCGCTCGCCCGCCCCCGGGGAGGACCTGGTGGGGTGTCCTGCCGGACGGTCGGTACGAGACGGTCAGTACGAGCCGGTCATCGCGTGCTCGACCATCGGGATCAGTGACTCGACCGTGGACTCACGCGGGTTACCCGGGGTGCACGCGTCCCCCATCATGTGTTCGGCGATCCTGCGGATGTTCTCCGCCGACGTGTCGATCCTGTCGCCCTTGCCCTTGTACTTGCCCGTGTCCATCTGGTTCTTCTCGTACAGCCCGGGCGTGATCTGACTGAAGTTGTCGGGGATGCCGACGTCCTTGGACAGCCGGATCGCGGCCTCCACCGCCGCGTCGGCGGCCTGGACGGTGGTCATATTGCGGGTGTCCACACCCATCTGCGGTGCGAGTTCGGCGTACCGCTGGTACCTGGACGGCAGGTTGTACTCCCACACCCGGGGCAGGGCGATCGCGTTGTTCAGACCGTGGTGGGTGTCGTAGTACGCGCTGATCGCGTGGGACATCGAGTGGATCATGCCCAGGCCGCCCGAGTTGAACGCCTGCGTCGCGATGTACTGGGCGTTCATCATCCCGGTCCGCGCCTCGAGGTTGCGGGGGTCGTACACGGCCGTCGTGAGGTTGTCCGCCACGAGTTTGGTCGCGTACAACGCGTTGCCCAGCGACGGGGCGAAGTCGAGCCGCGACACGTACGGCTCCGAGCAGTGCGCCAGGACGTCGAAGCCGCAGTACGCGGTGAAGTGCTGGGGGCACGAGTAGTAGAGGAGCGGGTCGTCCATCGCCAGCGAGACGAGGCTGGCGTCGTCGAACGCGACCCACTTGTGCGGGTGGTCCATGTCCGAGGTGTCCGTGATCACGTAGGCCCACGAGGTCTCCGCGCCGGTTCCCGCCGTGGTGGACACCGCGATGTGCGGCGGGTTCTCGAAGTTGGTGGACTTGGAGAAGCCCTGGAACTCGTTGATGTCGCGGCCGTCGTGGGCGATCACCACGCGCGCGCCCTTGGCGGCGTCGTGGCTGGAGCCACCTCCCACCGAGATGATGCCGTCGCACTTCTCCGAGTTGTAGAGAGCCGCGGCGTCCATGACGTTGTAGTCCTTGGGGTTGGACTCGACCTTGTCGAAGACCACGACGTCGAGTCCCTGGTACTCGATCTTGCCCTTGAGCTCCTCGATGATCCCCGACCCGCGCAGTCCGGTGGTCATGATGAGGACCCGGGTCATCCCCAGCTTCTTGGCCTCCACGCCGAGGATGTCGTGCGCTCCGACACCCAGCAGAGCCTTGGGGAGAGGGTGGAACTCCTTGATCGGCATGTCCCAGATCTGATTCAGTTCGATCGCCATCGTGCGCCTCCTGCTCGAGCGACCCCTGCCATCGGCGGGGCGGTGAATGTGACACTGATCACTCTCACCCGGCGGCCGTCCCGTCCGGAACAGCTACTGCAGGGTTCTGCCCACCCGGCGCACCCGGACAGCCCGGATGGCACCGCCGCACCTACCCGATCGGACGGGACGGGCCCGATCGGTCGCCGCCGGCGCCACCGACGTAGGCGCGGCCGACCTCCGCGCCCCTCACGCCCCGAAGCGCTGATCGAGGACACGGCACCGCGCCTCGGCGGCCGCGACCGTGGAGGCGTCCGCGTACCGGGACCGGGCCAGGCTCCGCCACGCGGCGAGGTCCTCCCGCCCGGCGCCGGCGACCCAGGCCCTGAGGACGGGGAGCCGATCGGCGGACAGGACCGCGGCCCGCACCATCGAGTGGAGCTCGAGCCGCAGGTCGGCCACCCCGGGAGCGTCCGACGCCGGCAGTAGTGGTCCCGGGTACGAGGTGACCGCCTTCATCACGTCACCGGACCCGAGTGCGTCCGTGACCTCGCGGGCGTCGGTGACAAGAGCGCCCGGGGTCAGCCGGTAGGGCCTCGAGGCCACCACGTCCGGCCCGAACACACGCCGGAGGCGGGAGACCTCGGCGCGGACGCTGACCTCGTCGAGGCGGTCGTCGGCGAGCAGTTCCGCGAGCGCCCCACCCGTCAACCCCTCCGGATGCGCGTCGAGCAGTACGCAGATCTCGGCATGCCTGCCGGTCAGGGCACGCCCGGGGCCTCCGGGGTCGTCCCCCTCGAGGGCGCCGGCCCCCGGACCGAGCACCCGCAGCCTGACACCCCGTCCGGCGGAGTGGTCGATCCCGCCCCGACGGGGCACGACGAGGCCGGCGGCCGTGCGCAGCTCCCCCTCCGCGAGCATCACCGTCGCCCGGATCAGCGCGAGCATCTGGTCCGAGGCGGCACTGCTCGGGCCGGTGACGTCGATGAGTCCGATCAGTTCACCCGTCGCGGGGTCGTGGACCGGCGCCGCCGCGCAGCTCCATTCGTGGGCCATCTCGAGATAGTGCTCGGATCCGCGGACCCGCACCTCCGTGTCGTGCCTCAGGGCGAGACCCGGCGCGTTGGCCCCGACCGCCTCATCCGTCCAGACCGCGCCGGGGATGAACGCCATCGACTCCGCACGGGACCTGACCCCCCGGTCACCGATCACCCGCAGCAGCCGTCCCCGCTCGTCCGCGACGGCGACGATGTGCCCGCCGGAGACGACCCCCGGGACGAGGACGGACTCGACCACCGGCAGGACGGACGCCATCCGGTGCTGCGCGACGTGGCGGGACAGGTCCGGACCTTCCAGTTCGACCGACGGCGCGACCACGGTGGGGTCGACCCCCCGGTGCCTGCTGCGCTCCCACGACTCGGCCACCAGCACGCTGGCCGCGGGTCCAGTACCCCCGAACATGACGACAGTGTAACCCGCATCACAGTAACCGGGATCACGAACCTGACGTGGTCCTCATAAACGGATCCAAATAGACCGTGATGAACACGGACGGCGGCCAACCCTCTACACTTGCCAGTGATACAGGCCACACATGACCTAAGGATCGCAATGACGACCGAGTTCGCCACCCCTCCAGTAACCAAGCCCTTCCCTGTCGAGAACCTCGGCCGGCTCGTGTTCAAGAACGCGGAGGAGGCCCCGAACGACGTCGCGGTACTGCGGCTCGTCGGGACCGACTGGAAAGAGGTCACCTGCGCCCAGTACCTGGAGGAGGTCAAGGGCGTCGCCAAGGGCCTCATCGCCCGGGGCGTCAAGCCCGGTGACCGCCTGGCCATCATGAGCCACACCCGCTACGAGTGGTCGCTCATCGC
>JBKBUP010000088.1:0-10376 GCA_046289795.1 Dietzia sp. | reverse complement strand
GGTGTCGCGCATCCTCGCGCTGACCTTATCCCACCGCGTTTTATCATACCCGCGCCTTTACAGACCCGCGCTTGATAAGACTCGAGCTTACCGCACCGGGGCCGGGCCCGCTGTGGGGGGGCCCGGCCGGAAGGTGAGTGCCTGGGATGGGTGCCTGGGCCAGAGTCAGCCGGCCGAGACCTGGTCCTTGGCCCACTTGTAGTCGGCCTTGCCCGCGGGCGAGCGACGGATCTCGGGCACGTCGACGATCACCTTGGGGACCTTGTAGTTCGCCAGGGACTGACGCAGGAAGTCGGAGAGCTCGTCCTGCTCGGCCGACATCCCGTCGCGGAACGACACGACCGCGGCCACCTTCTGGCCGTAGCGCTCGTCGGGGGCACCGGCGACCAACGCGTCGTGCACGGCCGGGTGAGCCTTGAGCGCCTGCTCGACCTCCTCCGGGAAGACCTTCTCGCCACCGGTGTTGATGCATCCCGACCCGCGGCCGAGGAACACGATCGTGCCGTCCTCGCGGAGCTGGCCCATGTCGCCCAGCACCGAGACGCGTCGGCCGTCGACCTCGGGGAACGTCTTGGCGGTCTTCTCCGGGTCGTTCCAGTAGCCGAGCGGCAGGTGCCCGCGGCGCACGATGTAACCGATCTCGTCCGAACCCGGCTCGATGGGCTGGTAGTCCTCGTCGATCAGGCCGAGCTTCGGACTCGCCGGGATGGTCATCTCACCGGACTCGCTCATACCCAGTTCGCCGTCGTTGCCGGCCTCGGAGGCGCCGAAGTTGTCGCGGATGATGATGTTGGGCAGCACCTCGACCACACGCTCGCGGCTGGACTTGGACCAGATTCCGCCGCCCGAGGCCATCATGAACAGGTTGCTGAAGTCCATGGTCTCGGTGCCCTTGACCAGCTCGTCCGTCAGCGGGACCGCCATGCCGTCTCCGACGAACATGAGGATGTGGGCCTTGTGCTCGGCGGTCGCGCGGATGATCTCCGCCGCGTTGAACTCGCGGAACATGATGAGGTGGCCGCCGAGGTTGACGAAGGTCATCAGCGTGAACAGGCCTGCACCGTGCATGAGCGGGGCCGAGATGACGACCTTCATCCCGCCGTCGGGCGAGACGTTGTCGGCCACCTCGGCGGGGCTGTGCCGCTTGTCGCCGTAGGGGTTACCGCCGGACAGGCACGCGTAGAAGTAGTCCGACATGTGCCACTGCACGCCCTTGGGGAAGCCGGTGGTCCCGCCGGTGTAGACGATCCAGTGGTCGTCGCCGCGGACGGGCTCGAAGTCCCGCTCGGCCGACTGGGCCGGCCAGTCGGTGTCCGCGTCGACCACCGTGAGGCCCTTCTCTGCGCACGCCGAGGCCAGGACCTCCGGCACGCCACCGAACACGATCACGGTGCGCACGGTCTCGAGCTTCGGGACCGCGGCGGCCATGGTCTCGGCGAACTCGGCGTCCACCAGCACCGCGATCGACTTGGAGTCGTTGAACAGGTAGACCAGCTCGGGCGCCGTGTACCGGTAGTTCACGTTGATCCCGGCCACCCGGGTCTTCATGCAACCGATGATCGCCGCCATGTGCGCGGTGCTGTTCTTCATGTAGAGCGCGACGTGACTGAGCGGCTCGGCGCCGTGGGCCAGGAGCAGGTGACCCATCTGGTTGGCGAGGTCGTCGACCTGACGGTAGGTGTACTCGACACCGTCCATGGTCAGGAGTGAGTTGTCCGGGATCTTGTCGGCGACGGCCTCGAACACCGCGGCCTCGTTCATCTCCGGGTTGGTTCCGGCGAGCGGATCGGTCGAATGGTCAGCAGCTTCGGTCATGGCAGAATCCTTCGCGAGGGCGGACGAACTGTGGCTGTCCTCACATTGTGACCTGAACTTGTTCTCATGTCCAGACGGCACCCTGATCAGGCCAAACTCTCAATTAGTAGAACGGGTTCTAGACTCGATCGTGTCGACGACGGCGAATCTACGTGACCCCACGCTCGGGACCGCCTACATTTTGGACATGAGTTCACGGCGGTTACCGCAGAGCGGCACGCCCTATGACGGGGGCCTGATGCTGCCCCGTGCCACCCGGACGGGGAACGTCCCGGTGGACGGTCGCCGATCCGCTGCCCCGGAGGCGGATCGCCCCTCCGCCCGGGGCCCGGCCCTGACGGGCCCCGGGGAGCAGGGGACCCTCCGGTCCCGCGGCCTCGCCGGAGGACTGCGGATGTTCGTCCGGCCAGCCCTCGACAAGATGCCGGCGACCGATGTGTCCCTCGGACGCCTGCGTGCGCTCACCTCCGGCGCCGGTCGCGCGGCAGCACTCGAGACCACCAACGACTGGTCCTCGGACGGCCCGGTGCCCGGGTTGTGGGTGGGACGTAAGCGGTTCTTCCACTCGGACAAGGTGATCTTCCACATCCACGGGGGCGGGTTCACCTTCGGATCCCCCTGGTCGCACAAGGCGCTCGCGTCACGGATCGCCAGCGAGACCGGAGTGCCCGTCTTCCTGCCCGACTACCGGCTCGCACCGGAGCACCCGCACCCCGCGGCCACCGAGGACACCCTCGCGGGCTGGGAGTGGCTGCTGAGCATGGGCTTCCGCGCCCAGGACATCGTGGTGGCGGGCGACTCCGCAGGCGGGAACCTCGCCCTCCAACTCGTGGCGGCCCTGGAGAAGGAACAGGCCGCGATGCCGGCGGGGGTCGTCCTGCTCTCGCCGTGGGTGGACCTGGACTTCACCGACATGACCGCACGCGACCGCGCCCGCAAGGACCCGTTCCTCGCGGTGGGGTTGGCCGAGCTCTGCCGAAGTCAGTACGCACCGGGAGTGGACCCGGACGATCCCGCCATCTCGCCGATCAACCACGTCCCCTCCCCCGACTGGCCTCCGTTCCTCATCCAGTGCGGCGGCGAGGAGATCTTCAGTGGCGGTATCGAGAAGCTCGCCGAGCGGTTCGCCGAACACGGGGTCCGCCACGAGTTCCAGCTGTGGCCGCACCAGTTCCACGTGTTCCAGGTGTTCCACCCCCTCGTCCCCGAGGCCAAGGTCGCGGTCCGCGACATCGGGTCGTTCGTCCGCGGGTGTCTGCGCGGCTGAGCACGCCGGTCGGGCCGAGAACACCGGTCAAGCTGCGCACCCCGCTCAGACCGTGAGCACGAGACCCGACGTCGGCACCCCGGTACCCGCGGTCACCACGAGCTTCTCGGCACCCGGCACCTGGTTCACCGAGTCTCCCCGCAGCTGACGGACCCCCTCGGCGATCCCGTTCATCCCGTGGATGTAGGCCTCACCGAGCTGCCCGCCGTGGGTGTTGAGCGGCAGTCTCCCGCCCACCTCGAGCGCGCCCGGCTCGCGGACGAAGTCCTTGGCCTCTCCCCGACCGCAGAAACCCAGCTCCTCGAGCTGCATGAGGACGTACGGCGTGAAGTGGTCGTAGAGCACCGCCATGTCCATGTCCTGCGGGCGCAGGCCGGACTGCGCCCACAGCTGGTCGCCGACGATCCCCATCTCCGGCAGTCCCGCGAGCTCCGGGCGGTAGTAGGAGGTCATGATGTACTGGTCCGGCCCCGAGCCCGATGCCGCCGCGGCGATCGAGACCGGCCGGTGCTTGAGGTCCCTGGCCCGCTCCGGCGTGGTCACCACGATCGCCTGGCCGCCGTCGGACTCCTGGCAGCAGTCCAGTAGGTGCAGCGGCTCGGCGATGTAGCGCGAGCTCTGGTGGTCGTCCAGCGTGATGGGCTTGCCGTGGAAGAACGCGGCGGGGTTGACGGCGGCGTGCTTGCGGTCGACCACCGCGACCCGGCCGAAGTCCTCGCTCGTGGCCCCGTACTCGTGCATGTACCGCCGCGCGACCATGGCCACGAACCCGGCCGGGGTCGACAACCCGTGCGGGTAGGAGAACGCGTTGTCCGTGCCGGAGGAGTTGACCTGCTGCACCAGCGCGGAGTTGACCTGTCCGAACCGCATCCCGGAGCGCTCGTTGAACGCCCGGTAGCAGACCACCACCTCGGCCACCCCGGTCGCCACGGCCATGGCCGCCTGCTGCACCGTGGCGCACGCGGCGCCGCCACCGTAGTGGATGCGGGAGAAGAAGTTCAGCGAGCCGATGCCGGCGGCGCGGGCCACCGCGATCTCGGTGTTTGTGTCCATGGTGAAGGACACCAGACCGTCGACGTCCGACGGTTGCAGCCCGGCGTCGGCCACGGCGGCACGGACCGCCTCCGCGGCCAGACGCAGCTCGGACCGTCCGGAGTCCTTGGAGAAATCGGTGGCGCCGATGCCGGCGATCACGGCCCGGTTCGAGAGGGCATCACCGGTGAGCGTGCTCACTGCGCGTCTCCGTTCATGTAGAGGGTGGCCGTCGAGGTGACGTGCGCGCCCAGCGAGTCGGTGCCGATGATCTTGAGCGTGACCAGCCCGTCGTCGTCGATCCCCGTGACCTCACCGCTCAGGGTGAGCGTGTCGTAGGCGTACCAGGGCACCCCGAGGCGGAGCTTGATGGACGTGATCCGCGCCCGCTGCCCCGCCCAGTCCGTCACGTACCGCTGGACCAGGCCGGTGTCGGTGAGGATGTTGACGAAGATGTCCTTGGAGCCCTTGGCGTGGGCCAGATCGCGGTCGTGGTGGACGTCCTGGAAGTCCCGCGTGGCCAGAGCGGAGGCGACGACGAACGTCGGCGTCCCCTCGATCACCAGCTGCGGCAGGGTGTCCCCCACCGCCACCTCGGGCGGGGTCGGGGGGCAACTCACTCGGTCGCTCACTTCGACTCCTCCTGATCGGCGGCGGTGGTGGTGGTGGCGGCGGGGGCGGCGGCGGTCGGCCGCCAGGCATAGAGCGTCCACGGTTCGGTGCCGAAGGCAGCGTCGGCCGAGGCGTCACCGGGCATGTCGAGGAAGTCGACCCGCACGGGCATCCCGATCTCCACCTCGGCGGGCTCGACGTCGCGCAGCTCGCCGAGCATGCGCACACCCTCCTCCAGCTCGACCAGCGCGATGACGAACGGGAACCTCGTGCGCCCGGGCACGCGCGGCGCGTGGTGGGTGACGAAGCTGAACACGGTGCCGCGACCGGAGGACACCACGTAGTCGGTCTGCTCGGACTTGTCCTTCCACAGGGCGGGAACGGGCGGGTGCTGCAGCGACCCGTCCTCCAGCTTCTGGATGCGCAGCTCGTGGGCGCGCACGCCGTCCCAGAAGAAGCGGGTGTCCGGCGAGACGGACGGGCGCAGGACCTCGCCCACCACCAGGTCGTCGGTCGGCGAACCGGAGCTGGAGACGATCGCGGTGGGCGCCTCGGGGGTGTCCGGGACCTCGGCCGGCGCGGCCTTCTTCGCGGGGGGGCGGAACTTGAGGATGCGGAAGTCCATCTCGGCCACGACCTCGTCGCCGACCCGCCAGTAGTTGCGGGTGGTGAAGAACCAGCCCTCCCCCAGGCCCGTGGTCTTGGGCCCCACGACGTCGGTGAGCACCGAGGAGATGGTCACCTCCTCGCCCGGACGCGTGTAGCGGTGGTAAGTCGAGTCGCAGTTGGTGGCCACCACGGAGGTGAAACCCTCGGCGTCGAGGATGTCGGTCATCCGTCCCAGCGGGTCGTCTGCCTCGCGGGTCTTTCCCAGCCCGCGCATGGTCCACACCTGGGTCATGGCCGGCGGGGCGACCGCGCCGCCGTGTCCGGCGGCGCGAGCGGCCTCCTCCGAGGAGTAGATCGGGTTGGCGTCCCCGATCGCCTCGGTCCAGTTACGGATCATCGGCAGGTTGATCGGGTCGCGGCCCGCCCTGCGGGCGCTGCCCCCGGACTCCCGCACCTCGTCGGCGGCGGCGAGGATGCGGCCGGCCTGCTCGTCACTCATGGGTGCCCTCTGTTCGGAATTGGACTCGGCTGGCATTAGTTCGCCGCTAGCGGGCGGTGCGGGGCATGCCGAGGCCGCCCATGCAGACGAGTTCGCGCATGACCTCGTTCACGCCGCCGCCGAAGGTGATCACGACGTTGCGCTTGTTCATCATGTCGAACCACCGCTGCAGCCTGGCCGTGCCCGGATCGGTGGGGTCGCCGAAGCGACCGAGCAGCTCCTCGATGATCCGGCCGACGTGCTGGATCTTCTCGGTGGAGAACACCTTGGACGCCGCCGAGTCGCCCATCGACGGGTTCTCCCCCGCCGAGGACACCTGCCAGTTGAGCAGTTCGTTGAGTCGGACGAACGCGAAGATCTCGGCCAGGCCCCGCCGCACCTCGGGCCGCTCCAGGTGGCGGACCCCGTCGGCGCCGGTGCCCCGGGCCCAGTCGGCCAGCCCGTCGTAGTAGCCGCCCGGTCGACCGGACGGGGCCAGCATCACCCGCTCGTGGTTGAGCTGGGTGGTGAGCATCTTCCAGCCCCCGTCGACCTCGCCCACGACCATGTCCGCCGGGACGCGCACGTCCGAGTAGTAGGTGGCGTTGACGTGGTGGGCGCCGTCGCAGGTGATGATCGGTGTGAACGAGAAGCCGGGGTCGGTGGTGTCGACGATGAAGATCGTCAGCCCGCGGTGGCGGGAGTCCGGGGTACCGGTCCGCGCGGCCAGCCAGATGTAGTCGGCGTGGTGGCCGCCGGTGGTCCACATCTTCTGCCCGTTGATGATCCAGTCGCCGGTGGCCTCGTCACGCCTGGCCGTGGTCCGCAGCGCGGCGAGGTCGGTGCCGGCATCGGGTTCGGAGTAGCCGATCGCGAAGTGGAGGGTGCCGTCGAGGATGCCGGGGAGGAACTTCTCCTTCTGCACCTCGGAGCCGTACTTCTGCAGCGTCGGCCCCACGGTCTGCAGGGTGACCGACGGCAGTGGAACGTCGGCTCGGGTGGCCTCGTTGGTGAAGAGCAGCTGCTCGATGTGGCCGAAGCCCTTGCCTCCGAACTCGGTGGGCCAGCCCACGCCCAGCCAGCCGTCCCGGCCCATGCGCGTGATGATCTCCGCGTAGGTGTCCCCGTGACGGGTGGTGGCGATGTCCGCCGCCTCCTCGGGCGAGATGAGCGTGGAGAAGTACTCGCGGAGCTCGGCCTGAAGCGCCCGCTGCTCTCCGGTGAGGTCGATGAAGGTGCCGTCCGGGGCCGCGCCCGCGTCGACGTCGGTGGCGGCGGGCGCCACGTGCTCGACGGGGTCGGCCGCCACCGCCGACGCCAGTTCGTCCAGGTGGAGCTGCGCGCCGCCGACGAAGCGGGCCAGGTCCTTGACGGCCGAGGAGTACCTGAACATCGGGTAGGTGATGTCCACTCCGACACCGCCGTGCAGGTGGTGCAGGATCTGCACCGCGCGTGGTCCCTCGGCGGCCAGCCAGTAGGCGCCGATCGTCGGGTCGGTCTCGTAGCGGTCAGCCGGGCCGGTGAGCCCCTCCGAGACCCTCCAGGCCACCGACTGCGAGATCACGTGCAGCGTGCGCGAGATGATGTAGACGTCGGCCAGCTCCTGCTGGACCGCCTGGAACGAGCCGAGCGGCTTGCCGAACTGCACCCGCTCCTTGAGGTAGTCGGCAGTCATGTCCAACGCTCCGGAGACCAGGCCGTCGCCGTGGGCGGTGCACGCCGACAGGACGAGGCGTCGGAACTCGGGGAGGACGGCCACACCTCCCCGGCCGCGGAGCACCTCGTCGTCGTCGACGGGTGTCGCCTCGAACCTCATCGCGTACTCGGGGACGCCGAGCGACCCGAGGGTCGGGGTGAGGGTGACCCCGGGGGCGTCGGGGGCGACAACTACAAGGCCGAGGGCCCCGTCAGCCATGGACACCGGCACCAGGACGGATCGGGCCTGGGCCGCGTAGCGGACCGCGGTGACGGTGCCGGAGACGGTCCCGCCGTCCAGTCGCACGGTGGGCTCGAGCGGTAGCGGGTTCCCGGGCTCGGCGAGGGCGGCGGTGAGGATGCGGCCGTCCTCGATGCCCTCGAGCAGCGCCCTCTGTTGGTCAGCGGTCCCGAGGGCGACGATCGGCAGGACGCCGAAGCCGAGGGTCTCCAGTGCGGGGATCACCACCCCGGCGCGGCCGACCTCCTCGAGCACCACCGCGATGTCGGCCGCGGTGAGGTCGTCGCCGCCGAGCGCCTCGGGCAGGCCCAGCGAGAGCAGGCCCGATCCGGCGAACGCCGACCACAGCTTCTCGTCGTAGCCGGCGTCGTCGACACCGCGGCTGGGCAGCGCGGTGAGCAGCTCCTCGGCCGGGGCCGCGGTGGAGAGTGCGCCGGCCACGGCCTCGGCGACCGCGGCCTGGGTCTCGGTACGGGTGAAGTCCACGTCAGATCAGTCCTTAGTCGGGAGGGGTTCAGTCACGTGTTCGATCAATCCCTGGGTAGGCCGAGGATGCGTTCCCCGACCACGTTGAGCAGCACCTGCTCGGTGCCGCCGGCGATCGACAGGCAGCGGACCATGAGGAACTTGCGGCCCTGTTCGGTGAACTCGACCCCGCCGGTGCCGGTGAGCTCGAGTCCGAACTCGGCGATGTCCTGGCGGTGGCGCACGCCCACGATCTTGCGGACGGACGACTCCGCGCCCGGTCCGGAACCGGCGAGGGTCCGCAGGGCGGTGCGCAGGTCGAGCAGGCTGCCCACGACGCCGTCTGCCACGTGTTTGCCGAGCTCGTCCAGCACCAGGGCGTCGTCTTCCGACCCGGCCGCGCGGATGAGGCCGACGATCTCCTCGGCGGCGTCGCCGAGCGAGGATCCACCGCCCATGGCCACGCGCTCGTTGGCCAGCGTGGTGCGGGCGATCTTCCACCCGTCGTTCACCTGACCGATCTGGAACTCGTCGGGGACGAACAGGTCCTCGAGGTAGACCTCGTTGAACAAGGCCTCCCCGGTGATCTCGCGAAGCGGCCTGGTCCGGATCCCCTCGGACTTCATGTCCACGAGGAAGTAGGTGATGCCCTTGTGCTTGGGGGCGGCCGGATCGGTGCGGGCCAGGCACATGGCCCAGTCTGCCTCGCGGGCCAACGAGGTCCACACCTTCTGGCCGTTGATCTTCCAGCCGCCGTCGACCTTCTCCGCGGTCGCGCGCAGCGCGGCGAGGTCGGAGCCGGCGCCGGGCTCGGAGAAGAGCTGACACCACCTGATCTCGCCGGCCATGGTGGCGCGCACCAACCGGTCGGCGTGCTCGGGCGCCGCCTGGAGGATGGTGGGGACCGCCCAGCCGCCGATAGTGATCTCGTGCCGGGTGACGCCTGCGGACTCGAGTTCCTGGTCGATCAGGAGCTGCTCGGCGGGCGAGGCCCCCAGTCCCCACGGCTCGGGAAGATGCGGCATGAACAGACCCGTGTCGGCCAGGGCCTGCTTGCGCTCGGCGCCGTCGACGGCGGCCACCCGCGCGACCAGGGACCGGATCTCCTCGCGCCTGGCGTCGATCCCCTCGATCTCCGTCAGGTCGATCTCGAGATGCCTGCGACTGCCGGCGAGGGTCAGCTCGGCCAGGAGGCGGCGCCAGCGGGCGGCCCCGCCGACCGCCTGTCGCAGCGCGCCCGCCCGGCGCATGTAGAAGTGCGCCTCGTGCTCGAAGGTGAAGCCGATGCCGCCGAGGATCTGGATGCAGTCCTGGGAGTTGGTGACGGCGTTGTCGAAGGCCAGGGCTCCGGCGACCGCGGCCGCCACGGGGAGTTCGGAGGAGTCGGTCCCGAGGTCCTCGGCGGCGACCGCGGCGTCCCAGGCCAGGGCGCGGACCTGCTCGGTGCGGCAGAGCATGTCCGCCGCCAGATGCTTGATGGACTGGAACGAACCGATGGTGCGGCCGAACTGCTCGCGGATCTTGGCGTACTCAACGGCCGTGGCGAGCGCGTAGTCGGCGACCCCGGCGGCCTCGGCCGCGGCGAGGGTCACGAAGAGCTGCCGGACATCGTCGGTCGTGATGCCGTCGAGGATCCGGTCGGCCGGGATCCGCACGCCCTCCAGGGACACGTGACCGATCGAGGCCGACAGGTCGTAGGGGGTCGCGGGGGTCACGGTGAGCCCCTCGACGCCCCCCTCGAGGAGGGCCCACCGGGTCTGCCCGTCCGTCTCGACGGGCAGGAGGATCCCGCCGCCCGTGGTTCCGCCGTAGGCCACGCCCGGGTCGCCGGTCACCGTGTTCGATTCCACGGTGCCCGAGCCGTCGAGGGTCGCGACCCCGTAGCCCAGGCAGACGCCCACGGGCAGCCCGCCCTCGGCGATGGTCTCGCCCAGCGCGGAGGCCACGGCACCCCCGGCACGCGAGACCAGGACTCCGGCGAGAGCCGTCGACAGGATCGGGCCCGGAGCCATCCGGGCGGCCGCCTCCTCGAGCATGCAGGCCAGGTCGACGATCTCCGCTCCGGCCCCGCCGTACTCCTCCGCGACCGCGACGCCGAAGAGCCCCAGCTCGGCCAACTGCGGCCAATGCGCCTTCCAGGCGTCCGGGTCCGTCTCCTGGGC
>JBKBUP010000087.1:7232-10378 GCA_046289795.1 Dietzia sp. | reverse complement strand
GCCACCAGCAGGTGCATGCCGAGATCCCCGTCCCGGTGCGGGTATCTGCCGTCGATCTCGATCTCGGCGGGGTCGTAGAACACGGCCAGGCCCACGCGCAATCCGTCGATGCGCACGATGTGGACCTGCCGGTGGGGGCAGTCCCGCCAGTCCGCGAACACCCTGCCGACCTCAGCGGGGGTCAGTCCCCGCATTCCCCAGTACGCCGACCCGGGGTGGGCGAGCCAGGCGTGCAGGGTCCGGACGGTATCGGTGTCCGGGATCAGTGGGGTGAGCGAGACCAGTCCCGCGGGTGTGCTGACGATGTGGGTCATCGGGTCTCCTGGGCCTGCGTCGTGGCGGGTGATGTCCGGGGCTCGAGCGCCGGGCTGTGGGTCGGGCTGTGGGTCGGGGGGCCGAACTGCTGGAAGGCGATGGCCGCCTCGACGGGGTAGGGCTCACGGCCGGTGACCCCGCGCAGGATGACGCTGTTGCGCATGGCCCCCATCCCCAGGTCCGGGGCGCTGAGCCCGTGGGTGTGCTCCTCGGCGTTCTGCACGTGGACGTACCGATGGGCGAGGTCGACGGTGTGGTCCCGCGCCACGCGGTAGCGGCGGGACCGGCCCGCGCGGGTCTGCTCGGTCCCGGGGTCCTCCCAGTCGATCTCGGAGGCGATCCCGTCGAGGAACCGCGGCGCGGTGGGTGAGTACCCGGTGGCCATCACCAGACCGTCCGTGTGGTGCTCCCAGGCCCGCCCGGTGTCGTTGCAGCGCAGTGCCAGCCGGATCCCGGCGTCGGCGACCGTGGCGTCGTCCAGGGTGGTGGCGGCCACGAGCAGCCCGTTGTCCAGCCCTCGGGCGGAACGCCGGTAGAGCAGATCATGGATCTCGTTGATCAGATCGGCGTTGATGCCCTTGTACAGCGAGCGTTGTTCGCGCAGCATCCGGTCCCGCGTGTCGGCGTCGAGCCCGTGGAAGTGGTCGATGTACTCGGGGGAGGTCATCTCCAGGGTGAGCTTGGTGTACTCCATCGGGAAGAACCGGGGGGATCGGGTGATCCAGTCCACGCGGGGACCGTCGTCCGCGGACGCCGCGAGCAGGTCGTGATAGACCTCGGCGGCCGACTGGCCGCTGCCCACCACGGTCACCGAGTCCAGCCCGAGCAGCTCCTCGCGCCGGTGCAGGTAGTCGGCGGCGTGCAACGCCAACCGTGGGGCAGCGTCGAGGGGGGCGGCGTCGAGGGGGGCAGAGTCGAGGGGGGCAGAGTCGAGCGGACCCGAGCACAGCGAGTTCGTGTCGACCGGCGACCACGGGGTGGTGCCGATCCCCAGCACCAGGTGCCGGGCGCGGTAGGTCTCGGTGCCGTCGGAGGTGATCGCGGTGACCCGGTAGACGGGCCCGTCGTCGTCGTTGTCGTCGTCGGTCCCGTCGGCACGCCCGCCCCCGGAGCCCGGCGCGGTTTCGCGCCGGACGTCGACCACCTGGCGGCCCCACCGGAGTCCGCCCACCCGCTCGGAGGCCCAGCGGCAGTACGCGTCGTACTCCGAGCGCAGCGGCTGGAAGTTCTCGCGGATGTAGAACGGGTACAACCGACCGACCTGCTTGAGGTAGGACAGGAACGAGTACGGCGAGGTGGGGTCGGCGAGTGTGACGAGGTCGGCGAGGAACGGCACCTGGATGGTCGCGTCGTCGAGCATGAGTCCGTGGTGCCATGCGAAGCCCTCGCGGACGTCGAGGAAGACCGCGTCGATCTCCAGTGGCTCGGCCAGGCACGCCAGTCCGAGGTTGAACGGACCGATGCCCACCCCCAGCAGGTCGTGGATCTTCTCGCTCATGAGAACACCCCCGCGGTGGTGGCCTGGCGTATCCCGTCGGCCAGGTATTGGGCGGCCTCCCTGACGTCGGCGAGTACGGCCGCCACGTCCTCGTCGCGCAGTCCGGGGTCCAGGACGGTGAGTTTGAGGCAGGGCCTGCCGTCCACCACCGTCGCCGCCACCACGGAGCGACCCTCGGCGAACAGCGCGTCCCGAAGGGGCCGGACCAGGGCGTCGGACTCGTCCGGGTCACACCCCTTGGGTCGGGGCCGGAACAGGACCGTCGACAGCGCCGGCCGTCGGACCAACTCGAGGTCGGGTTCGGAGTCGATGGTCCGGCCGATCCGCTGGGCCACGTCGATCGCGTCGTCGAGCATGCGACCGATCCCGTCCGCGCCGAGCACCCGCAGCGTCATCCAGAGCTTCAGGGCGTCGAAGCGGCGGGTGGTCTGGAGGGACTTGTCCACCGCGTGGTCGTCGCCGTCCGCGGGGTTGAGGTAATCGGCGCTGACAGTGGAGTGGCGGAAGTCCGAACCGTCCCGCAGGAGCAGTGCGGACGCGGCCACCGGCAGGAAGAACGTCTTGTGGAAGTCCACGGTCACCGAGTCGGCCAGCCCGATCCCGTCGAGCAGGCCGCGGCGAGTGGGCGAGACCAGCAGACCGCCGCCGTAGGCGCCGTCCACGTGTAGCCACACGTCGCGCTCTCGGCAGACCTCGCCGATCTCGCGCAGCGGGTCGATCGCGCCGTGGTCGGTGGTGCCGGCCAGGGCCACGACCGCCGCGACCTCGTCTCCCGCGTCGGCCACGGAGGCCAGGGCCCGGTCGAGGGTGGCCGGGTCCATGCGGTCGCCGTCCCCGGGCAGGACGATCACGGCGTCCGGGGCCAGGCCGAGAATCCTCGACGCCTTGACCACGCTCAGATGCGCGTGCTCGCCGGTGACGATCCGCAGGCGGGACAGCCGCGCGCAGCGGTCCGCCGGTGTGGTCCCCCCGGGGCCGGGGCGGGAGAGTCGATCCTCTCGCGCGGTGAACAACCCCTGCAGATTGGACTGCGTCCCACCGGTGGTGAACACGCCGTCGGGCGTGACCTGTTCCGGCCGGTCGAAGTCGATCAGATCGGCGACCCAGTCGACGAGCTTCTGCTCGATGAGACAGGCCGAGGTGCCCTGGTCCCACGTCTCCACCGCCGTGTTGACGGAGGTGGCGAGGGTCTCGGCGGCCAGCGCGGGGATGGTGACCGGGCAGTTGAGATGAGCGAGGTAGCGGGGGTGGTGGTAGCCCACGGCGTGGTCGAGGTAGAGACCACGTACCTCCACCAGTGCCTTGTCGAGCGTTCCCAGCGGGGTCGACAGGT
>JBKBUP010000087.1:0-7222 GCA_046289795.1 Dietzia sp. | reverse complement strand
CGAGGTATCGACCTATCTCGGCGGTCGCCGCGGCCAGGGCGGCGGCGTGGTCCTTCCGGCTCCGGTGGCTCAACAGGTGTTCGTTCACGGGTGCTCCGACCTTCTCGGGGACTTCGGTACCGGCGAACGCTATGAGGGTAGGCTACCCTTAGCAACAGTTGGGTGACATGAATCACGTTGTGGCCGAACCGAAGTGGGAATGTGCACGGCCGGCCTTGCGTCACGGCGCGTGTCGGCTCTAGTGTTGCGCCGATAAGGTAAGCCAAGCCTAAGCGGCTTCTATCCCACCCGGAGACCCCATGAGTTCACCCGCCGTCCGATCCCGTGTCCGTCCGGTCGACACCCCTGTGCGGTCACACCTGGTGTTGATCCTGGCCGCGTTCATCGCGATCCTCGCGGTGTTGGCCGGGTGCACGACAGGTTCCGTGGGCGGCACGGAGGAGTCCGCTGCGGCGACCGACGTCGAGCGCGACGGAGACTTCCCGCGCACCATCACGCACGCCTACGGCCAGACGGAGATCACCGAGCCGCCCCAGCGGGTGGCCACGATCTCCTGGGTCAACGCGGATGTCTCCCTGGCGCTGGGTGTGGTGCCCGTGGGTATTCCGCGCAACTCGTTCGGCGGCAACGCCGGCGGATCCACCGACTGGTTCGACGCCGAGTTGGAGGCGGTCGGCGGCGAGATGCCCGAGCTGTACTCGGAGACGGACGGGATCAACACCGAGGCGATCGCCGCGCTGCAGCCCGACATCATCCTGGGTGCCTACTCCGGCATGACCGCCGAGGAGTACGAGACCCTGTCCAAGATCGCCCCCACCATCGCGATGCCCGAGGGCGACGTGGCGTTCGGCACCGCCTGGCAGGACTCCACCCGCCTCATCGGCGAGGCACTCGGCCGGTCCGAGCGGGCCGAGGAACTCATCGACGAGGTGGAGGGCCGGATCGCACAGGTCGCCGACGACCATCCGGGCATCCGGGGGACGACGTTCATCTACGGGACCGTGGACCCCGGTGCTGCCGAGAAGATCTACGCCTTCACCGACGTGGACAATCGGCCGCGCTTCCTCGAGCAGCTGGGGATGGTGCAGGCACCGGCGGTCGCCGAGGCCTCGACCGGGGCCTCCGACCAGTTCGCCGTGACCTGGTCGCCCGAGCGCGCCGATGAACTCGTCTCGGACATCCTGGTCACCTACGCGGCCTCACCGGACGTGCGCGCCGCGATCGAGTCGGACCCCCTGCTGGGCCGCATCCCCGCGATCGAGGCGGGCCGGATGGTCGTGCAGACCGACGAGCAGCAGGTGCTGTCGATCTCGGCCGCGTCGCCGCTCAGTCTGCCCTGGGCGCTCGACAACGTGGTCCCGGACATCATCGCCGCCGCGGAGCAGAACTGACCGATGCAGGCGACCGCGACGAGCCGGACCGACCCCGCCACGGCGGGGCCGCCGGCAGCCCCGGTGCGGGCCTCCGCGCCGGGTCGCCAGCGCGTGGTGCTGGGCACCGTGACCGCGTCGGTGCTGCTCGTCGCGTCGGTGGCTGCGTCCCTCTTCCTCGGATCCCGGTCGGTCGACCCCGCTGTGGTCTTCTCGGTCCTGTCCGGACTGCCGTCCCGGCTGATGTCCGGAGACCTCGCCGCCGCGCTGGCCCCGGGGGCCGGTGCGGGGATGGAGGAGGCCGTGGTGAGCGCCCGCGTCCCCCGCACGGTCACCGCGATCGTCGTGGGCGCCGCGCTGGCCGTGGCCGGCGCCGGGCTGCAGGGTGCCACCCGGAACCCGCTCGGTGACCCGGGGTTGCTCGGACTGACCGCGGGCGCCGCCCTGGGCGTGGTGCTCGGGTTGGCCCTCGCTCCCACCGCGGGCCCGACCGCGGTCGCGATCTTCGCGGTCGTCGGTTCGCTCGCCGCCGGGACGGTGGTCGTGGGAGCAGGGCGACTCGGCGCCGATTCCGGCACCGGACTCATCCTCGCCGGCGCCGCGGTGACGGCCGGCTGCACCGCGGTGACCTCGTCTCTGGTCATCGCGCTACCGGGTGTGCTCGACCGGTTCCGCTTCTGGGGGCTGGGATCGGTGGCCCGCTCCGGTGCCCCGGAGATCGCCGCGGCACTGCCGTTCATCCTCCTGGGGCTCGCCCTGGTCCTCGCCGGAGCCGCGTCACTCGACGCGCTCGCCCTGGGCGACGACCTGGCGCGCGGGCTCGGTGTGGGGCCGGTGGCCGGCCGGGCGCTGGTCCTGGGCGGCGTGGTGATCCTGTCCGGGGTCGCCACGGCGCTGGCGGGCCCGATCGCGTTCCTGGGGCTTCTCGTTCCCCATCTGCTGCGTCGTCTCGTCGGGGTCGGGAACAGGGTCGTCCTGGGGTTGTCCGTGATCGTGGGGCCCGTCGTCCTGCTGCTCGCCGACACCGTCGGGCGTGTCCTCGCCCCGCCGGGGGAGATCGCGGTCGGGGTGATGACCGTGGCGATGGGAGTGCCGTTCCTGATCGCCATGCTGCGGATGAACCGGGGGGTGAGTGCCTCGTGAGCACCTCCGTCCTCGACCGGTCCGCGGACCGGGCGGAGACCGAGCAGCTGGTCCGCCGGCTCGCCGCCCGGCGCCGGAGGCACGCCCTGCTCGTGGTCGTCGCACTCGTCGGAGCCCTCGTGGCGGCGATGGCCGTCCGCGTCCTGCTGGGCCGGTACACGGTGACCATCCCCGACTTCCTCGCCATCCTCGGCGGCGCCACCATCCCCGGCGCGACCTTCGTGGTGATGGAGGACAAGCTTCCCCGTGCCGTCCTCGGCGCGTTGGCGGGGCTGGCGTTCGGTGCCTCCGGGGCCCTGTTCCGCCGCGTCCTGGGCAACCCGCTCGCCAGCCCCGACATCCTGGGGATCTCCCACGGGGCGTCCGCGGGGGCCGTCGCCGGGATGGCGATCTGGGGGCTACGCGGGGTCGCGATCATCCCTGCAGCGCTCCTCGGGTCCGCGATCGCGCTGGCCATCGTCCTGAGCGCGTCGGCGGGGCGCCACACCGGGATCGTGGGCCAGCGGTTCCTGCTCGGCGGCGTGGCGGTGGCCGCGCTGGGTGCCGCCGTGGTCACCCAGCTCATCGCGCGACTGCCGCTGGCAGGGGCACAGGAGGCCGCCGTCTGGACCGTCGGTTCGCTCTCCGGTGCCTCGTTCCAGCGCATCGGTTGGCTCGCAGTGGTCCTGGTGCTCCTGCTGCCCCTGGGCATCTGGCTGCACGACGCCCTCCGTCCCGCGGAGCTCGGCCCCGAGCTCGCCGTGGGCCTGGGTTCCCGGCCCGTCCCCACCCGGGCCGGTGCACTCGGCGTGGGCACCGTGCTCGCGGCCGCCGCGACCGCCGTGGCCGGCCCACTCGCCTTCGTGGCCCTGCTGGCCACGCCGATCGCCACCGCCCTGGGTCGAGGACGTCCCCACATCCTGGCCGCCGCGCTCACCGGCGCGGTGATCGTGGTGGTCGCCGACATCGTGGCCTCCGAGGCCCTGAACATCGTCGACCTCCCCACCGGAGTGGTGACCGGCGCACTCGGCGCCCCCGCCATGCTCTGGATCCTGCTGCGCTCCCGAAAGGTCGCCTGATGAGTATCACCACCCCCGTCGCGGCCGCGCTTCCCATGGACGCCGCGCCCGGCCCGGCCCCCGCCTTCCGCCTGCGCGGGCTGACCCTGGGATACGGGGCCGACCCCGTGATCCGCGACCTCGACCTGGACATCCCCAGCGGTCGCACCACGGTGCTCATCGGTGCCAACGGCTGCGGCAAGTCCACCATCCTGCGGGCCCTGGGCCGCCAGCTCGCGCCGCTGTCCGGGTCGATCGAGGTGGCCGGGCGGGACCTGGCCACCGTGAAGTCGCGCGAGCACGCCAGATCGGTGGCGTTCCTCCCGCAGTCGCCGCTCGTCCCGGAGGGACTCACGGTGGCCGAGCTGGTGGCCCGAGGCCGCCACCCACACCGTCGGTGGTGGGGATCAGGCGGCGACGACGAGCCCGCCGTCGCCGAGGCGCTGGCCCTCACCGGCACCGCCGACTTCGCCCACCGCCGGGTCGACGAACTCTCCGGGGGCCAGCGCCAGCGCGTGTGGGTGGCGTTGGTGCTGGCCCAGGCCACACCGACGCTGCTGCTCGACGAGCCGTGTTCGTTTCTCGACCTGGCCCACCAGCTGGACGTGCTGGACCTGGTCCGCGATCTGCCGCTGCCCGTCGGCCACGCCCCGGACCCGCCGGGGGACGGCTCCGGCCGTCGGACGGTGGTGGCCGTCCTGCACGAACTCACCCTGGCCGCGCGCGTGGCCGACCACCTGGTGGCCGTGGCCGAGGGCGGCGTGGTGGCCGCGGGGCCGCCCGAGCAGGTGATCAACTCCGAGACCCTGCGCCGGGTGTTCGATCTGGAGGCCGACATCATCAGCGACCCGCTCACCGGCCATCCCGTGGTGCTGCCGCGGGGACGAACGAAGGGGACATCATGACCGCTGTAGCCGTGGAGGCTCCGATCCTCGTCGCGCAGACGAGGGTGATCCGGGTCCGTGCGCTGGGGGAGTCGTACCTCCGTCTGGTGGTGGCCGGCCCGGATCTGTGGAGGTGGTCAGAAGACGTGGTGGAACCCGGGACGGTGCGCGACGCCTACATCAAGGTGTTCGTGCCCCCGCCTGGTGGGCAGGGGATCGTCCCGGACCCGGCTGCGATCCGGGAGTGGTTGACCCTGCCGGAAGGGGACCGGGGCTGGATGCGGACCTACACCGTGCGCCGCGCCGACTCGGTGGAGCTCGACGGTGAGCAGGTCCCCGCACTGACCGTGGACATGGTGGTCCATCCCGGCGCGGACGAGGGACCGGGTTCGGGGTGGGCGCGGTCGGTGCGGCCCGGAGACACCGTGCGCATCGCCGGCCCCGGCCGGGGGCACGCACCGTGGGCGGCGTGGGCTCCGGGAGGGGCCGGCCGGGTGGTGTGTGCGGGAGACGAGACCGCGGCGCCCGCCCTGCTGTCGATCGCCGAGGAGCTCGCCGCGGAGCCACCGGGGATACGGGACGTCCAGATCGTCCTGGAGGTGCCGACCCCGGCCGACGTGCTCGCACTGTCGGCCGAGGCCCCCGATTCCGTCACCCTGCTGCCGAGGTCGGGGGAGCGGGGCCACGCTCTCGTACACCATCTGGCCGGCCTGTTGGAGGTGGGTCAGGGCTGCGTCGAGACGGTCCTCGACGGACGCCGCCCCGCCGAGCGGGAGTGGCAGACGGCCGCCGCGGTCTCCGCGGGGGACCCGTACGTGTTCCTGGCCGGAGAGGCGGGGCTGGTCCGCGCGATGCGCCGGCTCGCCGTGGACGGGGCCGGGATGCCCAAGGGGGCCGTGTCATTCATGGGCTACTGGCGCCGGGGTTCCGCCGAATCCTGAGCGGTCGACGGGATCAGGTCGTCCCGGGGCTCTCGTCGGGCGCCGGGTATGACGGGTCGCGCAGTGCACTGAGCAGGCGCGGGTACCGAGATCCGGGCAGGCGGTTCCCGACGGGATCGAAGTGCAGGTTTTTGTCGTCGTCCTCCCAGGTGTCCACCGTCAGACGGCCGAGGGTCTCCCACTTGCCCAGTGGGGTGGCGTGTTGGAGGGTCCACGTGCCGCCGTCGCCGGTCGGGATCGCGGCCAACAGCAGCTGCCGACCGGCGATCCGCACGGGGAACATCGACGTCATGGTGCGGCCGGTCGTACGCCATCCGGTCGTCAGCACGTAGCGGGTGACCGGACCCAGACCGGTGCTGGCCAGCAGGATGTCCACGGGGCGATCGGCGTGGATGCGGATGGCCATCCCGCCGATGTCGGGGACGAGGTCCGGTAGGCCCACGGCCCGCGAGAAACGGACCGTCGCCGGCCACCGGCCCGTGATGTCCAGGAGCGGCGAGCCGGTCCGACCGATCCCGGTCACGCTCAGAGTCGCCCGGGCGACGACGCCCTTGGGGTGCAGGGCCTTCGGTCTGGCCAGTCGCGTCACCGCCGCCGCGGCACCGAAGGCGGAACCGAACAGGCCCGCGACGGGTGACGAGCGCACGGCCACCTCCGCGGAAGGCTCGGGGCGTCGTTTGTCGGGAACGTTGGCGGAGGATTCGCGGGTGGTTCTCCGATGGGTACGGGACATGGTCTCAACGATACTCAGTGGCGCGCCTCACACCACGGTGCTACGGTCAGCGCACTGCTGGACAAAACACGGGACGGTGTCAACCATGGTCAGTGCGTTCATGCGACAGGACGAGGGACTCTTCCCGCCGGACTCGGTCGCCCGACGGGTGTGGTCCTACCCGACCTCCGCTCTGTTGGGCTTCATCCGAGCGGTGACCGTCGAGCACCTCGACCCCGACCTGACCGCCGCGGTCGACCACAGTGGCCAGGTGGTGCAGCGGCCCGCCCTCAGGTACGACCGGACCGTGCAGTACTTCGCGACCGTGCTGTTCGGGGACGCCGAGTCGGTGATCAAGTCCTCCGACGTGCTCATGAAGGTGCACTCCCGCGCGTACGGCCCCAATCCCGTCACCGGCGGCGAGTACGACTCCAATGACCCGGACTCGCAGCTATGGATCCACATGACCGCCTGGCACTCGATCCTCTACGTGTACGAGCGCTACGGGCCCGGTCAGCTGAGTCGGATCGAGGAGAACGAGTACTGGCGCGAATGCGCCGTGGCCGCGCACTGCCAGCCGATCAACGTCGAGGACGTCCCGAGGACCCGGGGCGAGGTGCAGAAGTACTTCGACGGCTGGCGCGACCGGCTCGCCGCGTCCGAGGCGGCCGTGCACAACATCGACTTCATCCTCCACGGCATGGACACCATCTTCACCGCACTGCCCGCGCCGATGCGGGCGGTCATGGGTCCGGTGATCCGGGCCGGGGTGATCGCCACCTACCCGCGGTGGATGCGGCCACTGATGGGCGTGAGTCAGACACGGGTGGTCGACGTGGCGGCGCGCGCGGCGATCCGGCCGGGCATGGTGGCACTGGCACGCAGTCCCCGGGCGCAGCTGTGGTTCCTCCAGCGGGTGGCTCCCCGCGGCGGTCCGGTGCTCACCGACCATCTGCGGGGAATCCCCGCCGAGACCTCGAGCGTCTACTCGCCGGAGCAGGCCCGGAAGAAGTTCGGCGACCCCCGGACGCCGCTCGAGCAGTACGCGGACCAGCTGGCAGCGCGTCGGGTCGGGGCCGCGGCGACGCCGTACGAGCCCAGGCACCACGAGGCGCCGCTGGAGTTCGCGGCGCCG
>JBKBUP010000086.1:0-10408 GCA_046289795.1 Dietzia sp. | reverse complement strand
GCTGGTGGTGGTGGGGGCGCCCGGTACAGGGTGAGGTGCCGCGTCGCCGGGCGGTCGGGTGACGGAGTGCGTCCACGAGGCGACCGAACACCACCGCCCCGACCTCGTGCGAGGCCGGGGCGGTGGTCAGGCAGACACGAGAACCGCGGTCAACTCCCCAGGTCGGCGGAACCTTCGACGATCTCGGCCTGCTCGGCCTTCTGGTTGCCGTGGGAGACGGCGATCTTGCGCGGCTGGGCCTCCTCGGCCACGGGGATCACCAGCCGCAGGACGCCGTCGCTGTAGTCGGCCTCGATCTTGTCGGTGGCCAGACCCTTGCCCATGGCGAGCTGCCGGGCGAAGGTGCCCGACTGGCGCTCGTGCATGAGCCACTGGGCGTCCCCGTCGGCGGGCGCGCGTCGCTCGGCTCGGACGGTGAGGGTGCGGTCCTCCACGTCGATGTCGATGGTCGAGGGATCGACGCCCGGCATGTCGATGAGGCCGACGAAGCGATCGCCCTCCTTGTAGAGGTCCATCGGCAGTGAGGTGGAGGCGGTCGCGCTGCGCAACCCCTCGCCCAGGAGGCGATCGAGCTCACGGAACGGATCGAAACGGTTACTGGTGGCCATGGTGGTCTCCTTCAGGACTGGTAGGGGTGCGCCCGGCGCTTCCGGTATCGCACACGGTTCAACCGCCGCCGATAATTGAGTATTCCCGGCTCAGGTCTGTGACGTTCCCGAAGCGGTTACAGGCGGAGTGTGAAGTCTTGGTGATCGTCGTGATCCTCGGTGCCCCACCGACTCCCGTCGCCGCAACAGACCCCGTCGGTTCACCGCCAATAGCACCACCGAGATTCGAATCGTCGACGTCGGCGGTGTCATTGCGCAGACTTACCGCACGGTTGCAGCACCGGACAGGCGAGAGAATCGATCGCCGGATGAGCCGATGCCGTCCGTCCCCACCCGAACCCGTCAGGAGTCCTGATCAGCCATGCCCGAAGTCAGCCCAGAGCAGCGGTTCGAGACCGCCGCCGCCCCCCTGCAGTTCGCCTATTGGGTGCCCAATGTGAGTGGAGGGCTCGTCGTGTCGACGATCGAGCAACGCACCGACTGGAGTTACGACTACAACCGGCGTCTGGCGGTCGCCGCGGAGAACAACGGTTTCGACTACGCGCTCACCCAGGTGCGTTACGTCGCGTCCTACGGAGCCGCCTACCAACAGGAGTCGACGAGTTTCTCGCTCGCGCTACTTCTCGCGACCGAGCGGCTCAAGGTCATCGCCGCCGTCCACCCGGGGCTGTGGCAGCCGGGGGTCCTGGCGAAATGGCTCGCCACCGCGGACCATCTCTCGAACGGCCGCGCCGCTGTCAACGTGGTGTCCGGCTGGTTCAAGGACGAGTTCACCAAGCTGGGTGAGCCGTGGCTGGAACACGACGAGCGATACCGCCGAGCCGAGGAGTTCATCACCTACCTCCGCACCATCTGGACCGATGACCACGCGGAGTTCAACGGCGACTTCTACCGCCTTCACGACTTCGACCTCAAACCCAAACCGCTCGCTCTTCCCGGCCGTCCCCATCCCGAGATCTTCCAGGGCGGAAACTCCACGGCCGCCCGGGCCATGGCCGGCCGGGTCTCCGACTGGTACTTCAGCAACGGCAAGGACTTCGACGGACTCACCGAGCAGGTAGTCGACGTGACCACCGAGGCCGCCCTGCACGGTCGGACCGTCAGGTTCGGGCTCAACGGCTTCCTCATCGGTCGCGACTCCGAGGCCGAGGCCCGCGATGTCCTCCGAGAGATCGTCGCCAAGGCCGACCGTGAGGCGGTCGAGGGGTTCGGATCCGCCGTCAGACAGGCCGGGAGCTCGACCGGCGACGGCAAGGGGATGTGGCAGGACTCGGAATTCTCGGACCTCGTGCAGTACAACGACGGCTTCCGTACCGGACTGATCGGCACGCCCGAGCAGATCGCAGAGCGGATCGTCGCCTACAAGACGCGGGGTGTGAACCTCTTCCTCCTGGGTTTCCTGCACTGCATCGACGACGTCGAGTACTTCGGCGCCAACATCCTTCCGCTCGTCCGCGAACTCGAAGCAGACCTGCTCGCCAGCGGGCGGCTCGAGTCCGAACTCGCCCGCAACGGGGTCCTCGTCCCCACCCCCTGACCTCACTTGACCCGCTCTAACCGATTCCCCGATCACAGAAGGAAGACACCCATGACCTCCACCATCAACGCCGGGCAGCGCACGTCCGGTGACCCGGCCGCCTTCGAGGACGCACTGCGTCGCGCTGACCTCGCCGCCGCCGAATTGAGCACGACCGCCGCCGAGCGCGACCGTGCGAACGCCGCGCCCACCGCCGAGATCGACCTGCTCCGCCGACATGACCTTCTCCAGGTGGGTGAGCCCGTCGAATTCGGCGGCTCCGGACTGAACTACGCACAGTCGCAGCAGATCACCCGTCGCATCGCACGCGGCGACACCTCCATCGCCCACCTCATCGGATACCACTTCGCCCAACAGCGCATCCCGCACCTGTTCGGCACGCCCGAGCAGGCCGAGGCACTCTCGCGACGCAACGCGGAGGAGAAGCTGTTCTGGGGCGGGGTACAGAACCCGCGGGGCGCGGACGGGCTGGAGCTGACCCGTGACGGGGACGCGTTCCGGCTGAACGGTCGGCGGACCTTCGCCTCGGGTGCGAGCGTGGCCGACCACCTCTCCGTCACAGCGTCGTTCGAGGGCGACCTGGTGTTCCTGACCCTCCCGACCGATCGGCCCGGATTCGAGCCCGACGGCGACTGGGACGCGATCGGCCAACGACTGACCGACTCCGGGGGCGTGGAATTCCGCGATGCCCGGGTCGAGCGCCACGAGATCCTGGGCGACCCG
Source organism: Dietzia sp. (assembly GCA_046289795.1). Classification (GTDB taxonomy): domain Bacteria; phylum Actinomycetota; class Actinomycetes; order Mycobacteriales; family Mycobacteriaceae; genus Dietzia. Next base: position 7,540 of record JBKBUP010000086.1, on the reverse strand, counting down.
GACTCCCCGCCCCGGTTCACGCCTTATCAGACGCTGGTGACACCGCACTGGCAGCTGGCGTTCGTCAACTTCTACACCGGCACCGCCGAGGGTGCGTTCATCGAGGCCCTCGACTGGACACGACTCAACGCAAGCCCCTGGGAGACCTCCGGGCTCGACTCTGCGACTGAGGACCCGTACATCCTCGAACTGATCGGTGAACAACGAGCACAGATCACCGCAGCGGCGCTGCTGGCCGACCGGGCCGGTGACGCCCTGCAGCAGGCCCTGGACTTCGGCCCGGGCCTCAGCGCGGACCAGCGCGCCGAGACCGCGATCGCGATCGCCGAAGCCAAGTTCGTCACCACCAAGGTCTCGCTCGAGGTCGCCTCGCGTCTGTTCGAGATCCAGGGGGCGCGGGCCACCACCAGCAAGTACGGCTTCGACAGGCACTGGCGTAACCTGCGCACCCACACGGTGCACGACCCGGTGGCCTACAAGGCTCGCGAGATCGGAGACTGGACGTTGAACCGCAACGCTCCCGCCTTCACCCTCTACAGCTGATGGCACACCCGGTCACCAGCAGAGAAGCCGTCACGAGCGAGTCCGCCATCGCGACGGCACACGCGCTCGCCCCCGTCATCGCTGCGGGCGCGAGTGCGCGTGACGCCGAGAAGACGCTCCCGTTCGAGCAGGTGGAGGCATTGTCGGCCGCAGGTCTGTTCGCGCTGACGGTACCGACGGAGTACGGAGGTCCGGGTCTGCCCGCCTCCACCGTCGCGGACGTGACCGCCACCATCGCTGCCGCTGACGCGAGCCTCGCGCAGATCCCGCAGAGCCATTTCACGTTCCTCGACGCCGCGCGGCGCGGAGGTTCGGAAGTCCTGCGTCGATCGTTGTCCGAGCGGGTACTCAACGGTGCTCGTGTCGCCAACGCCCAGACCGAGATCGGGGGGAGGACGACGCGGGACGACTCGACCGCTCTGCGTCGCATCAATGGCCGGCTGGTGCTCTCGGGCACCAAGTTCTACTGCACCGGGGCGGTCTTCGCGGACATCCTGGCTGTGCGGGCGCTCGGACCGGACGGCGGCACGGTCATCGCCTACATCCCGGCGGACGCACAGGGGGTGACCATCGGCACCGACTGGGATGCCTTCGGGCAGCGCACCACCAGTAGCGGAACGGTCGGCTTGGACGACGTGGTGGTGGACCCCGATCTGGTGCTGGACTACACCGGGCTCCTGGCCCGGCCGAGCACCTACGGGACCCGCGCGCAGTTGCTGCACGCCGCGATAGACACCGGCCTCGCGCGGGGCGCGGTCGACGCGATCGGCGGCCTCGCCGGGAGGGCCAGACCGTGGTTCGAAGCCGACGTCGACCGGGCGGCCGACGATCCACTCCTCGTCGCGCAGGCCGGTGACCTGGAACTGGCGGTGCGGTCGGCGGAGGCGCTGCTCGTAGCGGCGGGGGAGCGGATCCACCACGCCGAGACCACGCCCGGCCCCGAGGCGATCGCGGAGGCGTCCCTGGCCACGGCCGCCGCGAAGGTCGCAGCAGGCCGGGCAGCGCGTCGTGCAGGATCGGAGCTGTTCGACTTCGGAGGCACGCGCAGCGCCGCCGGATCGGCCAACCTGTCCCGGTACTGGCGCGACGCCCGCACCCACACCCTCCATGATCCCGAGCGGTGGAAGCTCCACCATCTGGGCCGGTGGGCCTTGGACCGGGTTCGGCCGCCCGGTCACGGCACTCTCTGATCGCGACTGGGGTGCCGATGTGGCAGGGCCCGGCCACACTAGCTCGTGACCGGGCCCTGACCTGGTGCGTCAGTGTGGAGCGCGCCTGCTCAGAGGGCTGGCAGTGGGGTCGGCGCGTCCGCCAGCGATCCGAAGACCGGGTGGAGGCCTGCCAGCGACCCGAGGACCGGGCCCAGGTCGCCGATCGACCCGTCTACGTCATCGTCCCCGACCGTGCAGTCGCCGGCCCCGGTGACGGCCGTGCGCAGACCGGCCCCCTCGGTGGCGGCGTCGTCGGCCCACAGGAAGCGGACCCGCTCGGCGGTGCCGGTGGCGCCTCCCAGGGTGCACTCGACGGTCTCGCGGTGGGAGGCGAAGCCCTCGTTGGCGAGGTTGGGCATGCCGGCCGGCCGGGCGTAGAGGGTGCCGTCGGTGACGAACTCGGTCCCGTTGAAGGTCATCTCGAGCGAGCGTCCCTCGCACACCTCGTCACACAGCACCCGCAGGACGCCGTCCACCTCGTCGTAGTCGAGCGCCATCACGCCCGTGAACGGCGAGGTGTAGGCCTGCATCTCTGTCACCGCACCACCGGCAGCCAACTGGACGAAGTGGACCTTCCCGGTCCCCTCCACGCCCACGGCGAAGGCTCCGCCGAACGCCTCGGGGAGGTACTCGATCGCCTCGAGACCGGCGTTCGCGCCGATCTGCCCGGTGAGAGCGGCCAGCGAGTACTCGTCGGTGGCGCTGAGCGTCCCCGAGTCGCGGTCGGTGGGCAGGACGAAGCGCAGGACCGACGGGCGACTGGTGCTGCTGGCGTCGTTGTTGCGCTCGGTGGCCACGTAGATCGCGCCGTCCGGTCCCACGGTGACGCCCTCGGAATCGGGCAGGCCCGAGCCGTCGGGGTACTTGAGGACGAAGGTCCGGGCGACCGCGTAGGTACCGGCGGCCCGATCGTGTGCCAGGACGTAGAGCGTGCCGGTGCCGTTGTTGACCACGTAGGCGGTGCCGTCGGCCGCGATGTCTACGCCGGACATGTCGTCGTCCTCGGCGAAGTCGCCGCCCAGCGCGACGGGGGTGATCGTCAGCGGGTCGAAGGGCCACGGCGACGTGACGACCGGGTTCTCCTCGATCGCCGCGACATTCCGCGCGTTGCGGGTGGGCTCACCGGTCACGGCGAATTCGCCCGTCATGTCGGGGATGCGGCCCCAGGTGGTGGGTGAGTGACCGGACCAGGTGGTGGAGTCGACGATCTCCCCGCTCGCGTCCCGGAGGATCACCGAGTCGTTGCCGCCGAGCCCGAAGTAGTCCGGGTCCACGTCCGTGTAGACGGACCAGTAGCCGCCGGACTCGATGGTGGTCCCGTCGGGGATGACGATCGGATCGTGCGTCGGGTCGTCGTCGATCAGCGTCCATCCCGAGATGTCCACGTCCTGCTCGGTGTCGAGGTTGGCCAGCTCCACCCAGTCGCCCACGGCGTCGCCGTTGGACTCGACCTCGTTGATCACGACCTCGGTGGCGGGCGCGGCGGGCGCGACGGCGGGGATGCCGATCGCCGCGCCGGCGGCGAGGGCGACCGTGAGGACGCCTGAGCTGATGGTTCGTGAGCGCATCGGGGGCCTTTCCTGGGCAATACCTGAGTGACTGACCAGGTGACCGTAGGGGCGTCGGGTGCCGGGTCCCTGTCCGATGGGTGGCGACGGGCTGAACACTCGGTGCTGATCGCGGTCCTGGGCCGGCAGGTCGCCTCGGTCCACGGAAGGGGCGGTTACTGCCGGGCCAGGCTCACCAGGAAGTCGATGGTGCCGGTCGGATCGACGGTGACGAAACCCAGGCTCGGCGGTTCCACGCCGACCTCGGTCCACGTCACGGGAACGGCGCCGGAGGCGATCAGTTCCTCACCAGACCGCAGGACCGTCACCTCCACGGACCTGCGAACGGTCGTGCCCTTGATCGTCAGGTCCACCTCCATCGGGATCGTGGTCGTTGTCCCGTCAGACGGTGTCGACGCCACTTCGATCGGCGCCGCCAGGGTGAGCGTCGCCGACGGATGCGCCTCGGCGTCGAGGATTTCGGGGGAGCGGGCGCGAGTGTCGCGCTGCCCGATGTCGGTGGCGATGCCCTCGATGCGCACCTCGAACTCGGCGGCCTCGAGAATGCTCTGGGAGATGGTCGCCTCACCGGTGACCTGGCTGGTGCTCCCGACAACGGTCACCGGCTCCCCGCGCAGGATCTCGTCCACCGTGTAACCAGCGGCCGTCTCATTGGGCTCGGAACCCGGAACCACCACCCATGTCCCGTCCAGGCCCCCGACCGCCGCCTCGGCGCCGTCGGTGGAGACAACCGCCGCCGGTGCGTCGTCGCCCCCACGTACAGATTTGTACAGGTAGGGCGCCGCGATCACCACCACGATGACGACGAGCACAGCGCCCAGGACCCACAAGAGCTTCTTCATGGGATCGAGAGTAGGAGGCGACGACAGGAACCGCACCGACGCGGCGTGGAGGACTGTCGAGAGGAACATCAAATCGACCCGACTAGTTCTCCACTTCGTCATGTGTCGTTCAGGACCGCGATTCGCGACTCTTGTAACAGAGGGTCACATACCCTCGTTCTCAGCGGCAGGTCTGTCGCGAGCGTGGTCGGGAAGCCGGGAGGCGTGACATGAGCCAGAACCCTCCTCCTCAGTGGAATGATTCCCCCACGTCGGAGTTCAGGCCGGTCCCTCAGGGGGGCCCTGTGGCTCCCACCCGGAAACAATCGATGTCCCCGGCACTCGCCGTGATGATCACACTGATGGTCGTGCTGATCGTGGGGCTCATCGCAGTTGTGGCGTTCCTGCTGATCCCGCAATTCACGGGTACGACCGCTGCGCCCGTCACGTCAACGGTGTCCGCCACGGCGACGGCCCCAAGTCCCGTGGAACCGGCCCGACCTCAGGTCCAACCGGCGCAACCTGCTGCACCGTCCGGGTCATTCGTGTGCTCCAACTCCGGCGGAGGCACACTCTCGCACTCGGCGGTCGGGTCATCCGTCACCTCGTGCGAGTTCGCGGTGTCCGTACGGTCGACCTACCTCTCATCCGGGGGCAACGGGGGCCCGATGGTCATCGACGCCTACAGCCCGGTGACGGGTACGACATACACGATGTCGTGTTCGGGTGGTCCCGTCGTGACCTGCACCGGTGGCAACAACGCTGTCGTATACATCTACTGATGGGATCGGCACGCAGACGATGGTCGGCGGTCTCGGGTGTCTGTGCGCTCGTCGTGGTCGCGACCGGTTGTAGCGCGCTCACCCCGGCGGGCGGATCCTCGCAGACCGTCTACGTCACGTCCACAGTCACCACGGTCACGCCGGGTCCGGTTGAGCAAGGCGGAGTCGGAAGGCCGGAGACCGCTCAGGGCACGGTCTCACCGGCCGCCGACCCGACGGCCGGTGGAGCGGATCTCGACGGGTTGATCGGTGGTATCTCGCGACCGGTTGGTATCGCCGTCACGATTGTCGGTGGCGGGTCGGATGTCCTGTGGGCGGGAGACGTGCGGTCGGGTGTCGCCTGGTCGACTATCAAGGTTCCCCTGGCCGTCGCGGTGGCGCGTTCTTCTCCGTCCTCGCTCGAAGCGGCGACCACCGCGATCACGGCATCCGACAACGCCGCAGCCGAACGCTTGTGGGACTCTCTCGGCGGGGGAGCAGCCTCGGCGTCCGGGATCGGTGCAGTACTCGCAGAAGGGGGTGACAGCACCACGCAGGTGCCGACAGTCCGCACCCGTGCGGAGTACTCGATTTTCGGTCAGACCCAGTGGCCGCTCGTTGAACAAGCGCGGTTCGGCAGTCTCCTACCGTGCATCGGGTCATCGAACCGAGTTCTCGATCTGATGGGCCAGGTGTCACCCGATCAGAGCTGGGGACTCGGCCGCATCCCGGGTGCCCGGTTCAAAGGTGGTTGGGGGCCGGGTGAGAGTGGCGGTTATCTCGTGCGACAGTTCGGGACCGTGCCGGCTGCGGGAGGGGAGTTGGCAGTGGCCATCGCGGTCGAAGCAGCATCATTCGAGGAGGGTGTCCGGACACTATCGCGAGTGGCGGATGCACTCGCTCTCCGACTGCCGTCGATCCAGGGTGGACGGTGCTGACTCCCCGACATCCCTCATGGCCACTCTCGTGTCCCCGTTGCTCATGTCCCCCCTGATGACGGGCCGACCGATGCGGCCTGAGGACGTGGACAAGGTGGTGGACGTGATCCCGGCGGCGACCCCGCCGAGGTGACGGTCTGACCGCTACACCACCCCGAGCTCTCTGGCCCTGGCCACCGCGGCCGTCCGGGACGCCACACCGAGCTTGTCGAAGACGTGCACGAGGTGCGTCTTGACCGTCGCCTCCGATACGTGAAGGGCCGAGGCCACCTGCCGGTTGGTCTCGCCCGTCGCCACCGCGCGCAACACCTCCACCTCGCGGTCGGTCAGGACCGGACGCGGGTCGCGCAGCCGGCTCATCAGCGTGGCCGCGACAGTGGGGGAGAGCGCGCTCTCCCCGGCCGCGGCGGCGCGGACGGCTGCCAGCAACTCATCGGGGCCGGCGTCCTTGAGAAGGTATCCGCAGGCGCCCGCCTCGATGGCGCCGAGGATGTCTGCGTCGGTGTCGTGGCTGGTCAGCACCAGGACCTGCGGCGGGTCGTCGAATGCGCGCAAGCGCCGAGTGGCCCTGACCCCCGCGGAGGGGTCACCCGCGAAGCGCAGGTCCATGAGCACCACGTCCACGTCGCCGATCCGCGCCCGCTCGACCGCGCCGTCAGCGGTGGCGACGTCGGCCACCACCTCGATCGCGGGATCGGAGGCCAACAGCGCGCGAAGGCCCGTCCGGACCACCGCGTGGTCGTCGGCGATCAGCACGCGCACCCTCGTCGTCGTCATATCCCCGAGCCTCCCACCGCCGTCGGCAGCACGGCGCGGATCGTGGTCCCCGCGCCGGGCTCGGAGATCACGTCGAACTCTCCTCCCAGACCGGCCACCCTGCGTGCCATCCCGCCCAGGCCGAACGAGGCGGTGACCCGCGGAGCTGAGGCGTCGAAACCGCGGCCGTCATCACGCACCTCGAGCGCGACAGCGGTGGGTGACCCGGTCAGCGTCACCTCCACTCGCGAGGGCGAAGCGTGGGTGACCGCGTTCGCCAACGCCTCCTGCGCCACGCGCACGAGCACGGCCGCGACCTCGGCCGGGGGCTCCGGCTCGAGGGAACAGTCGGCGGCCACCTCGACGTCAGGGTGCTCCGCGCGCGTCCGCTCCGCCACCCGACCCAGTGCGCCCGCCAGCGACACACCATCGAGCGGAGCGGGCCGTAGAGCAGCGATGAGGCGGCGTGTCTCGGTGAGGTTCTCCCCGGCCACCTCGCGCGCCAGACGGACCTGCCCGATGGACGGGTGCGAGGGATCGGCGCGCTCGACGGCGTGCAGCAGCATCCCGATGCTCGCCAGCCCCTGGGCCACGGTGTCGTGGATCTCCCCGGCCAGGCGGGCCCGCTCTGACTCCCGGCCCACCTCCCGCTCCCGGCGAGCCAGCTCGGAGCGGGTCCGCACCAGCTCGGCGATCACCTCGCGCCGTGCCTGCGACTCCCGGTCGAGCGCCCGGACGCCGGCGCCCAGGCCCAACGCCACGAGCGCCCCCACCACGGGTCCCACGACCCCGGCGGGCGTGAACCCCCCGTGCATCCCCAGCGCCACCACCGCGACCGCGGCGAGCACCGCCACCGCCGCCACCCCGGCCCACACGCTGAGCAGGAACTGGGCCAGGAAGAACAGTGGGAACGCAAGGTAGGCGGCTTCCGGAACCCCGGCC
>JBKBUP010000085.1:0-10466 GCA_046289795.1 Dietzia sp. | reverse complement strand
GTCCGAGTCCTCCAACGCACGGTCCATGGCCTCCGACGGCTCACGAAGTTCGTTCTTGTGGTTCGAGATGGCCGTGGCCAGCATCCGCGGGGTGAACTTCTTGACCTCGAGATGCTGCTCCTTGGCGATCATGCCGAGCAGACGACGGGAGTCGTCCGAATCGTAGATCGTGAAGTTGGAGTTGCGGGTGCCCAGCAGGGCGGACTGGGCTCGCAGGATCCGCACGCAGATCGAGTGGAACGTGGCCACCCACATCCGCTCGGCGTGTGGCCCGACCAGGCTCGACACCCGCTCCCGCATCTCGGCCGCGGCCTTGTTGGTGAACGTGATGGCGAGGATCTGCCCGGGGTGCGCACCGCCCTCTGCGAGCAGATACGCGATCCGCCTGGTCAGCACACTGGTCTTTCCCGAACCCGCGCCGGCCACGATCAACAACGGGCCGCCGCGGTGCGTGACCGCGGCGGCCTGCTGTGGATTGAGCCCCTCCAGGAGAGTCGAGCGGGGCGAGGTGCGGCTGATCGGGGCGGCGGCGGTATTGGTCATCGTGGCGTCCAATCTACCCACCCGGTCCGACACCCCGGTGTCAGCGCTGGCGGTCCCCCATGAACTCCTCGACCTGTGCCGCCGTCGCCGTCAGAGTCGGATCGTTGTCCAGGTAGTACCGCGTCTCGCGGACGATGAGGCCGGAGAGGACCAGGAGGCCGATGAGGTTGGGGATGGCCATCAGACCGTTCATCACGTCCGCGAAGTTCCACACCACCTCGAGTTCGGTGACCGCACCCACGAACACCACGCACGTGAAGACCATCCGGTACGGGATCACGCCGCGGGCGCCCACGAGTCGCTCGACACACCGCTCGCCGTAGTACGACCAGCCGAGGATCGTAGAGAAGGCGAAGAACGCGATCGCCACCGCGACCAGCTTGTCGCCGTACGGCATCGCCTCGGCGAACGCGTCGGCGGTCATGGTCCCGGCCGTGTCACTGCCCCGCTGCCACACGCCGGAGGTGACGATCACCAGACCGGTGAAGGTGACGACGATGATGGTGTCGATGAACGTCTGGGTCATGGACACCAGACCCTGACGCGTCGGGTGGGTGGTCTTGGCCGCCGCGGCCGCGATGGCCGCCGAGCCCATACCGGACTCGTTGGAGAAGATGCCGCGCGCGACACCCATCTGGATGGCGTACATGATCGCCGCGCCGGCGAAGCCGCCGACGGCGGACGTCCCGGTGAAGGCCTGCGTGAAGATCTGAGCGAAGGCACTGGGGATCTGCTCGGCGTTGACGACGAGGGCGACGAAGCCGCCGAGGATGTACAGGATGATCATGAGCGGCACGAAGCCCGCGGTGACCCGGCCGATCGCCTTGATGCCGCCCAGCAGGACCGCGCCGGTGAGGACGAACATCAGGATGCCGGTGACCACGTGCGGGACCCCGAACGAGTTGTCCAGCTGGGCCGCCACCGCGTTGCCCTGCGTCATGTTGCCGATGCCGAAGCTCGCCAGGACGGCGAAGACCGCGAAGACGAGCGACAGGACCAGTCCCACCCGGCCGCCGGTCTTCCCGAACAGCTCGGCGAACCCCCGGTGGAGGTAGTACTGCGGACCACCGGACTGCTCCCCGCGGGCGTCGGTGACGCGGTACCGCACGCCGAGGAACGCCTCCGAATACTTGGACGCCATGCCCACGAGCGCGGTCACCCACATCCAGAAGAGCGCGCCCGGTCCGCCCAGGGCGATCGCGGTGGCCACACCGACGATGTTGCCCACGCCGACGGTCGCGGCGAGCGCGGTGGTCAGCGCCTGGTACTGGGTGATGTCACCCGGCCCGCCGTCGTCCTTGCGGCGCACCAACCCCAGGTTGAGCGCGGGACCCAGTTTGCGGAACTGCAGCGCCCGCAGCCGGATCGTGAGGAATAGGCCCGTGCCGAGGAGCAGCGGGATGAGGACGAACGGTCCCCAGATCACGGATCCGATGTCCGCGAGAAGCGTGTTCAAGTTCTCCACGGGCGGAAACACTAGACGGTCCCGCGACCCCCGCGGAAGGGAGTGGGATAATCCCGGTATGAACACCGACCCCGCCGGCACAGACGATCCGCTGTCCGAGGCCCAGATCCAGGAACTACGTCTGGAGATCGACCGGTTGGACGCCGAGATCCTGGACGCGATCGTCCGCCGCAGCGAGATCTCCAAGCGCATCGGCCGCACGCGCATGCAGTCCGGCGGCACCAAGCTCGTCCACACCCGTGAACTCAAGGTCTACGAGCGCTTCTCCTCACTCGGCCAGGAGGGGCAGACCCTCGCGGGCATGCTCCTACGACTCGGTCGTGGCCGACTGGGCTGAGCGGCCCGACTGGGCTGAGCGGCCGGCCGTGGAGGCGAACCCCAGCCACGTGTGGTGGTTGTTCGCCCAACACCAGCCCACCTTCGGCGCGCCCCTGTTCTCCCGGCCGTCGCGCCCCGTCCCGCCACTGATCCACAGCGCGGGAGTCCGGGAATCCAGCCCTCCGTCGGCCTTCCGCTTCCGCGACCCTATGCACATGAAGCACTTCCCCGGCTCGAGCATCTCCGGCTGCTGGAGAAGCCAGCTCACACCCTCGGAGATCGTGAGGGGGGTCCGACCACGCCGGGCGAACTCGGCGTGGGCGCCAGTGGGCGTCCAGCCCAGCATGTCGTCGTCACGGGTCACGTCCCCCACCAGGTAGAGCGGGGCGTCCGGCACGTGGACGCCGTCGGTGGGTGTGAACTCGGCCAGGTCGGACATGTCGACGACGACGAAGCCGGCTCTCCCCCCGCGGCGCAGCAGGGTCGTGAGTCGGGCGGTGGACACGAACGACGGGTGGACGGCCAGCACCATACGGCCGGCTCCCGGTTCAGCGTGGAGTGCTGAGTCCTCGAGAGCGGCGGCGTGCTCTCGCAGTTGCCCGGCGGTGATCCCGCCGAGCTCGGGCACGCCCAGCTCGACCAGTCGTTCGGCCTGGGCTGACACGGAGGATTCCGGATGAATCATGGGGGTCACGTGTCTGGAACGGGCGGCGCGGCCCCCGTATTCCCGACTAACCTCGCAGACAGACGCCGGGCGATCCCCGGGCGGCAACTCTGGGCAGGAGCAGTGATGACGGACATCAGCACGACACGGCAGTGGTCGGCGATCGAGGACCTGGTACCGGCGATCGGCGAGGTGACCCTCCGCGAACTGTTCGCCGCCGACCCGGAGCGGGGTCGCCGCATGTCCGTCACCGCGGGCGATCTGCACGTCGATCTGTCCAAGCACCTGGTCACCGACGAGGTCATGACCGCCCTGACCGAGCTGGCACAGGCCGCGCGGCTGCCGGCACAGCGGGCCGCGATGTTCCGGGGCGACCGCATCAACACGACCGAGGACCGATCCGTCCTCCACACCGCGCTCCGTCTCCCGGCCGAGGCCGAGCTCGTCGTCGACGGGCGTGACGTGGTGACCGACGTCCACGCGGTACTCACCCGCATGGCCGACTTCGCCGACCGCGTCCGGTCCGGCGAGTGGACGGGGCACACGGGTGCGCGGATCGACACGGTGGTCAACATCGGCATCGGTGGCTCGGACCTCGGGCCCGTGATGGTCGACAGGGCCCTGCAACACCTGCAGACCGCCGGCATCCGCGCGCGCTACGTCTCCAACGTGGACCCCGCCGACCTCTCGGTCGTGCTCGCGGAGGTCGACCCCGCCACCACCCTCGTGGTGGTCGCCTCCAAGACCTTCACCACGCAGGAGACCATGGCCAACGCCCACGCGGCGCGTCGGCACTTCGTGGAGGCACTGGGGTCGGAGGACGCGATCGCCTCCCACTTCGTGGCGGTGTCCACGGCCACGGAGAAGGTCGCCGACTTCGGGATCGCGTCGGACAACATGTTCGAGTTCTGGGACTGGGTCGGCGGCCGGTACTCGGTGTCGTCGGCGATCGGCCTGTCGGTGATGATCACGGTGGGCCCGCCGGCGTTCGTCGAGCTACTCGAGGGCTTCCACGCCATGGACCTGCACTTCGCCACCGAGGCCCCCGAGCACAACGCGCCGGTTCTCATGGCCCTGCTCGGCATCTGGTACACCTGCTTCCTCGGGGCGCAGTCCAAGGCCGTGATCCCCTACGCCCAGGGTCTCCTTCGATTCCCGGCCTACCTGCAACAACTCACCATGGAGTCCCTCGGAAAGTCGGTGCGACTCGACGGTTCCGACGTCTCCCATCCCACCGGAGAGGTGTACTGGGGCGAGCCCGGCACCAACGGCCAACACGCCTTCTTCCAGCTCCTGCACCAGGGCACGCAACTCGTTCCGGTGGACTTCATCGGCATCGCCCGCCCGATCACGGACCTGCCCACCGCCGACGGCGGCGGATCGATGCACGACGTGCTCGTGGCCAACCTGTTCGCCCAGTCCCGCGTGCTGGCGTTCGGCAAGACGGAGGAGGAGGTGCTCGCCGAGGGCGTCGACCCCGCGATCGCCCCCCACAAGGTGATGCCCGGGAACCGGCCGTCCACCACGATCCTCGCGCCGTCGCTCTCCCCCGGAGTGCTCGGCCAGCTCATCGCGCTCTACGAACACGTGGTGTTCGTCCAGGCCGCCGTCCTGGGCATCAATGCCTTCGACCAGTGGGGGGTCGAGTTGGGTAAGGCGCAGGCAGGTGAACTCCTGAGGGCGCTGACCGCGGAGAAGCATCCCGGGGACGGCTTCGACTCCTCGACGGATTCGCTCGTCGAGATCTATCGCGAGGCCCGCGGCCGCCGCTGACCCGCACAGCCTTCTCGCATCAGGCCCTTCGCCCCTCGCGCCGGGTCCCGCTTCCGTGCGATTCTTGACCATGGCCACTGTCTACTGCACCGCCACGAGCCTGGACGGGTACATCGCCGACGACGAGGAGAGCCTCTCCTGGCTGTTCGCGACCTCCGGTGAGGCCGAACCCGCGGGCTACACACCGACCGCTCCGGATCCCTCCCTCCCCGACCTCCACTTCGATCGCTTCTACGCCGGCGTCGGTGCGATCGTCTGCGGAGTCAACACCTTCGAATGGGTCCGCCGCGACCTGACGAAGGACGGCCAGCCGTTCGTCTGGCCGTACACGGTCCCGAGCTGGATCGTCACCCACCGCGATCTCGCTCCTGTCGACGGCGTCGAGTTCTTCTCCGGTGACGTGACCGACCTGCACCCACTCCTCACGGAGGCCGCCGGCGGCAAGGACGTCTGGGTCGTCGGCGGCGGTGACCTCGCCGGTCAGTTCGCCGACCACGGACTGCTCGACCGGGTCTGGGTTCACCAGTGCCCCGTGGTCCTCGGTTCCGGCCGCCCCCTGCTGCCCCGCCGACTCCGTCTCCACCGCCAGAAGATCGAGACCCACGGCCAGTTCACGGCGATGCTCTTCGACGTGGTGGGCCCCGAACCCCGCGTCACGACCTAGCCGGGCTCACACCTGGCCGGGCAGCACACCTGGACGCTCGTCCGCCGGCAGTGGCGGCCGTGCCGCCACGCGGCCACCAACAGACTCTTGCGCGTTCGAATGTGTGTGCGTATCATAGAACACAGATTCGATACCGAGCACTGGTGGCAGCGTACGGAGGTGGGGCATGGACGAGAGCGGTGGCGACTCTTTCGGCGGCACCTCTGCTGACGGCACCTCCGCAGTCGATCCGTTGACCGGCCTGACCGCAGCGGCTCGTGCCGGTTGGGCGGCGGAGAATCGTGCCTCCGCTCAGCGGTTGTCGGCCTGCTACGAACTACTGCGAGAGTGCGTGCGCCGCGACGAAGCCGGCGCCGGCCATGATTCCCCGCCCGGCCACTCGGTGGTCGACCCGTTCGACGTGGCCACCGGGTATGTGGTGGCGGCGATGGCCGTCTCCACACTGCGCGCCGAATCTATGGTCTCCTTCGCCGCAGACCTGCACCAGCGCTACCCCGCGATCCTCGCGGCCCTGGCCGCGGGGCGGATGGACCAGCGAGCCGCGGAACTGCTGGCCCGCCAGATGGCCACGGTCGACCCCGAGGTCCTGCCGCTGGTGCAACAGGGAGTAGTCGACGACTACCTGGCCGCGTCGGAGGCCGGCGAACGCCTCGGAGCACAGGCGGTGCGCGATGCGGTGGACGCGATCATCGCCCGATACGACGCCGACGGCATCCGCCGCCGCAAAGAGGACGCCAGCCGCGCCCGCGGGGTTCGCATCAACAAGGGCGCCGACGGCATGTCGACACTGTCGGCCACCCTGGCCGCCGAAGAGGCCGCCGTCCTGGCCGATGCGATCGACCAACGCGCTGCCGAACACGCCGCCGCCGACGCGGACGCGGCCGCAGCACACGCCGCCGCCGCTGAGGCCGCCGGCGAGACGGCCCCGGACCTGGACTGCCACTACTCCAAGACCGAACGCCGCGCCGACGCCCTGTTGTCCCTGGTGTGCGGCGACAGCCTCCACCCCGGAGGCCCGGGCCAGCCGCCGGCACCACTGCGACCCAAGGTCACCGTCATCGCCACCGGCAACACCGGTGCCGGCACCGGTGACGGCACCGGTGACGACGGTGGGGCGCGGGTGGAGTTCACCCGCACCGGCCAGGCCGCGCTGCAGGCTCTGCTCGAGATGCTGGTCACCAGCGACGGGGCCAGCTTCGAGAAGGTCGACCCCCGTGTCGGCGCGGCCGACGACGCCCGCCGCGCCCTGGAGTACCGGCCGAGCGCCGAGTTGGCCCGCCGCATCCGGCTGCGCGACGGCACATGTCGTCATCCCGGCTGCGCTGTACCGGCAGATGACTGCGACATCGATCATGTCCGGCCCTTCGACCACGCGGACCCCGCCCGGGGTGGGCCCACAGAAGAGTGCAACCTGATGTGTCTGTGTAGGCGCCATCACCGGTTCAAGACGTTCTCAGACTGGATCTACGACCTGCGACCCGATGGCACCCTCACCGTGATCACCCCGGACGGGGCGACCATGATGACCCGACCATCCGGGCCGCTCGGGGCCTACCGCCGCGAGCACGCTCGCAACGAATCCCGCGCCTGGGACCGGCAACAACAGCGCAACCCGGACCCGACCACCACGAGCGCTGACACACGCTCGGAGCCCACCTACTGGACCCGCCGCGCCACCCGCCTGAACGCGGAACGCGCCCGAACCACCGGCACCGCCACGGACCCGGCCACCGGACCGGGCAACACCCGCCCCGCCGACCACAGCCGCTGGTGGCAGCGCAACGCTCCCGTCACCAGCAGAGTCGAGCGCGACGTCCGAGCCCTGCTCGAGGACATTCTCGACCCACCACCCTTCTGACCCACACTCCCGACCTACTCTCCCTTCCAGGGTGGGCCGGGAGCCCCGGTCAGACGAACCTGCGGCTGACCTTCTCCGGCAGCAGCGTCAGCAGCGGGCCGATCGCCTTCCAGGGCTTGGCCGGGACGAGCGCGCGGGTGGGCTCGGCGTCGATCGTCTTGACCAGGGCGTCGACCCCCTCGTCGAACTCGGTCATCAGCGAGGTCTTGACCGATCGGTTGATATCGGTGCGGATGTAGCCGGGGAGGATGTCGGTGACCTTGATGCGGCTGCCGGAGCTGTCGAGATCGGCGTACAGACCCTGTGCGAGCGAGGAGACGAACGCCTTGGTGGCGCCGTACGTGTTCTGGGCCTTGGGCATGCCGCGCAGCGAACTCACCGACGAGATGAACACCAGGTGCCCCTCGCCCCGCGCGTGCATCAGCTCCATCGCGGCCTCGGCCTGGTTGAGCGTGCCGATCACGTTGACCATCGCGGTCTCGCGGTTGGCGTGCGCCTTCCCCGTACCGATGGACGCCCCCTTGCCCAGGCCGGCGTTGAGGACGAAGCGGTCGATCCCGCCGAGCTCCGCGTCGAGCTCACCAAAGACCCGCTCCACCGCGTCGCCGTCGGCCACGTCGAGCTCGCGGACCGCCACCGTGATCGACGGGTTGGCCGCCAGCAGCTCGGCGCGGAGCTCCTGGAGTCGCTCCAGACGACGGGCACAGAGCGCCAGATTCTTGCCCTGCGCAGCCCAGCGACGGGCCATACCCTCGCCGAGACCCGCGCTGGCTCCGGTGATCAGGATCGTGTTGCGGTCGGTCACAGGTTCTCCTCCGTTGGCGATGGCCCCAGTGTGGCACGCGCCGGCTGGCACGACGGGCAGCGGTAGGCGATGCGATCGAGCGAATCGCTCGGCTCGTCCGGGTCGGCGAGACCACCCAGCCGGAACGTCTCCACCTCGGTCCCACACCTGCGGCACGGTCTGCCGTCCCGCCCGTACACCCACAACTCTCGCCCACGTCGCGTGTCACCGGTGGTCACCCGGACCGCGCGGTCGGCGTTGGCGACCAGCAGTCGACGAGCGAGCACGACCACGGCGCGCAGGTCCGGCACCACGTCGACCGGATCGCGCGGGTCGAGGCCCCGCAGGAAACACAGCTCGGCGCGGTACACGGTGCCGATGCCGGCCAGATTGCGTTGGTCCAACAAGGCCTCCCCGACCGTCCGGGACGGCCGCTCCCCGATCCGCTTCACCACCTCCGCGACGCTGGTGTCCGGGTCCCAGTCCTGCCCCAACAGGTCGGGGCCGAGGTGGTCGACCGCCCGGTCGGCCTCGGTCGGATCCAGCGCGCGCAGCAGCCCGAGCTCGGTGCCCACCACCTCGACATCGCCTGCACGGAGGACCAGCCGGGCGGTGTGCGCGGGGAACCGCCACCGCTCCCCCGCGCGGTGGACATGGATGCGGCCCTCCATCTTCAGGTGGATGTGGAGGGTGACGGGGTCTCGCCCCTGCGCGTCCGGGCCGACGACGACGAACAGGTGCTTCCCCCGAGACCGGGCCGCCACCACGGTCCTGCCGCGCAGATCGACTGCCGCGAACCTCGGCACCCGGAGCTCGGTCCTGTCCAGGGTCCGCCCGGCCAGCGCCTGGTGGACCCGTGCGGCCGCCCTGTAGACGGAATCGCCTTCCGGCACCGTTGACTCCTTTGTCCTGAGTGATTTGCTGTCCTGAGTGATTTGCCCGCTAGCCGAGTGTGCGCACCATGGTGCCCTGAACCGAACAGTCCTGAACCGAACAGAGTCGCCCGGTTCACCCGGTCAACCAGGTTCACCCGGTCAACCAGGTTCACCAACCGAGTTCGCGACAACCCACGACATCGGAGGTCTCGATCTGCACGGTCGCATGCTCGATGCCGTGGCCCTCGCGCAGGACGCGCCGGGCCTCGTCGAGGACGTCGGAAGGGGTCACCTCGGGGCCGACCACGAGGTGGACGGTGCCCACGTCCATCCCCGAGGTCAGGGTCCACAGGTGAAGGTCGTGCACCTCCTCGACGCCGCACACCGACGCGAGTTCGGACTCCACCGCTGCGGGGTCGACGCCGACGGGCGCGTGCTGGGCGAGCACCGTGACGACCTGTCGACCGAGAACTACCGCGCGAATGACGATGAACACGGCGATCGCCACTGCCACCACGAGGTCCCACACCGTCGAACCGGTTGCCCGGATGAGCAGCGCGGCCCCGATCACCCCGACCGAACCGGCCGCATCGGCGACGACCTCGAAGTACGCACCACGGACCGCGAGGCTCTCGGACGAACCGCTGCGCAGCAGGAGCAGCGAGATGACGTTGACGACCAGCCCCAGTGCCCCGACGAGCAGCATCGTCCCGGTGGCGACGGGGGCATCCGACCCGAACCGGCTGATCGCCTCGACCAGGACGTACACGCCCATGCCGAGCATGATGAGTACCGCCAAGCCGGAAGCGAAGATCTCGACGCGGTAGTGGCCGAACGTGCGTCGGCCGGTGTGGTCCGGTCGCGACGCGATCATCGTCGCCAGCAGCGCCGCACCCAGCGCCACCACGTCCGCCGCCATGTGGCCGGCGTCGGAGAGCAGGGCGAGTGAGCCGGAGATGAGGCCCGCGATCAACTCGACCACGAAGAACACCGAGGTCAGGGCAAAGGCGCACGCAAGCCTGACCCGATACCGCGCTCCGGCGTGACCGGTCGGCTGGGTGTGACCCCCGTGAGTGTGTCCGGCACCCATACCAACCCCCTGATATATGCATTGATGCGCATACTTTAACTCATTGGGTGCTACGCCTCAACGCCGGATGCGCAACCCCTTGGGCGTGACCCCGAATCCGGCGGTCTCGAAGGCGGCCGCGACGGGCGAGGTGTGGACGGGTTCGCCGGCGATGGTGGTGACCGTGAGCGTGCCGACGGCCCCCGACCGCACGACCGCTGCGAGCGCGGACGCCGCGAGCGGCACGGCCTCGGGCCGGTGGTCGAGCACGAGGACGGTCCGACCACCGCGTTCGACGAACAGGACGCACAACCCGTCGACCAGCACCACGAGCGCCCCCGCCTTCCTGCCGGGACGGTGCCCGGATCCGCCTTCCGCGCCGGGAGGCCACGGCAGCGCCGCGCCGTACGGATTTGCCGGGTCGGTGGCGGCGAGGACCCGGACGACGGGCTC
>JBKBUP010000084.1:0-10621 GCA_046289795.1 Dietzia sp. | reverse complement strand
ATCGGCGGGAACGCGGTGGAGATGGCGAAGTTCGCCAACCACTGGGCGGCCGCGGCCAGGCCGAGAGCCGCGGTGCGGATGCGGTTGTTGAACATCTCGCCCAGCAGGACCCACACCGCCGGGCCCCACGACATGCCGAAGAACACGACGAACCCGTTGGCGGCGATCAGCGCGACCACTCCCTGGGTGTCGCCGAGTTGGGGAGCGAGTTCGCCGTCGACACCGGGTCCCATGGTGGCGGTGCTGAACATCAGGGACATCACGGCGAGCGAGACGGTCATGCCCACGGACCCCGTGATGAGCAGCCTGCGGCGACCGATCTTGTCGATGAGCGCGATGGCCACGATCGTCACCACGATGTTGGTGACCGAGGTGATGACGGTCTGGGTGAGCGCGTCCGCCTCGGTGAAGCCGACCGACTGCCAGAGGGAAGTGGAGTAGTAGAAGATCACATTGATGCCCACGGCCTGCTGGAAGACGGACAGCACGATGCCGATCCACACGATCGGCAGGAGGTTCCTGCCGCTCGGGGCGAGCATGTCCTGCCACGACCGCTTCCTGTCCTCGCGGACCGTCGCGCGGATCTCCCTGATCCGGTTGTCGACGCCGCTGGACTGGATGGTGCGCAGGACGTCTCTCGCCTCGGCGACCAGCCCCTTGGCCAGCAGGTAGCGGGGGGACTCCGGGATCATGAGCGCCAGCACGCCGTAGGTGATGGCGGGGACCAGCTCGGTGAGGAACATCCAGCGCCAGGCCTGGATCCCCAGCCACAGCTCCTCGATCGCGCCACCGGCCACGGCCGCCAGCCAGGCGTCGGAGAGCAGGGCCACGAAGATGCCGGAGACGATCGCGAGCTGTTGGAGCGATCCGAGGCGGCCGCGGATCGAGGGCGGCGCGACCTCGGCGATGTACGCCGGCGCGATGACCGAGGCCGCCCCCACGCCGAGGCCGCCGACCACCCGCCACAGGATGAGGTCCCAGGGGCCGAAGGCGAAACCGGATCCGACCGCGCTGATGGTGAACAGCGCCGAGGCCAGGACCATCACGCGGGTCCGTCCCCAACGGTCGGCGAGACGGCCGGCGAGGTATGCACCGGCGATGCAGCCGAGCAGTGCGGAGGAGACGACGAACCCGGTGAGGCCGGCGCTCATCTCGAAGGTCTCCTGGACGGCGTCCACGGCGCCGTTGATGACCGCGGTGTCGAAGCCGAAGAGGAACCCGCCGAGCGCCGCCACCAGGGAGATGATCACCACCCGGCCGGTGTGGAACGACTCCTCGTCTGAACTCCTGCCCGAGACGTTCTGTGTGGACATGGCGTACCCCGCTCCCGGGCCGGTCGGACGTCCTATCGCTGGTGAAGGGAGCGTAGGCCCGGGATGAAAGTGGCGCAAGTCACAAAGTCGACGTGGGTTGTGGCGTACGAATCCCCGGAGAGAGAACACGTTCTAGGCTCGAGGCGTCTCGTCGCCATACCGAAAGGGCCATCGCCGTGAGTGCCTCCCCCGAGCAGATCCGTGCCACCGCAGACTCCTACATCGCCGCGCTGGTCGCCGGCGACCTCGAGGCGATCATGGACCTCTACGCCGAGAACGCCACCGTCGAGGACCCGGTCGGCAACGGGACCGTCCACGAGGGCAAGGCGGCCATCCGCGAGTTCTACTCGTCGGTGGTGGCGATGAAGATCGACGGCGAGGTGATCGAGGCGCGGGTGTGCGGTGACGACCTGCTGTTCAACTTCGAGATCACCACCCACTTCGACGCCGACTCCAAGGCCACCATCAACGTGTGGGACCTGATGACCCATGACGACCAGGGCAAGATCGCCTCGATGCGCGCGTACTGGACCCCGGAGAACATGCGCTGAGCCGGGGCCCGCCGGGGAACCGGGGCAGCTAGGAGCCGCTCTGGTTACCGGCGCCCTGGGGTACGTTCTCCGACGGCTGCACGACCACCAGACCCTGGCCGCCGAACGCCAGCTGGAAGGTCTCGCCGCTACCGCCGCGGATCATGGACTTGAACCCGCCGGTGTCGACCTTGACGTCCATCGTCACCCCGGCCGTCCACAGGACCACGGCCTGCGCGTCGGCGAAGGTCGGCGCGGACGCCACGTCGAGCGCGACGGGCCGACCCTTGGTGGTCACCGCCACGAACCCGGTCCCGCGCAGGGACACGTTGTACAGGCCGCCCGTCATCAGGGCGCTCTTGGCGGCGATGCGGTGGATGTCCCACTGGATGCCGTCCGAGAACGCCAGGACGCTGGCGCCGTTGACCGAGATCGAGTCGTTCTCCAGGTAGAGCACCTGGATCTCCGACGCCTGGTCGGCCAGGAACACCTCTCCCTGCCCGGTGCACCTCATCAGCGGAACGCCCTCACCGGTCGCCGCGGACTTGAACATCTTGCCGATACCGCCGTGCCCGGCGTTCTCGAATCCGATTCGTCCCTGATAGGCGACCATCGACCCGGTGCGGGCCATGAACGTCTGGTCGCGGACCGTCACCTTGAGCATCTTCGGGTTCTGGAGCGCGAACGGGCGGTCGGTCTGGGTCTCGAGCGCGGTCTGGAAGAGGTCCCCGTGGATCATGAGGCAGACGCTACGCCTGCTGCACTAGCCTGAGGCCCATGATCACCGCCATCGTCTTTGTCCACGCCGAGACGGCGCGCATCCCCGAGGTCGCCGAGGCGATCGCCGAGATCGACGGCGTGTCCGAGGTGTATTCGGTCACCGGCACCATCGACCTCATCGTGCTGGTGCGGGCCCGCCGGAACGAAGAGGTGGCCGAGATCGTGTCCGACCGCCTGAACAAGGTGCAAGGGGTGGTGAACACCGAGACGCACATCGCGTTCCGGGCGCTGTCCAAGCACGACCTCGAGGCGGCGTTCTCCCTGGGCTACGACGAGTAGACCCCGACCCGGTGCGAGCCGGTGCGCCCCCGGGCGCCGGTGTTCCCGGGAGGTGCCGCCACGACTGTCGCCACGGATGTGCATACTGACATCACGACTTGCTGATTTCCGGATACGCAGGGGAAGACCGGTGAGAATCCGGCGCTGACCCGCAACGGTATGCCGTCACCTCGGTGACGACGAGCCCGATTACCTGCCCGGAGGTTCGCGACTCTGCCAATCGCCGCGGTCTGCGATCCGGAGTCCTGCATGGTCGGCGGCCGGCGTCGACGGTTGCCCACCTGCGGGTCTCGTGTGTTCGTGGGCACACGACACGATCCGAGGTCTGATCATGTTCCGTCGCCAGTCCAGGTCCACCATCGCGCTCGCCGCGCTCCTCGTCGCGGGGGTTGCCGTCGCGGGCTGCTCCCGCGGCGACGCGCAGGAGAGCTCCGCCTCCGGAGAGGCGTTCGCCGAGCCGGTGACCATCACCAACTGTGAGCGGGAGTCCACGTTCGACGCCCCGCCCGAGCGCATCATCACGATGAACGCCCACGTCACGGAGACCCTCATCCAGATGGGTGCCGGGGACCGGATCGTCGGCCGGGGATATGACGACCGCGAGGACGTCCTACCGGAGGTCGCCGAGGAACTCGAGGCGATACCCGGGCTGGCCGAGGAGTACCCCACCTGGGAGCAGATCGTCGATCTGGAACCGGACCTGGTGGTGGCCGGCATGCGCAGCGCGTTCGACGAGAAGGAGGGCCGCAGCCGCGACGCCCTGGAAGCCGCGGGCATCGACACCTTCCTGTTCTCCGAGTACTGCGGCGACGGGTTCCCGGACGTCTCCATGCTCGAGACCGACTTCTCGCAGTTGGGCAGGATCCTCGGTGTTGAGGACGGCGCGCGGGAGCTCACCGACCGGATCGTCGACCGGATCGAGGCGGTCCGGGCGACGCTCGACCAGGCCGGGGTCACGGGCACCCCCACGTTCTTCTACGACGGCGGGGAGGCGGAACCGACCACGATCGGTGGCGTCGGCATCGGCCAGTTGATCGGCGAGTACGCCGGAGCGGACAACATCTTCACCGAGGGGGACCGCCCGTACCTCGAGACCACGTGGGAGATCCTCGGCGAGCGCCAGCCGGAAGCGATCGTGGTGCTCGACTACGGGGCCACCAGCGCCCAGGACAAGATCGCCTACCTGCGCGAGCAGCCCATCATGTCCACCACGCCGGCGATCCGGTCCGGCCGCATCGTGGTGGTCCCCCTCGCCGACTTCTTCGAGAGTTCCCGGATGGCGACCTCGGTCGAGACGATCGCCCGCGAGCTCTACCCCGACGCATTCGGGCGCTGACATGGCGACGGTCGTCCACGACGGTGGCCGTGGCGCACGCGGCGCGGCGGCGCCGTATCCGCCCCGCTCCTCGGCCCCGCCCCGCCGTTCGGTGCCGCGCCGCGACAGGCGTCCGCTGGGGCTGGTCCTCGCCCCGCTGCTGGGGCTCCTCGCCCTCTCGGTGGCGATGGGGGTCTCGCTGGGGTCGGTGTCGATCCCCCTCGGGGACGTCTGGGCGATCATCGCCCACCGCCTGGCCCCGGGAGCGTTCACCCCGTGGTGGTCCGAGGCGCGCGAGGCGATCGTGATCGAGTCCCGGTTGCCCCGGGCGCTGATGGCGGCGGCGGTGGGCGCGTCCCTCGCGGTGGCGGGGGGCGTCGCCCAGGCGGTCACGCGGAACCCGCTGGCCGACCCCTACCTGCTGGGAGTGTCGTCCGGGGCGGGCTTCGGCGTCGTGGTCCTGACCGTCCTGGGCGTGGGTGCCGGGGTGTGGGGCGTCTTCACGCTCCCCATGGCCGCCTTCCTCGGTGCACTCCTGCCGCTCGCCGGGGTGATCCTGGTGGCTCGTCGCGCCCACGACACCACGGCGATCGTGCTGGTGGGGGCGGCCCTGACGATGGTGTTCTCGGCGCTCAACACGTTCACCCTGCTGGTGCTGGGCGACGACCACCAACTGGGCACCGTCATGCGCTGGCTCGCCGGCGGGTTCGGTGACGCCGGGTGGACCATGCTGCTCGCCCCGGTCACGATCCTCACCGTCGCCGGGATCCTCGTGATGCTGTCCAGCCGCCACCTGGATCTACTCCTGACCGGTGACGACGGCGCCACGGCCATGGGGCTGAACGTCCCGCGGTTCCGCCTGTTCATGCTGCTGCTGGTGTCGATGCTCACCGCGGGGGCGGTGGCGGTGTCCGGGACCATCGGGTTCATCGGCCTGCTCATCCCGCATCTCGCCGGATACGTCACGGGCCGCACCTCGGCGCGACTGCTGCCGACGGCCGCGGTGCTCGGCGCGGTGGCCCTGGTGCTGGCGGACATCGCGGCCCGGTCCGTCAGCGACGGTGCCGAGCTCCCGGTGGGAGTGGTCACGGGAGTCGTGGGCGGTCCGGTGTTCCTGATCATGCTGTGGCGGCGCTACGGAAGGGCGGCGACATGACCACCCTGACCGCGTCCGATGTCTCCGCAGCCCTGGGGGGGCGCCGGGTCCTCGACGGGGTGGACCTGACCATCGCACCCGGCCGGGTCACCGCGCTCGTGGGCCCCAACGGCAGCGGCAAGACGACGCTGCTGCGGACCTGCTACCGGGCGTTGCCCACCACGACCGGGATGGTCCGGCTCGACGGCGACGACATCACCTCCCTCCGCCGCCGGACCCTGGCGCGCACGGTGGGTGTGAGTACCCAGGAGCCGGTGTCGCTGGGCGGCATCACGGTCCGCGAGTCGGTGCGCCTCGGCCGGACGGTCACTCGTGGGTTGTTCGAACCGTTCGGGACCGACGACGCCGACGTGGTGGACACCGTGCTCGACCGCGTGGGGTTGACCGGGTTGGCGGAGCGCGACGTCCTGGCGCTGTCGGGGGGTGAACGGCAGCGGGTGTCGATCGCCCGGGCGCTGGCCCAGCAGCCGGAGGTCTTGCTGCTGGACGAGCCCACCAATCACCTCGACCTGCACCAACAACTGTCCGTGCTGACGCTGTTGCGGGAACTGGCGGCCGGTGGGTTGGCGGTTCTGCTGACGCTCCACGATCTGCGGATGGCCACCGAGTACTGCGACGCGATGGTTGTCCTGAGTCGTGGCCGGGTGGTGGCGACCGGCGCGCCCGAGGAGGTGCTCGATCCCGCGCTCCTCGCCGGGGTGTTCGGGGTCCGCGGGCAGGTGCGACAGGGTGCGGCCGGTGGCCGGACCCTGGACGTCTGGGGGCTCGCCGATGGCTGAGTCCGCCGCTACCTCCACCGATACCACCGCCGCTGCGGCCGTCGCCGCCGCGTACGCGGACATCGCGGCACCACTCGGCGAGTTCGCCCGGACCATCGAGCACGGCCCCGGGGTTCTCCCCGGGACCGTGCTGACCGACCCCCGGTGGCTCGCGGCGCGCGTCGCGGACACCGGGCGGCGGTGGTCACATGACGATCCGCGCGTCAATGCCACCCTCTGGTGGTACTCGGCCAGCTCCTCTCTGGTCGCCGCGCCACTGGCGATGCTGCTCTCCTCGGGTGTCGCACCCGATCCCCGGCCGGAACGGCTCACCGTGTCGCTGCAGGGCAACGGCTACCTCCGGGCCGCGCGCTCGGACCGGTTGCTGACGTCGGTGGCCGCGTTCGCGCAGGAACTGCGTGAGGCCCACGAGGCGGTGATCGCGGCACTCGCGGAGGTCTCCGGCGCGGCGCCACGCGCGCTGTGGGCGATCGCCTCGGACTCGATCGCCAACCGGGCACTGGAGGCCGGCCGCGCTGTCGGAGACCCCGGGCGAGGCTGTGACCTGGCCCGCACCGTCTCCTGCCCCCCGCTGCTGCCGGTGCGCTACACCGACGTCGAGGGGCCCGGGCACTCACGGCGGTTCGTGCGCCGCGGTTCCTGCTGTCTGATCTACGTGGCCACCGCCGGGGACAAGTGCGTCAGCTGTCCGCGCCGGACCCCGGCGGACCGCCACGCCGGACTCCTCCGACGCACGTCGCCCTGACGCACTGCTGACGACCACTGGTTCCGGACAGGTCCCAGCGCGTTCCCCGGACTAGCGCTGCCGCCGCGCCAGCCTTCGATCACGGCGCCGGGCGCGCTGCAGTTCCGCGAGCAGTGCCTTGCCGGTCCACTGGCGGCGGTCGGGCCCGGCACGTTCGGCCTCGTGTACCAACTCGACCATGTGCGCGCAGGCCGGCGTCTCGACCCCGAGATACCGGGCCATCCGCACCACCTCACCCTGGAGGACGTCGATCTCGGTCGGTCGGCCGCGGACCAGGTCGTCGTTCATCGACGACGTCCCGTCGGCGTCGACCCGCATGACCGCCCTGGCGAGCCTGCGGAACACCGGCGTGGGCAGCCGCATGACGAACGGCAGCATGCCGGCGGGTACCGCGATCGGCACCCGCGACACCACCCCGGCGGCGGTGAAGACCCGGTTGCCCTCGGCCTGGCAGAGCGCGACGCACCTCCGCAGGTCCCGGTCGAGCAGTTCGGAGCGCAGCGGGAGGCCGGACAGCGCCTGGACGGCGTTGTTGAGGTTCAGCAGGACCTTTCCGTGCAGCACCGCCTGGATGTCGTCGGTCGCGCGAACCCGGAGGTCGGCCTCCGCCATCACGCGGAGGAGGGGGGCGGCCAGGGGATGTTCGGCGATCCGGATCTCGCCGTTGCTGGTCCGGCGGTAGGTGGCGGGGCCGGTCCGGGCCACGTTGAAGGGGATGACCCCGGCGATCACCGGTGTGCAGTCCACGCCCTCCCGGATCAGATCGGCCGAGTGCAGCCCGTTCTGCAGGCCCACCACCAGGGACCCGGGCCGCAGGTACCGGACGAACTCGGCGGTGGCCGCGGCGGTGGAGCCCGCCTTGGTGCACACGAGGACCACGTCCGAGCGTCGGACGGACTCGGGCGATTCGGCCAGGGTCAGCGCGTCGGCCGGCACGTGGAGTCGGTCCTCCACTCCCTCCCCGGACTCCACGGTGAGCCCGACCGCGCGGATCGGGTCGAGTACATGAGGGCGCCCGACCAGGGTCACGTCGGCATGGCGGGCGAGCCGGCCGCCCAGGTAGCAACCGACCACACCCGCGCCGATCACGGTGACGCGCAGGGGGGTGTCCGGGCCGGTCATGGTGCGGACGTTACGACATGCGCAGCGGTCCGGCGGTGGGATCGCGCACGTGCCCACCGGGTCGAGGGGATCTCAGTGGCGTCGCGGTCGGAGAACCACCTCGGTCGGGTGCGCGTCGGGGCTCGAGTCGAGCGCGTGCCGCACCGCGGTGGCCACGGAATCCGGGCTGAGGTGGGCCGACGGATCGTAGGTCCCGCCCTCGGCGGCGACGATGGCCCGCTGCATCTCGGTGTCCACCCGGCCCGGATGGATCGAGGTGACGCGCAGCGCCGGTTCCTCGCCGCGGAGCGTGTCGGTGACGGCGCGGAGCGCGAACTTGGAGGCGCTGTAGGAACCCCAGCCCGGCTTGGCGGTGGTCCCCGCGCCCGAGTTGATGACGACGAGGTGGCCGCGGGCCGCGCGGAGCGCCGGGAGCAACACCCGGGTGAGCTCGACCACCGCGAGCACGTTGATCTCGAACGCGCGGCGCCACTGGGCGGCATCCGCCTCGTCGATCCGGCCGAGCTCGGCGACCCCGGCACAGTGGACCAGCCCGTCGAGGGTGGCGATCCCGTCGGCGACCAGCGTGACCCCGTCCGCCGTCGTCAGATCTGCGGTCACGACCCTGGCGGACCTGCAGGAGCGGGCCACGGATCCCAGCGCGTCGGCGTCGCGGCCCACCAGGATCAGATCGTGACCGGCCTCGAGCGCCCTGGCCGTGGCCGCGCCGATTCCGCGGGAGGCGCCGGTGATCATGACTGTGCTCATGCTCGCCGAGGCTAGACGCCGGGCCGGTTCAGCGTGAGATCCCGGACCCGTCGAAGGCGTCCAGCAGCGCGTTGAGGGCGGGGACCGCCGCCGACAGCGTGTCCCGGTGTTCCGGGGACAGGAGCGACAGGTGGTCGGCGAAGTCCCGGTCGCGCGCCTCGAGCACCTGGTCGATCCGCGCCCGCCCGAGGTCGGTGAGTTCCACGCAGACGCCCCGGCCATCGGATTCGTCCCGTACGCGCTCCACGTACCCCATGCTCTCCACGACGGTCACCGAGTTGCTGGTCGTGGGGACCCGGACGTTCTCCAACCTGGCCAGGTCGCTCATCCGCAGCCGTCCGTGGCAGGCGAGCGTGTAGAGGATCGAGGTCTGCGCGCGGCTCAGGGCGTACTGGGTGTTCTGCCGTCGGACCAACAGGTCCAGCCGGAGGAGGATGGAACGGAACTCCGTCGCCAGCCCACTCGTCACCGGTCCGCTCGTCGCCGGCCCACTCGTCATCGTGTCCATGCCGTGCCCCCCTGGCCAGTGCGTCCCCCACAGTCGCTTGGGAGATGTAAGCACGTTCTTCGACGGTCATGGGGCGTCATCCAGGGTCCGTGGTGGAGACTGGGGTCATGGCTTTGTATCACCAGATCACCGGCTCCGGTCCCACCGTCGTCCTCATCCACGGCGTCTGCCACCGCGCCCACGCGTGGGACGCGGTCGTACCGCTGCTGGCGGACCGGTTCCGCGTGGTGGTGGTGGACCTGCCCGGGCACGGGGCGTCGGTGGAACTCCCCGACGCAGGCGACGTCCTCGAGTACATGGTCGACCAGCTGGTCGACCTCCTCGAGGAGATCGTTCCGGACGGGGAGCGGCCCCACATCGCCGGGAACTCGCTCGGCGGTTTCCTGGCGCTGGAGTTGGGGGCCCGCGGGCTGGCGAGCAGTGTCACCGCGCTCTCGCCGGCCGGGTTCTTCCGCTCGTACGCCGAGTGGCGCTACACCGTGACCGTGTTCCACGGTCTCCGTCGCGTGGCCGGCAAGCTCGGTCGGCACATCCCCGTACTGACGGAGAGGGCGGCGGGCCGTGCGGTGATGATGGGCGTGTTCTGCGCGAGGCCGTGGCGGTACCCGGCCGAGGCGGCGGCGATCGACGGTGAGGCGATCGTGAGCAACACGGTGCTGGACCGGGCCGACCGCGGCACCTTCCTCTTCACCGCCCCGGTCGACGAGGAGCTGCCGATCACCATCCGGTGGGGCCGGTTCGACCTGGTGCTGCCCGTCCGTCAGGCCAAGCTGGCCTCGAGGCTGTTCCCGCAGGCCCGGGTGGAGATCACCGCCGACGGGCACGTCCCCATGTCGGACGATCCGGAGGGCGTCGCCGCCTCGATCGCCGCGACCGCCGAGCGTGGGTTGGCGTATGCGGGGCCGGGGAGCCTGGTCTGACGGCCCGGACGGAGGCCCGGCCCCGCACACGAACGGTCAGGAACCCAGGGATCCCATCGGGAGCGAACCCCCGGACAGTGACCCGGTCCCGCCGGTGAACCCGTCCTTCCACGCAACGACCGTCGCCGGACGCGGCTGCGACGTCCCGCCGTCGGGCCAGTGGGAGGCGGGGTTCTCGATCGAGGCGCCGTCCTTCTCTCCCGGGTGCTGGACGTTGACGATGGCGCGGTCGGCGAAGAGGAGCGGGCCGCACGTCTCGGCACCGATCGGCACGGTGAGGAACAGCTTGGTCTCGCCCCGGTTCGGGCCCTCGGTGGCCACCGAGTACAGACCGTCGTTGAACCCGAGCGCGTTGCCGTCGGTGGACACCCACAGCCCGCCGGCGGGGTCGAAGGCCACGTTGTCCGGGCAGGAGATCGGGCTGACC
>JBKBUP010000083.1:0-10815 GCA_046289795.1 Dietzia sp. | reverse complement strand
GCCCTCGGCGAAGTCGTAACCCTGGTCACGGGCCATGGCGAGCATCCACGGCACCTCGAGGGACGTGCGCTGACGGTCGAGGAAGGCGCGGGTGAACGAGGAGTCGAGCGAGCGGTGCTCGGCGAGGACGTCGGACAGGACGACGGCCGAGCGGGCGGCCGAGCTCATGCCCTGGGCGTAGAACGGGTTGAACGCGCAGGCCGCGTCCCCGACGGCGACCAGGCCCAGCGGGGGATGCGCGATCTCGT
The DNA here is from genome assembly GCA_046289795.1 of Dietzia sp. Taxonomy (GTDB): domain Bacteria; phylum Actinomycetota; class Actinomycetes; order Mycobacteriales; family Mycobacteriaceae; genus Dietzia. Next base: position 10,567 of record JBKBUP010000083.1, on the reverse strand, counting down.
CGTAGCGGCGCCACTTGTTTCCCGTCGCGCGGGTCAGGTGCACCTCCGAGATCGGGGTGCTGGCGTGCATCGCCGAGGCGAAGGTCGGCGCGCGGAGCTGCTCGGCGGCGGCCTCGAACGCCTCGGGCTTGCGGGGCATCTCCAGGCCCCACGAGCCCATGCACGCGATGGCACGGTCGCCCTCGACCGGGAAGAAGTTGGACAGGTACTCGTGCTCCTGCGGATGGGAGCCGGAATCCTGCGTGGGGGTCAGGACCAGGTGTTTCCACCACCAGGTCGGCGGCCGCTCCGCGGCAACCGGCAGCTGGTACCAGCGGGAGGTGTAGGTGACCTTGGCGTCCAGGGTCTTCTCGGGGATGGTGGCCCACCCGGCGGCCGCGAGCCAGTCGCGGACCGAGGACCCGCGGCCCAGGGCGTCGACCACGAGGTCGGCCTCGATAGTCCTCGTCTCGCCGCTCGCGTCGCGGTACTCGACCCCGGTCACGCGGCCGGCGGCGGTCCCGCCCCCTGTGGTGGAGAGGCCCGACACGGTCGAACCCTCACGGATCTCGATGTTCGGCAGCTCGCGGACCTTGTCCCTTAGAACGCGCTCGATGAGGATCCGGGAGGAGTAGATCATCGTCATGGTGCTGGCCTTGCGCGGGCCCCACCCGTCCATCTCCCCGTAGGCGGCCTCCATGGACGGCATGAGCAGCATCCCGCCTGCCTCGATGAGCGACTCCTCGAACCCGGGGAAGATCGTGCCGATCGCCCGGCGGCCCGCGTTGAGGACGAAGTGCGGGTGCTTGCTCTGGGGGACGCCGCGCCGGTGCTCGGCGCCGGGCGGCAGTTCGTCCCGTTCGAGCACGACCACCTTGTCGAAGTGCGGTGCCAGTACCCCGGCGGAGCACAGGCCCGCCACGCTCCCGCCGAGGACGACCGCTGTCTTCCCGTGCATCCCGAGATCCCTTCATTCATACAATGATGGTGTCAATGTATGAATGTATGGCCGGTGTGTCAACGGTCACCCTCGAGATGGTCGGTAGCCTGATCGGCGTGAGCCTCACCGTCAGCACCGTCAACGTCAACGGGATCCGCGCCGCCGTCAAGCAGCGTTCGGAGACCAATCTCGGATTCCTGCCCTGGCTGGAGAGCAGCGGGGCGGACGTGGTCGCACTCCAGGAGGTGCGTGCCGACGAGGACCAGACCCGGAAGGCCCTCGCCCCCGCGCTCGACTCCGGGTGGTACCTCATCGGCTCGGCGTCGTCGCTCAAGGGCCGGGCCGGGGTGGCGATCCTGTCCAGGCAGGAACCGTCGGAGGTCCGCATCGGCCACGGCGACGCGGAGTTCGACGAGTCCGGCCGCTACATCGAGGCCGTGTACCCCGGTGCCGTCGACGGGGAGACCGTCACCGTCGCGAGCCTCTATCTGCCCTCGGGGACCGCCGACACCCCCAAGCAGGACGAGAAGGACCGCTTCCTGGCCAGTTTCCGGGAGCACCTCGCCGAGAGTGCGGAGATCGTCGGCGCCCGGGCCGGCCACGAGATGATCATCTGCGGCGACTGGAACATCGCCCACCGCGAGGCGGACCTGAAGAACCACAAGGGCAACCACAAGAGTTCCGGGTTCCTGCCCCACGAGCGGGAGTGGATGTCCGATCTGTTCGCCGACGCCAGCGGGTGGACCGACATCGTGCGTCATCGTCGCCCCGACGAGATCGGCCCGTACTCCTGGTGGAGCCAACGGGGCAAGGCCTTCGACAACGACGCGGGCTGGCGCATCGACTACCACGTGGTCTCCGACGGTCTGGTCGATCGCGCCGTGTCCGACCGGGTGGACCGCGCGAGCGCCTACGACATGCGGTGGTCCGACCACGCGCCGGTGACCGTCGTCTACGAGTGATGACGACGACGACGAGGGCGCCTGTCGCCCGGCGGGCCCGCGGTCGCGGATGCCGCGTCGCGGGCGTGTCCGTAACCTCGGCGACATGACCAAGTACGCCACCGCCGAGCGTCCCGACCGCCATGGTCTCGAGGACTTCCTGCGACCCCGCCACCGCGCGGTTCTCATCACCCGCCGGACGTCGGGAGAGCTGCAGAGTTCGCCCGTGACCTGCGGGCTCGACGCGGAGGGGCGCCTCACCGTGGCCACCTATCCGCAGCGCGCGAAGGTGGCCAACATCCGCCGTGACCCGGCGGTGAGCGTGTGCGTTCTCTCGGACGACTTCAACGGCCCGTACGTTCACCTCGACGGCACCGCGGAGATCGTCGACCTCCCCGACGCCGTCGAGCCGCTGGTCGAGTACTTCCGCAGTGTGGCGGGTGAGCACAGTGACTGGGACGAGTACCGCGCGGCGATGGTCAGGCAGGGCAAATGCCTCATCCGGGTGACGATCGACTCCTGGGGTCCGGTCGCCACGGGTGGGTTCCCGCCCGGACCGGATCAGCCCGCCGACCGATGAGGGCCTGATCTGCGGACCGACGGCACCGTGGGATGATGAACGCCATGTCTGAGCAGTCATCTTCCGCAGTTCCAACGTCGGCGCCGGCCGAGTCCACCGCGAAGCGCCAGCGCGTCCTGTCCGGCATTCAGCCGACCGCCGACTCCTACCATCTCGGCAACTACCTGGGCGCCGTGCGGCAGTGGGTGGACCTGCAGGACGACTACGACGCCTACTACTTCATCCCCGACCTCCACGCGATCACCGTCAGGCAGGAGCCCAAGGAGTTGCGCGAGCGGGTCTTCCGCGGCTGCGCGCAGTTGCTGGCCCTGGGTGTGGACCCGGCCCGCTCGGTGTTGTTCGTGCAGTCGCACGTTCCCGAGCACGCCGAGTTGGCCTGGGTGCTGGGGTGCATCACCGGCTACGGCGAGGCCGCGCGGATGACCCAGTTCAAGGACAAGTCGTCCAAGCAGGGCATTGACGGGACCACGGTGGGGTTGTTCACCTACCCGGTCCTCATGGCTGCCGACATCCTGCTCTACCGCCCGCACCTGGTGCCCGTCGGCGAGGACCAGCGTCAGCACCTCGAACTCACCCGCGACCTGGCGATGCGGTTCAATTCGCGCTTCAAGAAGACCTTCGTGGTGCCCGAGGGCAAGATCCTCGAGGGTTCGGCCAAGATCTACGACCTGCAGGACCCCACGGCCAAGATGAGCAAGTCGGGGGAGAACCCCAAGGGCATCGTCAACCTGCTCGACGACCCCAAGGTCTCCGCCAAGCGCATCCGCAGCGCGGTGACCGACTCCGACGGCGGCATCCGCTTCGATCGCGAGATGAAGCCGGGGGTGTCCAACCTGTTGACCATCCAGTCGTCGTTCACCGGACGGCCGGTGGCCGACATCGTGGCCGACTACCAGACCTCGGGTGCGGGTTACGGCGCGCTCAAGACCGACACCGCCGACGCCCTCGAGGCGTTCGTGACCCCGCTACGCGGCCGTTTCGACGAGTACATGTCCGACAGGGGACAGCTCGAGCGGATCCTCGCTGACGGCGCCGACCGGGCCCGCGCGGTGGCCGGGCCTGTGCTCTCGCAGGTCTACCAGGCGGTCGGGTTCACCGCGCCACGCCGCGGTTGACTCACGAGGAGTCCAGGGCGATTCGGTGAGAAAACTCCTATACAGATGTATCCTCACCTCCCTGAAACCCGAGTTCACGGCATCGAGCGAGGGACGAAACACCTCGGTCATACTACGTTTCTAGAGTCGGTTGCAGCTCGACGGGGAGAGGAACCCGCCGGGCATCACATCACCTGTAGGGAGTCGCAACATGGGTCTAGTCGCCGGTCTGATCGGAATCGTAGGGGATCTGCTCCACCTGCTGCTGGGCGGCCTGTAGGCCCCGCGCCAAGGTCGAACAGCGGCGCCCCTCCCCCGAGGGGGTGTGGGGCGCCGCTCGTCGTTCGTAGTCGAGGTCGTCAGGCCTCCGGGGTGCTCTGCTGGAAGGTCTGGCGCCAGGACCCCCGGGATCTCACCCACACCGAGCTTCGCAGGATCGAGCCGTCGTGTGAGCGCTCGCGCCAGACCAGCAGGACGGTGTCGGACCCCAGCTCGCGCGCGTCGATGATCTCCATCGTGCGTTCTCCGGTCGCCCGGTCGGGTGACTCTGCGGACGCCAGTCTGTCCTGCAGCGACCAGATCTCGCCCCGGGCGCCGACGTGTGTCCACGAGGGAGCCAGCAGTGCCTCGAGCCGGCGACGGTCACCGCGGACCGGGTCGGTGAGTAGCGATCGCTCGAGTTCCACGACGAGATCCACCGTCGACGCGGCCGACGCGGCCGGCGCCGCGGCGTGTCCGGGTTCCTCGAGGCTGAACAGATCCGGCTCGGCGTCCACCGGGCCCGCGGTGGCTGCGGCCTTGGCGGATCGCGCACCTCCGTCGGCAGTGGGGGGGACCGCCGGATCGTCACCCGCACCCACCGACCGGGCACCGGGGAAGCCGGGGCCGGCCTCGGGGTCCCGACGTGAGGCGTGGGCCTTGGCCGCCCCGTTGGCCAGGACGTCGGCCTTCTCGTTGAGCTCGTGACCGGCGTGACCCTTGACCCACTCGAAGGTGACCTCGCGGCCCCGCATCGCCTCGTCGAGTGCCTTCATGACCTCGACGTTCAACACGGGCTTACCGTCGGCCTTCTTCCAGCCCTTGCGCTTCCACCCGGCCATCCACTTGGTCACCGAATTGATGACGTACTGCGAGTCGCACAGGATGTGGAGTGGCTCCGGGGAGTGCGCGGTCTGACGCAGGAGATCCAGGACGGCGGTGAGCTCGCCCTGGTTGTTGGTCCCGCGCTTCCAGCCGCCGCAGCGCCACGTGGATTCGTCGATGTACCAGGCCCAACCGGCGGGGCCGGGGTTCCCGAGAGCGGAGCCGTCCGCGGCGGCGATGATCGTCACGGTAGGCGATCCTGCCATCGTGACGAGGGCAGCCGCCCACCGGACCCACGCCGTGGCGGCGGGGGACCGATGGGCGGCTGCCGGCGGTCGTCTATCCGTACAGCTCGTCGGGCTCGATGCCGTCCAGGTCGATCTCGGGGGAGCTCTTGCGCTCGTCGAGACGGGCGGCGCGGGCGGCCTCCCGCATCTCGATGCCGTCGGTGACGAAGTCGCCGACCTCCTTGGCGATGGAGCCGATCGCGTCGGTGATGATCACGGTGATCCGGCCGACCAGCGAGGCCCCCGCCTGGACACTCGCCTGGACCTGGTCCTTGTTGCGCTCGAAGTCGCCCATCGGACTGCTCCCTCCATCGGTGGTGTCCACGAAGGTACCCCGGCTCAGGCGGCCGGTGTCATCTTCCTGCGCTCGATGAGGACGGACGGGGTGTCGGCCGGGGTGGGCGGAAGCGGAAGGGCCAGCCGGAACATCTTGGACCACACGTTCGCGACCTGCTTCCACAGCGGGCCGGTCGTGTACGGCAGACCGTGCTCGTCGCAGAGCGCCCGCACCTCCTCGGCGATCTCCGGGTAGCGGTGCGCCGGCAGATCGGGGAACAGGTGGTGCTCGATCTGGTGCGACAGGTTGCCTGTGGCCAGGTGCATGAACGGGCTGCCCGAGATGTTGGCCGAGCCGAGCATCTGGCGCACGTACCACTCGCCGCGGGTCTCCTCGGCCGTCTCCTCCTGGGTGAAGACCTGGGCTCCGGACGGGAAGTGGCCGCAGAAGATCACCGAGAACGCCCAGACGTTGCGGACGAGGTTGGCGGTGAGGTTACCGGCGAACGTGAGCGGGAACAGCGGGCCGGTGAGCGCCGGGTAGACGATGTAGTCCTTGGCGACCTGGCCGCGCATCTTGCCCCACCAGCCGGCGAGTAGTCCCTTGACGTCCGACCACTTGCGCTTGCCCTTGAGCACGTTGTCGTACTCGAGGTCGTGGAGCATGACCCCCCACTCGAACGCCATCATGAGCCCGAACGCGTACACGGGGTTGCCCAGACGCAGCGGGTTCCACGGCTGCTCGTACTCCATGCGCAGGATTCCGTACCCGATGTCCCGGTCGAGATCCAGGATGTTGGTGTGCGTGTGGTGCATGTAGTTGTGCGAGTGCCGCCACTGGTCGGAGGGGCACACGTTGTCCCACTCGAAGCTGGAGGAGTGGAGCATGTCGTCGCGCATCCAGTCGTACTGGCCGTGCATGACGTTGTGGCCGATCTCCATGTTGTCGAGGATCTTGGACGCGCTCAGCGCGGCCACCCCGGCGAGCCAGGCGGGGGGCAGGAAGCCGAAGAACATCAGGGCACGGCCGGTCAGTTCCAGCCGTCGCTGGGTGCGGACCACGCGGAGGATGTAGTCGCGGTCGGCGGTACCCAGGTCCGCGACCACGCGGTCGCGGATCGCGTCGAGTTCACGGCCGATGATCTCCACCGACTCGGCGGACAGGACCACCGGGTCGGGGGCGGTCGCGGCCGTCTTCTCGGCCTTCGGCTTCTTGGTGCGGATGGTGGGGAGCTGCAGGAGAGTCATGATGGGGTCCTTCCGGGTGCGTGGTGCGCTGTGGTGTGACTGGTGACCGGATTACTAGAGCTCGATCTCGACGTCGCCCACGGGCGCGGAGACGCAGATCTGGACGAGGCAACCGGGTTCGGTGTCGACCTCTCCCGTCCTGAGGTCCCGGGTGGCCCCGGAGACTCGGACGGCGGTGCAGGTGTGGCAGATGCCCATGCGGCAGCCGTGTTTCGGGGACAACCCCGCGGCCTCCGCGCCCTCCAACAGCGTGGTGCCGGCGTTGGGGGCGGACACACCGCTCTTGACGTGGGTGACGGTGCCGCCGTCGCCCTCGGGAACCGGGCCGTTGGAGGCGGTGAACCGCTCGCGGAGGACGTCTGCGTAGCGTTCGGCTCCGAGAGCGTCCGACAGTCCATCGGCCAGGGCCTCGGGGCCGCAGAGGAAGACGGTGGCGTCGGCGTGCCAGGGAGCCACCTCGGTCAGGTGGTCGGCGGTGAGGTGGCCAGCCAGGCTCCGAGGGGTCGGGCCCGACGCGTCTGACGGGTCCGGGTCGGCGGTCGGGACCACCCGGACCTCGACGCCGGCGCGGGAGAGTTCGCGGATCCGGTCGCGGAACGGCACGTCCTCGACCCGGCGGGCGTAGTGGAGCCAGGCGACCCGGCCGGCGGCCCCGTCGCCGCAGTGGTCCTCCCCGGCCAGGGTGGAGGCGATGGAGAGCATCGGGGTGATGCCGCTGCCGCCGCTGACCAGCAGCACGTCGGTCGGGCGGACCTCGGGCAGCGTGATCTCCCCGACGGGATTCCCGAGCAGTAGGCGCATCCCGGGGGTGGCCTCGGACCACAGGTGGTCGGAGACCACGCCCCCCGGATGACGGCGGACGGCGATCGTCGCCAGACCGTCGGACCGGTGGGCCGAGTCGACGGGGGAGTAGTGACGGCGGTGGACGACGCCGTCGACCACCACGCCGATCTCGAGCGCGGCTCCGGGTGCGGGCCGGTCGACGCCGGCCGGTAGGCGGAGCGTGAGGACGGTGACGTCGGCGACGGGCCGGTCGACGGCCACGACGGTCGCGCCGGTCGGGTCGTCGGACCAGGCCACTCCGAGCGAGCGGACGTAGTGCTCGACCGGGTGTGGGGTGAGCAGGGTGCGGGTGATCCCGCGGGAGAAGAGTCGGCTGATGGTCGGGGCGGTCATGAGGACCTCCGGAAGGTAGCGGTCGGTGTGGTCGGGCGCCGTCGGACGCGGCCTACTGCCGTGATGTGCGGTCCGGACCTGACGGTCGCGGTCGCACCACGGGGGCGTATCCGTCCGGGTCGACCACCGGACGAGTTTGAGTGTACATACGTTCTCTCAAATGAAAAGGGCCCTCGCCCTGTCTCGTGGGTCACATTCCTGCAGGGGGTTCCCCACGTGCGGATATGGACGTCAGGCGATAGCATCACGGGCGTGGCTACACCAGGTACCCGGGCGGAACAGAAGCGGCACACACGTGCACTCATCGTCGCTGCGGGCCGCCAGGCGGTGGCAACTCGGGGTTTCGCGGGCCTGGCCGTCCGAGAGCTCGCACGCGAGGCGGGCATAGTCCCCACCGCGTTCTACCGGCACTTCGAGTCGGTGGACGCCCTGGCCTCCGAACTCGCGGCGGGGGCGGCCGAGGCGCTGGGAAGCCTCGTCGACGACCTGGTCACCGAGCCGGCATCGGACCCCGTCGTGGACTGGCCCGGCCGGGCCTCGGCCGCCGCCGTCCGGGACCCGCAGACCTGGTCGGTGCTCGCCCGGGGACTCGTCGACACCACCCACGCCGACCACCGTGTCCTCTCGGCAGCAGTCGACTCCGCACGCCGCCGGCTGGGGATCACCCTGGGTCGGCTCGAGACGCTCGCCGGCGCGGACGGAACCGCGGTGGACATCGCGGCCGACCTCGTCGTCGTCGTACTACTGCGACTTCTCGTGGAGGTGGCGGTGGGCTACGACGCCCGCGCCGCCGTCGAGGAGTGCACCGGGCGCCTGAGGGTGATCCTCGCCGGAGCCGGCACGGTCTCCTGACTGCGGGTGGATCCAGGAGCCACGACCGGGGTCACGCCCCGGGACCGCATGCGGCAGGTGGCGTGCGGCAGGTGGCGTGCCGTTCAGCGGCGCGACCGAAGCGCCATCACCGCGCCGGCCAGCACGACCAGCCCCGCTGCGCCCACGGCCAGCCACGGGCCGTGCCGCACGAGCACTGACCCGCTGTTGGTGGCCGATTCGAGCTGACCGGTCGTCCCCACCCCGCCGAGCGGGCCGGAGGCGAGATGCTCGGTCCCCGCTCCCGGTCCGGTCGGCGGACCCGTCACCAACCGCCCCACGGAGTCGTCGGTGTCGAACCCGGCGTCGAGCAACAGTCCCGCCTGCTCCCACGGCGACTTGGGCACGCGGGTTCCGTCGAGCAGCACCACCGCGAGGCGCCGACCATCCCGCTCGGCTGCGCCGATGAAGGTGTGGCGGGCGTCGTCGGTGAAGCCGGTCTTGCCGCCGATCGCACCCGGGTAGTTGTAGAGCAGCTGATTGTCGTTGGCCAGCACGAACCCGGGGTTGACCAGGGTTCCGTCCCCGCGCGTCGTCGGGCCGGTGAGGGCCGGAGCCGAGGCGGGATCGGGTGCGTCCGCGCCCTCGCCGGCGGGATACCCGGGGAACCCGGACATCTCCGTGCTCACGATGCGGGCGAACTCGGGGCGGCTCATGGCGTCGCGGAAGATGAGCGACAGGTCGTACGCGGACGACATCATCCCGGGCCCGTCCAGGCCGTTCACGGTGGCGGCGTGGGTACTCACCGCGCCGAGTTCGGCGGCGTGGGCGTTCATCGCCGCCAGCGTCTCCTCGATCCCGCCCATCCGGCGCGCGAGCACGACGGCGGCGTCGTTGCCGGACGACATGAGCAGGCCACGCACCAGACGCTCGACCGAGTATTCCCCGCCCGGGCCGATCCCCACCAGGCTGCCCTCTGCGCCCTCGAGATCCTCGTCGGTGACCTCGATGACGCGGTCCGCCTCCAGGGTGTCCAGCGCGACTGCGGCGAGCAGGGTCTTGATCAGGCTCGCGGGGCGGTAGCGGCCATGGGGATCGCGGGCGGCCACCACCTCGCCCGTGTCCAGGTCCGAGATCATCCAGGCGCTGGCGGTGATGTCGCGGGGCACCTCGAACCCGTCCGGCGCCACGACGTCGCACCCGGCCAGGGCGTCGCCGCCCGCGGGGGTCTCGGGCACCGGGGGAGGGGCGGGCGAGGTCCGACCGGGCAGCGGGACCTCGGACTCGTCGACGGGAGCCGGCGGGGCGGTGCGGTGCGGGCACCCCGTGATGTCGCGGGGGGTGTCGAAGTATTCGAGCGAGGTGGTGGACGGCAGCACCGCGGCCGGCGGAGGCTCGGTGAGCGGGAGATCCGGTGCCGGCTCAACAGCCGTAGCGGGACCGGCGAGGGCGAGCGGCGCCAGACCGACGAGCGCGGCCGTCACGAGGCCGAGTGCTCTGTGCGCTGGATGGCGGCGGAGGCAGGTCACGGGTCCCGAGTCTACGTCCGGGCGCGGCGGTTCCGGACGGGACCCGCCCGGGCCCGTGGCCGACGCGGATACGTGCGGAGGCGGGGGAAGGCGGGGCAGGGGGAAATGCCGGCGGGGCCGCACCCTCCGATGATGGAAGGTGCGGCCCCGCCGGACGGGACGCCGGGCGGTCAGCGCGCGAACAGCAGTGCGCGCTTGACCTCCTGGATCGCCTTGGTCACCTGGATGCCACGGGGGCACGCGTCGGTGCAGTTGAAGGTGGTGCGGCAACGCCAGACACCCTCGGCGTCGTTGAGGATCTCCAGTCGCTCGGCGGCACCCTCGTCACGCGAGTCGAAGATGAACCGGTGCGCGTTGACGATCGCCGCCGGGCCGAAGTACGACCCGTCGGCCCAGAACACCGGGCACGAGGTCGTGCAGCAGGCGCAGAGGATGCACTTGGTGGTGTCATCGAAGCGGGCCCGGTCCGTCTGGGACTGGATCCGCTCGGCCGTCGGCTGGTTTCCGGACGTGATGAGGTACGGCATGACGTCACGGAACGACTTGAAGAACGGCTCCATGTCGACGTACAGGTCCTTCTCCACCGGGAGCCCGCGGATCGGGGCGATGGTGATGGTGATGGAC
>JBKBUP010000082.1:0-10873 GCA_046289795.1 Dietzia sp. | reverse complement strand
CGCCTACGGTTACGCGCTCGTCAACCAGGGCCTGGCCGACCACCTGTCCATCATCGACATCGACCACGACAAACTGGTCGGCGAGGTCATGGACCTCAACCACGGCGTCGTCTGGGCGCCCTCCCCCACCCTCGTCACGGAGGGCACCTACGAGGACTGCGCGGACGCCACGATGGTGGTGATCTGCGCCGGCGCCGCCCAGAGGCCCGGCGAGACTCGGCTCGACCTGGTCGGTAAGAACATGGCGCTGTTCGAGGGGATCGTCGGGGACGTCATGGCGACCGGCTTCGACGGCATCCTGCTGGTGGCCACCAACCCCGTCGACATCCTCACCCAGGCCTCGTGGCGCTACTCCGGACTGCCCGCCGCGCAGGTCATCGGTTCCGGCACGATCCTCGACTCTGCACGCTTCCGGTTCATGCTGGGCGAGTACTACGGCGTCGCCCCCATGAGCGTGCACGCCTCGATCATCGGCGAACACGGCGACACCGAACTTCCGGTCTTCTCGTCGGCCAACGTCTCCGGGGTGCCCCTACGTCGAGACCTCGACGGGGACCCCGCCACGCGGGAACGCCTGGCCCAGATCTTCACGGAGACCAGGGACGCCGCCTACCGGATCATCGACTCCAAGGGCTCCACCAGTTACGGCATCGGCATGGGGCTGGCCCGCATCACGCGCGCCGTCCTGCGCAACGAGCAGGTGTCGCTACCGGTCTCCACGTTGCTTCGGGGCGAGTACGGAGAGGACGGCATCTTCATCGGCGTCCCCGCGGTGATCGGCCGGACCGGCGTCCAGCGCGTGGTGGAACTGGAACTCGACGCCACCGAGCGGGAACAGTTCGCCCGCAGCGCGTCTGCGCTGCGGGCGGTGTCCGGGCAGTTCGAGATACTGCGCTGAGTCAGAGGGCCCCGGGGGGATCACTGGCCGGGAAGGACTCGTCGCCCCACTCGTCAGCGATAGCGTCGTCGTGCTCGTACCGGGCCTGATCCGCGGGCTCCTCGGAATGCTCGCCGGTGCGGTCGGGATTCTGCGGACTCGTCATGATTCACCCTCCTGCGGCCGTACGGGGCGTGCGGCGATACTCAGATTACCGGACACCGCAGGCCCCGACCGTGACGGAGACACACCGTCGCGTCCGCCACGGGGACAGGAGAGGCCACCATGCACAGCACCGACTACACCGACACCCTGATCCTGCCCGCACCCGACACCAGGGCGGAGGCTGCCACGGCGCCGCCGACCGGGAAACGCTCGATCGCCGAACTGCAGTACGAGAGGCTCTCGGGTGCGGACTACACGTGGACCAGTGACGACCTGATCTTCGACGTGCACTGCGCACGTAAGGGCATCGCGGACTCAGACCGCGCGGCCGAACGCGAACGGTTCTTCTCCAAGGGTCAGCCCTGCCTGCGCACCTCCCCGCTGGCCAAGACGTACGGCTGGGCGATGCACTTCGACTCCGGCGGGCGGATCGCGCTGCTGCCCATGGGCTCGGACCGTCTGGCCGAGCTGCGGTCCGACCCGACGGTGAGGATCAGGGCCGCCATGAAGAGTTCCCGCTAGCCCGGCTCGACGTCCGGCAGGGAGCGCAACCACTCGAGCACCGGGCCGGAGACGACCTGTGCGAACTCCTCGTATCCCGCGGGGCCGGGGTGCGCCCCGTCACCGGCGGCCACCTCGCGCATCCACGCCCCGCCGGGCCGCAGGGAATCGAAGGTCGGCACGAACGGCACCCCGGCCTCGGCGCACACCGCGGCCATGGCCGTGGCCCGGGCGGTGATCCGCTCGTTGACCTCGTCCCACAGGACCGGCGGCGGCCCCACCACCAGCAGCCGCCCCTCGGGCGCCCGGTCGATCATCCCGCGCAGCGCCGAGACCGTGCCCACCTCGTCGACGCGCAGGGCGCCCTCGTGCTCCATCACGTCGTTGACCCCGAACTCCGCGATCACCGCCGTGGTCGGGAACGCGGCCCGCCTGCGGTCGACCTCGTCCCAGCGGGCCAGGATCATCTCGGAGGTGTCCCCACCGATCCCGGCGACCGTGGTGTGGAGACGAAGACCCGCCCGGGAGCCGTCCTCGACCAGGTGCGCGGTCCAGCCGCGGCCGGTCTCGTCGCCGTAGCCTGCCACGAACGAGTCACCGATGATGCAGACGGGGAGGTCGCGCGGTTCGCTCACGACGCCACGGTAGCTGGCCGGCGTCAGTCCGCATGGCGGGACCACGCACCCAGCGGATCAGCCGTCTCGGCGAGTGGTCACAGATGTGCCCGACCACCTGACCCCGCCCAGGGGAAACGCGATCGTATGTGACCGCGCGGCGGTAGGCGGGCGGGGCGCGGGAGCCGCGGGTGCGAGGCGGGGGCGGCAGGGCGGGCAGCGCGCAGGGTGGGGGCGCCGCGCGTCAATCCAGGTGACGGGACTGCGCCCAGCGGGTGAGCGCGTGCCGGTTGGACTGCTGGGTCTTGCGCAGCACGTTGGAGGCGTGCGTCTCCACGGTCTTGACCGAGATGAACAACTTCTCGGCGATCTCCTTGTAGGTGTAGCCGCGGGCCAACAACCGCAGCACCTCCTTCTCCCGCGGGGTGAGGGAGTCGACCTCCGGGTCGTGGACGGGCTCCCCCCGCTCCTCCGGCCCGGGCGCCGCGCGGGCGAACGCGTCCAGGACGAACCCGGCCAGGCGCGGGGAGAACACCGCGTCCCCGTCGGCCACGCGGCGCACGGCGTCGGCCAGCTCCCCACCGGAGATCGTCTTGGTGACGTATCCGCGCGCCCCGCCGCGGATCACGGCGATCACGTCCTCCGCGGCGTCCGAGACACTCAGCGCGAGGAAGGTGGACACGGGCGCGTCGGCGGTGCCGGAGGCGCCGCTCGGGTCGGAACCCAGCACCGAGCGGAGCACGGCCACCCCGCCCCCGTCGGGCATGTGCACGTCGAGCAGGACCACATCGGGCCGCACCCGCCCGATGCCGGCGACGGCCTCGGCGACCGATCCCGCCTCCCCGACCACCTCGATCCCGGCCTGTCCGGCGAGTTCGGCCCGGACGCCGCTGCGGAACACCGCGTGGTCGTCGACGAGAAAGACCCGGCACATCCTGGCGCTGCTCTCCTGCTCGTCAGTCATTCGCCCTCCAGCGGCATCTCGATCCCGATCTCCGTTCCGCGATCGAGCGTACTGCGCACCGTCACGCTGCCGCCCCGGCTCTCCACGCGGTGCCGGATGGACTGGGCCAACCCGTGGCGATCACCGTCGACCTCGTCGGGGTCGAAGCCGCAACCGCGGTCACGGACGAAGGCGCTGAGCACCAGGCCGTCGTTCTCCACGAACACGTCGGCGGTGTCGACGCCGGCGTGCTTGGCCACGTTGACCAGGGCCTCGCGGACGGCACCCAGGACGGCCTCCTCGGCGTCGCCCACCGGGCCGTCGCCGCCCACCACCACCTGGTCCACGCGCAGACCGTAGGCGTCCTCGACGTCCCCGACGATCACCTCGACGGCCCCGGCGAAGGTGGTGGCGCCGGAGGACATCCGCGCCCCGGCCCCGAAGAGCCACTGCCGGAGCTCGCGCTCCTGCCGGCGGGCGAGCCGCGCCACCTGACCGGGGTCGTCGGAGCGTTTCTGGATCAGCGCCAGCGTCTGCAGCACGGAATCGTGCAGGTGGGAGGCGATGTCACTGCGCTCGGCCTCGCGGATGCGGGCGGACCGTTCCTCCTCCAGGGACCGCCACAGCCGCAGCCCCACGGGGACGCTGAGCAGCACCACGCCCACGAGGGTCGCCAACACCGCGAGGAAGGACGACCGCAGGGCGGCGAACTCGACCTGCCCCAGGACGACGACGGCGAGTCCGACGACGACGAGGGTCGCACCGGCGGTGACCCTGGCCCAGTCGAAGACGGACCGGGGGGCCACCCGTCCCCCGCCGTCGTACTGCTGCCAGACCAGCCCGGCTCCCAGGGCCACGATCAGGACGGGCACGATCACGTGCAGCCCCGTCGCGGTGGTCACCATGATCGACAGCACCGACCCCACCAGCGCCACGGCAGCGAGGGCCATGCCGCGTCGCCGCTCCCTCGCGTCCGACGGGGAGGTGCCGACCTGCGCCCGTGCCGACGGGGTCAGAGCCCACAGCGCGGCGTAGAACAGCACACCCGCACCGGACAGGGTGGCGAGCAGGACCATCGCCAGGCGCACGAGGATGACACGCACCCCCAGATGGGCGGCGAGCCCCGCGCACACGCCGGCGACCACGGACCCGTCGGAGATCCGGGTCAGTGGCGGATACCACCGGAACCCCGCCGGCTGCACGGCGGGCGGCCGCGGCGACGGAGCGACCGGCGGGCGCGGCGCAGGGGCCGACACCGGATCGGTCGCGTTCTCACTCATATCCGCCATCGTCACAGATCGCGCCCCCGAGGGGTATCGGGGATCTCCCCCGGTTCGTCCGTCCCGGGAGCGGTCCCGCCGACCGCCCGGATGTCGTAGGCCACGCTCGCCGGAGTGATACCGGACTCCTTCAACCCGGCGACCAGGTCACGCGAGATCGCGTCCTTGACCGCCCGCGCACCGTGACTGCCGACGACGAAGCGGACGGTCACGAGGATCCAGTCCTCCTGCAGGGAGACGAACACCTGCGGTCCGAACTCGCGGACGTCGACGGCGTAGACGCGGCTCATCCGCCGCATGCTCGTCATCGCCTCGTCGCTCAGCCGGCGCGTGTGCCGGTCGGCGCACGCGAGGAACAACTCGTCCACAGTGCGCAGATCCACGTCGAAGGGGAGGTTGACCGAGATCTCCTCCCAGAGGAAGGGGAAGCCACGGGTGTAGTTGAAGACGGCCTCGTCGAAGATGACGCCGTTGGACACCGTCACCACCCGTCCGGTGAACTGGCGGCTCGGTACCCAGTTCCCGGTCTCCGATCCGGTCATGGACGACGGGGCCCCCATCTCCATGACGGTCGTCCGCAGGAAGCCCAGGGACATCACGTCGCCCCGCACCCCTCCCACGGCGATCCGGTCACCGACGGCGAAGACCCTGCCCCGGAGGATCACGAAGTAGCCCGCGAGACTCGCGATGACCTTCTGCAGGGCGAAGGCCAGCCCGGCGGTGACGAGCCCGATCCCCACGGTCAGGTCGGTGCCCGGCGTCACCCAGATGGAGAAGAGCCCCAGCACGGCCACGACCGCGGTGAGGAGCTGCAGACCCTGTTTGGTCCAGAACCTGGACGCGGACCCCGCGGGGCCGGTGACCGTCCGCATCACCGTCCGCGAGACCGAGTTGAACAGCGAGAGCACCACCAGCAGCAGCGCACTGAGGAGCACTTTGAGGACGGTGCGGCCGCTGACGCCGACCATCGTCACACCGAAGAGCTGCAGGGGTTCGTCGGAGCTCAGGAATCCCACGACGGTGTCGACCATGTCGTCATCATCCCTGCCCGGCGTTCTCAGGGTCGAATATCAGGGTCGGCCCCCGATGTGGAAACCCGGGCCACCCACCACGATGGAGTCATGTCCAGCACGAGCACCACCGACGTCCAATCAGAGCTCCGCTCCCTGTGGCGGACCCGACCCGTCCGGACCCCGGACGACGCCAAGATCGCCGGCGTCTGTGGCGGCTTCGGCCGTCGCTACGGGGTAGACCCCGTCCTCTTCCGTATCGCCTTCGTGATCGCCGCACTCTGGGGCGGGGCCGGGGTGTTCCTCTACGCACTGTTGTGGCTGCTCCTGCGCTCCGCCGGAGACGAGGCGTCCAAAGGTGAGGCGCTGATCGGGAAGGGCCGGGCATCCGGCTCCAAGATCACGGCCGTGGTCCTCGTCGTCGTCGTCCTCCTCAGCGCCCCCACCTTCGGCGGTTCCGGGGAGAGCCTCGTGGTGGGGGCCGGGTTCCTCATGGCCGTCGCCATGCTCGCCGGCTGGTACGGACTCCACCGCCGCACCCCCGTGCCGCCCACCGGGTGGTCCGAGGTGTCCGCCGTGCGGCCACCGTCGGCGCGGACCGACACCACCCGTTCCGCCGGGGCGTCCCAGGAGCCCGGATCCGGGCCCGGCGCCCCGTACGGTCCGCCGGTGCCGCCCTCGTGGGACCCCCTAGGCGCCGCCCCGTTCGCCTGGGACCTGCCCGACCCCGGCACCATCCCCGCGCCCGCACCCGAGCCGTCCGGCCCCCGGACCAGGTCCCGCCTGACCAAGGTCACCCTGGGCCTGGCGCTCATCGCCGTGGCCGTGGCGGCGGGACTGTCCACACTGGGCGGGTTGACCTGGCTCGACTCCACGAGGATCGCCGCGATCGCGCTCGCCGTGGTGGCCGGTGGACTGCTCATCGGCGCGGTCACCCGACGGGGCCACGGACTGCTGGTCGTCGCCGGCCCACTCGCCGGCTTCGTACTGCTCGCCTCCCTGGTCCAGGTGCCTGAGGGCGGCTGGGGAGACACCGGTGAGCAGCTGATCGAGATCACCGACCCCGCCCAGTTGGACGCACCGATCAACCACCAGATCGGCAGCATCACCGTGGACATGCGCGAGCTGGAGTTGGACCGCGACCGCAGCTACAGCATCGCCAACAACGTCGGTGAAGTGCAGGTGCTGCTGCCGGAGAACCTCGACGTGATCGCGACCTGCCGCTCCGACATCGGATCGGTCGACTGCCCCGAAGGAATCGACATGCCGGGGCCGGACGGGCCGGTCCTGACCCTCTACGTCTACAGCGGCGTCGGCAGCATCGTGGTGACGCCGTGAGCGCCCGAACCGACGACGACCAGACCGACCCCACCGAACCACAACCCACCCGGAGCGACGACATGACCAGCCACGACCTGCACGCCGACACCACCACCCGTCCCGACCAGCCGCTCCACGACCCGCTCCCCTACGGGACCGGCTTCGCCGACCCACAGGGGTTCGGGTACGGCGTCTCTCCCGGATACGGGATGCCCACCGGATACGGGGTCGCCTTCGAACCCGAACCGGCGACCGACGCGGTGGCGCGGCGCGAGCGCTCCGGATCGCCGGTGCTCGCCGTGGCCGGCCTGCTCTCGTTGGGGGTCGCCGTGTGGGCGATCCTGGGCGCGCCGGTGATCACCACGACGGCCGTGCTCGCCGCGGGGCTCGTCCTGACGATCGTCGTGGGCCTGGTCATGGTGGTCCGGCGCTGACCCCGGCCCCCGACGCGTGGGGCCGGCGAGGTGACGAGAACGGGCGCGGCTATCGCCGCGCCCGTTCCGGCGTCACTCCCACTCGATGGTGCCCGGCGGCTTGCTGGTCACGTCCAGCACGACCCGGTTGACGTCCGGGACCTCGTTGGTGATCCGGTTGGAGATCAGGGCGAGCGTCTCGTACGGCACCCGCGTCCAGTCGGCCGTCATGGCATCCTCGGAGCTCACCGGGCGCAGCACGATCGGATGGCCGTACGTACGACCGTCGCCCTGGACACCCACGGAGCGGACGTCGGCCAGCAGCACCACCGGGCACTGCCACACGGAGGAGTCGAGGCCGGCGGCGGTCATCTCCTCGCGCACGATCGCGTCCGCCGCCCGCAGGGTCTCGAGACGATCCCGATCGACGGCGCCGACGATCCGGATGGCCAGGCCCGGACCGGGGAAGGGGTGCCGGCCGACGATCGCCTCGGGCAGACCGAGCTCGCGGCCCACGGCGCGGACCTCGTCCTTGAACAGCAGGCGGAGCGGCTCGACGAGCGAGAACTCGATGTCGTCCGGCAGGCCGCCCACGTTGTGGTGGCTCTTGATGTTGGCCGTGCCCGCGCCCCCGCCGGACTCGACGACGTCCGGGTAGAGGGTGCCCTGGACCAGGAAGTCCACGGAGGCGGCGTCGCCACCCTGGAGCTCGAGGGCCTGGGTGACGGCCCGCTCGAACGAACGGATGAACTCGCGTCCGATAATCTTGCGCTTGGACTCGGGGTCGGTGACGCCGGAGAGGTGGCCGAGGTAGGTCTCGGAGTCGTCGAGCGTGATGAGGCGGGCTCCGGTGACGGCGACGAAGTCGTTCTCCACCTGTTCGCGCTCCCCCGCGCGCAGCAGCCCGTGGTCGACGAACACACAGGTGAGCCGGTCGCCGATGGCCTTCTGCACCAGCGCCGCCGCGACGGCGGAGTCGACGCCGCCGGACAGACCGCAGATCGCCCGCCCGTCGCCGATCTGCTCGCGGACGGCCTCCACGAGCTGGTCCGCGATGTTGGACGCGGTCCACGTGGGCTCCAGGCCCGCGATCTCGGTGAGGAAACGGGTGAGCACCTGCTGCCCGTGGGGCGAGTGCAGGACCTCGGGGTGGTACTGGACGCCGGCCATGCGCCGCTCGACGCACTCGAACGCCGCGACCGGGGCGCCGGGGGACGTGGCGGTCACCGTGAACCCCTCGGGCGCGGACGTGACCGCGTCGCCGTGGCTCATCCACACCGGGTGATGCTCGGGCAGCCCGGCGTGCAGCAGCCCGTCGGACACCGTCACGTCGGTGCGTCCGTACTCGCGGCTGCCGGTGTGCGCGACCTCGCCGCCCAGCGCGCCCGCCATGGACTGGAAGCCGTAGCAGATCCCGAACACCGGCAGCCCGAGCTCGAGCACGGCCGGGTCGAGCGAGGGGGCACCCTCGGCGTAGACGCTGGCCGGCCCCCCGGACAGGATCAGGGCCACCGGGTTCTTGGCCCGGATCTCCTCCACCGTCGCGGTGTGCGGGATCACCTCGGAGTAGATCCGCGCCTCGCGCACGCGCCGCGCGATGAGCTGCGCGTACTGGGCGCCGAAGTCCACGACCAGCACCGGCCGGGGCGGGGCGGGGGCTCCGGTCGAACCGGCGGTGATCTGGGAGTCGGTCTGTGCGTTCTCGGCCACGGGGTCGAGTCTAGGCCCCGTGACCTCTCTGCCGAACTCGGCCACGTCCGCCCTCCGAGGTGTTCACAATGGGTCACATCCCGACCGGGGACTCCTCGGCCGCGACCATCGACGGGGAGGGACACCGATGGAGAGGATGACCGGGTTCGACGCGAGCCTGCTGTATCTGGAGACATCGCAACAGATGCTCGTCGTGAGCGGCATCATCATCATCGACGTCGCCGTCCTGGAGTTCGAGTACAGCTTCGAACGGCTCCGCACGGAACTCGCCCGGCGGGTCAAGGAGATCCCCGAGTTCCGCCGTAAGATCTACGACTCCCTGCTGAACCTCGGGCATCCGGCGTGGGTGGAGGAGTACGACCTCGACGTGACCCAGCACGTCCGTCGCGTCGTCGTGGACGCGCCAGGTGACCACGACGCCGTGTTCGAGATGTGCGGGATCCTCAGCAGTCGCCCGCTCGACCGGTCGAGGCCACTGTGGGAGATGTGGGTCCTCGAGGGCCTGGCGACCCCGGACACGGTGGCGGTCTTCTTCCGCGCCCACCACGCGCTCCTCGACGGCACCAGCAGCGCGGCGGTCCTGCGGAAACTCGGCAGGGCCGGGAACACGCCGTCCGCCCGCGATCTCGAACTGGTCCGGGTCCAGGCCGGTGGGGCCAACCCGATCCGACTGGTGGCAGGTGGCCTGTGGGACTTCTACGTGCGTCGTCCGCTCACCATCGCCAGGCTGGTACCGGAGGCCGCGATGCTGCCGCTGAGGATGCGTAAGGCGACGGCCGAGAAGAAAGCCGACGAGAAGGCGGCGGAGTCGGATCGGGAGTCGGCGGACGGTGCCGACGCAGCGGATACCACCGCGACACCCAGGGCCGCGCCGTTCACCGCTCCGCGGACCCGCTTCAACGCGACGATCACCCCGCACCGGGCGGTCTGGGGCACCTCGCTCGACCTGGCGGAGATCAAGGAGATCAAGAACACCTTCGGGGTGACGGTCAACGACGTGTTCCTGACCGTGGTGGGCGGCGGGCTCCGTCGATACCTGCGATTCCACGACGATCTGCCCGAGAAGCCGCTCATCGCGGTCGTGCCCGTGTCGACGCGCGGGGACGAGGGGACCGAGGGCAACAACCGGGTGACCGTGCTGTTCGCGTCACTGGGAACCGATATCCAGGACCCGCTCGAGCGCCTGCGGGCGGTGGCGCAGCGGACCCGGCGGGGTAAGAAGCAGGCAAAGAGTGGGATGCGCCCGGACCTCATCCAGGACGTGGCCACGCTGGCGCCGTCCACCGCCCTCTCCCTGTTGATGCGCCTGTACGGCGATTTCCACCTCGCCGACCTGCACCCGGTGGTGCACAACCTCACCGTCTCCAACTTCCCCGGCCCCCGCGAGAAGCCGGACTTCCTCGGCGCACGGGTCACCCACATGTATCCGCTGGGCCCGCTGATGCACGGCTCCGGGTTGTCCGTGACGGCGATGTCCCTCGGCGATCAACTCGACGTGGGGATCAACGCCTGCGAACACCTCGTGCCCGACCCCGAACTGTTCGCCACCGGACTGAGGGAATCGATGGACCGACTGCTCGAACTCACCCGGGGGACGAGGGCCGGGGCGCCTCCACCGGAGTCGACGACGACAGACAAGGGGTGACCCGTGGAACGGATGACCGGCCTCGACGCCAGCTTCCTGTATCTCGAGACCGACGAGCAGATGATGGTGATCAACGGCGTGGTCCACCTCGACGTCTCCACCATCGAGGAGGGGTACTCCTTCGAGCGCCTCCGGTCCGGCCTCGCCCGGCGGGTCAAATCCGTTCCCCCGTTCCGGCGCAAGATACACGACTCGCGTCTGAATCTCGGACACCCGGCGTGGGTGGAGGACTTCGATTTCGACATCGCCCGTCACGTCCACCGGATCGAGCTCGGACCGGGCGACGACGAGGACGAACTGCTGGCCACGTGCGGGCGGCTCGCCTCCACGCCGCTGGACCGCGCCCACCCGCTGTGGCAGGTGTGGATCATCGAGCGGGGCGACCCGGCCGCCCC
>JBKBUP010000081.1:0-10943 GCA_046289795.1 Dietzia sp. | reverse complement strand
CCGCATGAGCAGTAGCCGCACGGTCACCACCAGCAACAGCACCGAACCCACCCAGGCGATGCCGGAACCGGGGTCCACGACGAAGCTCAGCACCCAGTGCCAGAACTTCATGACGAGCGACACCGGATACGCGAACAGGTCCACGGGCGAATCTCCAGATGGGACGGTGGCGCCGGAGCGGGCGCGCGGGGTGGGGCGGGGCGGGTCAAGACTAGAAGGCCATCCCCCAGCGTGCCAGGGTCAGCGGGAATGGTGGGGGCCGGGGTCTGATGCTGCCGGGTCTGATGCTGCCGGGTCTGATGCTGCCGGGTCCGATGCTGCCGGGGTGAAGGCGGCGGGTCAGATGCTGCAGCCCACCCACACCGGCTCGGGGTGCAGTTCCACGCCGAACGCCTCCCGGACGCCGTCGCGCACCTCCCGCGCCAGCGCGATCACGTCGTCGGCGGTGGCCGAGCCCCTGTTGGTCAGCGCCAGCGTGTGTTTGGTGGACAGGCGGGCGGGCGACGACGGCGAGGGGTGCCCCTTGCCGAACCCGGCCCGCTCGATCAGCCAGCCCGCGGAGAGTTTGACCCCTCCCGCCGCCGCGAACGCGGGCATCTGCGCGGCCTGCTCGGCCCCCAGCCGGTCCGTGACCCGGGACCGCACGGTGGGGAGTTCGTCCTCGCGGATCACCGGGTTGGTGAAGAAGGACCCGGCGCTCCAGGTGTCCTCGTCGTCGTCGTCGAGCACCATCCCCTTGCCGCGGCGCAGCTCCAGCACGGTGCGCCGCACCAGGGCGGGGTCTGTCCGCTCCCCCGGCCCGACGCCCAGGCGGCCGGCGAGCTCGGCGTAGCGGATCGGTTCGCTGCGCCCGGCCGGGTCGAGGCGGAACTCGACCTCCAGGACCACGGCGCGGTCGGAGTTCTTGAGAACGGAGGTGCGGTAGGACAGCCCGAGCGCGTCCGGCAGGACCCACTCGTCGGTGCCGGTCGCGCGGTCGTACCAGCGCACGCGGTGCAGTACCTGGGACACTTCGACGCCGTAGGCGCCCACGTTCTGGACCGGGGTCGCGCCCACCGAGCCGGGGATCCCGGACAGGCACTCCAGCCCGCCGTACCCGCGCCCGACGGTGTCGGCCACCAGGGCGTCCCAGGCCAGGCCGGCGCCCGCGCGGACGATGATCCCGCCGGACACGGCGTCCCCCGGCTCCGCCGCGACAGGATCCGTCTCGCCAGCATCCGCCTCAACAGATTCCGCCTCGACAGATTCCACCTCGCGGTAGCCGACCTCGCTGTTGCGGACGGCCACCACCACCACGTCCAGCTCGCCGCCCGCCACCACCAGGTTCGATCCGCCGCCCAGCACGAGCACCGGCACCCCGGCGGCGTCCAGTGCGCCGACCGCGGCCGTGACCGCCTCGGCTGTCGCGCATTCCAGCAGCGCGCGAGGACGGCCCCCGATACGCAGCGTGGTCAGATCGGCCAGGCAGGGGTCGGGGACCACGACGAGATCGGCCACGGGGGACAGCCCGCGGATCACATCGTCGGCGTGGTCCGCGGCGCGGCGATCGGAGGAGGGCGAGAGCACCAGTCCAAGAGTAGCCGTCCCCTTGTAGTGTCTGGGTTCATGGCGACCCACTTCTCCCACTCGGCCCACATCGACGCGCGCCTTGAGACCGTGTTCACGTCATACGGCGACGAGGCCTTCTGGCACGACCGCATGGCCGCCATCGGCACCCCCCGGGACACCCTGGACAACTTCGTGACCACCGGAGACTCCACCACCGTGACGATCACGCAGCACATCCCGGACGAGGACATCCCGGACGTTGCCCGCAAGGTCCTCCCCGGCCAGTTGATCATCGTGCGCACCACCACCTACGCCGACTTCGACGGCGAGCGGTTCTCGAGCTCCGCCCGCGCGGAGGCCGCAGGCGGACTCGGCGTCATCAAGGGAGGCTCGGAGGCCGTCACCGAGGGCGGCGTGGTGGTGGAGTCCGCAAAGGGTCAGGTCAAGGTGATGGTCCCGCTACTGGGCGGCAAGCTCGAGAAGCTGGTCGTGACCCACCTCACCGGGTTCTTCGAGGCCGAGACCCGGCACCTCAACCGCTGGACCGCCACGAGCTGACACGCCTCACGACCTCGGGTTCTGCGATCCGGGCCGGCATCGGCGACAATTGGCGGAATGGAACCGCGGCACGACACCCAACGATTCCCCGCCCATGACCGACCCGGCGTCCAGAACGCCGAGACCCAGCAGTTCGCCGCAGCACCGGGCAGATCCGGGTACGGCGATCCCGGGTCAGGCGGTTCCGGAACTCCGGGATCCGGTCGGCCCGACCGGGCCGACTCCGGCGGACGACGCCGCGGTCCGATGATCGCCCTGATCGGCGCGGTCGCCGTGGTCGCCCTGGTGGCGGGCGTGGTGGGGCTCGAGTTCGGCACGCGCAACGCGATCGAGAACCGGATCCAGGACGAGGTCACGGCCTCCCTCGGCAGCCCGGCGCAGGTCGAGTTGGGCGCGCAGCCGGTCATCCTGTCGTACTTCGGCGGCGATCTGGGCACCGTCCGGATCACCACCGACGGCACCGCTGCGGAGGGCGGAGGCGGTCCCGCGCCGGCGATCGACATCACCGCCGAGGGGGTCCGCTCGGCGGACGACCTCACCTACGTGGACTCGCTGACCGGGACCGCCTTCGTCTCCGACCAGGCGATGTCCACCGCGGCGCAGCAGGAATCCACCGGCGACAGCATGCTCGGCGGCCTGGTCCAGGTGCAGGACATCGTCTCCGACCCGGCCTCGGGCACACTGCGGGTCTCCATCAGCGGCCTGGCCGAGGCGGTCGTGACGCCCCGGCTGATCGGCGGGAACCTGGAGATGGATCCGTCGCAGGCCTCGATCCTCGGCTTCGCGCTGCCGCCCGAGCTGCTCGGCGGCACCATCTCGATGATGGACTCCGCGCTCGCCGAACTCCCGGAGGGCGTCCAGCTGACCGGGGTCCGCGTGGTCCCGGGCGGCATGGTCGTCGACCTCAGCGGACGCGACGTCGTCCTGGAGGCGGCCGGGTAGCCGTCGGGCACGGCGCCGCGCGACACACTCACACAGCGCCGCGCGTCAGCACGCGGGCACAGCACCGCACCGCTCGCGGCACACTGAGTGCATGCGATTGTTGCTCCTCGCCGACACCCACGTGCCCACACGCGCCCGCGACCTGCCGGGTCAGGTGTGGGACGAGGTCGACCGCGCGGACGTGGTGGTCCACGCGGGCGACTGGATGGATGTCGCACTGCTCGACGCGGTGGAGGAACGATCGACCCGGCTGATCGCGTGCTGGGGCAACAACGACGGTTCGACAGTGCGTGGGCGGTTGGACGAGGTGGCGCGCGCGACGCTCGAGGGTGTGCGTCTGGCGGTGGTGCACGAGACCGGACCGTCGGCGGGCCGGGACAAGCGCATGGCCGCGACCTACCCGGACACCGACGTCCTCGTGTTCGGGCACTCGCACATCCCGTGGGACACCACGGCGCCGGGCGGCTTGCGACTGCTCAACCCGGGGTCCCCGACCGATCGCCGTCGGCAGCCGCACTGCACGTACATGACCGCGACCGTCGCGGACGGCGTCGTGAGCGACGTCGAACTGCACCGCCTTCCGCAGGACCGCTAGACGCTGCCGGGCAGTGGACGTCGGATTCTGCCACCCTGGGACGTATGACCACCCCAGCAACCATGCGTGCCGTCACCCAGCAGTCCCTCGGCGAGCCGGACGTCCTCGTCGTCGTCGACCAACCGCGCCCCGAACCGCGCACCAACGAGATCCTGGTGCGCGTCAAGGCCGCCAGCGTCAACCCCACCGACTGGAAGCACCGCGCCAACGGCGGGTTCCTCGGCCAGCCGCCGTTCGTGCTCGGCTGGGACCTGTCCGGTGTGGTCGAGGCCGTCGGCATCGGGGTGGCGCGATTCGTCCCCGGTGACGAGGTGTTCGGGATGCTGTCCTACCCGTTCGGGCACGGCGCCCACGCCGACTACGTGGCCGCGCCCGCGAGTTGGTTCGCCCCCAAGCCCGCCTCCCTCGCCCACGTGCAGGCCGCCGCGCTGCCGCTGGTGTCGCTGACGGCGTGGCAGGCCCTGGTGGAGAACGCCGACGTCCAACCCGGCCAGCGCGTGCTGATCCACGCCGCCGCCGGAGGGGTGGGCCATGTCGCCGTCCAGATCGCCAAGGCCCGAGGCGCCCACGTGATCGGCACCGCGAGCGCCGGGAAGCACGAGTTCCTCCGCGAGCTGGGGGTCGACGAGGCGATCGACTACCGCGAGGTGGACTTCGCCGAGGAGGTCGGCGACGTCGACGTGGTGCTGGACACCATCGGCGGCGAGTACTCCACCCGGTCCCTGCGCACCCTCCGGCCCGGTGGGATCGTGGTGTCGATCCTGCCGGTGGGGTCGGACGATCTCTTCCGCGAGGCCGACGAGCTGGGCGTCCGCGCGATCCGCATGCTGGTCGACTCCTCCAGGCACGACCTGGTCTCCATCACCGAGCTGGTGGAGCAGGGCGCGCTGCGCGCCAGGATCGCCGACGTCTTCCCACTCGAGCAGGCCGCGGAGGCGCACCGGCTCGGTGAGACCGGCCGCACCACCGGCAAGATGGTGCTCACCACCGACTGACGCGCGGGGCCAACCCGGCGGGGTCAGCCCGGCGGGGTCAGCCCGGCGGGGTCAGCCCTCCGGGAAGCCCTCCAGCACGGTGCGGCTCCCGCTCAGGCCCAGCCGGGTGGCTCCCGCGGCGATCATGGCGCGGGCGGCCTCGGCGTCGCGGATCCCGCCCGAGGCCTTGATGCCGAGCTGCCCGCCCACCGCCCGGTGCATCGCGGCGACCGCGCGCACGCTGGCGCCGCCCGCGGGGTGGAAGCCGGTGGAGGTCTTGACGAAGTCCGCGCCCGCCCGGGCGACCGCGTGGCACAGTGCCTCGATCCGCTCGTCCCCCGCCTCCTCACCCAGGGCTCTGTGGATGGCCGCGGTCTCCAGGATCACCTTGATCACCACGGGCGGGGGCACGGCGTCCCGCACGGTGAGGACGTCGGCCATCACCTCGTCCACCAGCCCGGCGATCGCGGCGCCCACGTCGATCACCATGTCCACCTCGCGAGCGCCCTGGTCCACCGCCAGCCGCCCCTCCATCGCCTTGACCAGCGAATGGTGTTTGCCGGAGGGGAAACCGGCCACCGTCGCCACCGCCAGTCCCTGTCCCCTCACCGGGAGCATCGCCGGACTCACGCAGACCGCCTTGACCCCGAGGTCTCGAGCCTCGTCCACACAGGCCTGCACGTCCTCGCGGGAGGCGTCCGGGGAGAGCAGCGTGTGGTCGATCATCGCGGCGACGCGGCGCCGGGTCAGGCCGTCCGCCGGAGTGGTCGGGGCGTCATGCTGCGGGATGTCCTGGGGAGTGTTCTGGGCCGTGTTCTGGGGAGTGTCTCGGGAGACGTTCTGCGGGGTGGCGTCCATACCGGCCAGCCTAGCGGGGCTGCCCGACACCCCCTGCTGGCACAATGACCGTTCATGTCACGCCGCTACGTCCTCACGCTGGGTTGCCCCGACCGCATCGGCATCGTCGCCCGCATCGCCACGTTCCTCGCCGAGCTCGGGGGCACCATCGTGGAGGCGGCCTACCACGCGGATGAGAACTCCCGCTGGTTCTTCACCCGGCAGTCCGTGGACGCCGAGTCGATCGGGATGGATCTCGACGAGTTGCGCCGCCGCTTCGCGCGGGTGGCCGCCGAGCTCGGCCCGGAGACGGACTGGAACATCGCCGACTCGAGCGAGCCCAAGGACATCGTCATCCTGGTCTCCAAGGAGGGGCACTGCCTGCACGACCTCATGGGGCGGGTGGACAGTGGCGACTACCCCGCCCGCATCCGCGCGGTGATCGGCAACCACGACACCCTCCGGGGCATGACCGAGGCGCACGGTATCCCCTTCCACCACGTGCCGTTCCCGGCGGATCCGGCCGAGCGGGGCCCGGCGTTCGACGAGATGGCCTCGATCGTCGACGACATCGACCCGCACGCGATCGTCCTGGCCCGCTTCATGCAGGTCCTGCCGGACGACCTGTGCTCCCGCTGGGCCGGTCGCGCCATCAACATCCATCACAGCTTCCTGCCGAGCTTCGTGGGTGCGCGCCCCTATCACCAGGCGCACATCCGCGGGGTCAAGCTCATCGGGGCGACCTGCCACTACGTCACCGCGGACCTCGACGAGGGACCGATCATCGAGCAGGACGTCATCCGCGTCGATCACGCCGCGACCGTGCAGGACATGGTCCGGCAGGGCCGCGATGCGGAGAAGCTGGTCCTGGCCCGGGGACTGCGGTGGCACCTCGAGGACCGCGTCCTGGTGCACGACGCCCGGACCGTCGTCTTCACCTGAGGCGGCTCAGCCCCGGGAGAACCCGTGGCGCTCGGTGAGCAGGGTCTCGGCGGCGGACAGGAAGATCAGCCGAGCGGCCGCGCCGGTCCGGGGCAGTATCGACCGGACCCGCTTCTCGAGCACGACCTGCTCCATCCCGGCCCTGCGGACGGTCTCCACGAGCACGGTGAACGCCTCGGCCGCCGTGCTCTGGCCCTCCATGAACAGCCGACCGATCTTCTCGATCCCCTCCTCGTCGACACCGAGGACGATCAGGTCCCGCAAGAGCTCGGACATGTAGACGTCGGAGAAGAAGTGGTCAGCGGCACCCGGTTCGGTGACCAGGCCGATGGACTCCCCCACGCCGACCAGCTCCTCCGGCATGTCAAACGCGGCGACCGCCTGGGATTCCGACCGGGTGAGACGCCGGCGGGATCCCGAGGGCCTGCGCTCGCCCCGCACGCTCTCGACCTCGAGCAGCTCCGCGAGCGTGAACCCGTGCCTCTGGGCGATGAGCAGTTCCTCGATCGTGGCGAACGTGTATCCCCGGTTGAGCAGGCGCAGGATCAACTCGAGCCGGCTGCGGTGATCGGGCCCGTAGAGCGCGGTCCGGCCCTGACGGATGGGCGGCGGGAGCAACCCGCGCTCCTGGTAGACGCGGATATTGCGGACGGTCGCGCCGGAGGTCTCCGCAAGCTCCTCTATGCGCAGCAGCGGTGCGGACCCCCTGGAGCTCACCTGCGTCTGCCGCCGACGGCGGGCCTGACGTCGGCGAAGAACACCCCGACCGCGACCATCGCGACTATGCCGAGGATGCCGAACGGCCGGATGGCGAAGAAGAGGGCGGCGCCGGCGCAGATGCCGATCCAGGCCGGCTTGGGCCACTTGCCCTCGATCGAGTACGCCGACGCGGGTGGAAGGACGGCCAACACCAGGCCGACAAGCGCCCACGCCACGAGAGCCGCCTGTACCGCCAACTGAATCAGGCCCCAGGTTCCGGGCAATGCATCTATCACGGTGGCCAGTGTAGTCGGCCCCTCAGACAGCCCCGGAATCGATGTTCACGGCGTGGAGTTGGCACGACGCCCGCACCCACGACGAGAACCGCCCCCGGCCCGCTCGAGGAGAGCGGGCCGGGGGCGGTTGCCTGCGGCCTCAGCCGCGGCGACTCACTTGCTGCCGGAGGGCGCCGGCGTGTGGGGGGCGGACGACGACGAGGACTTGCCCGTCGAGGTCGACGACGGCTTGGGAGCCGGCTTCGGCGCCGAGGTCGACGACGACGGCTTGCTGGCCGAGGCCGAACCCGAGGTCGAGGTCGAGGTCGACGACGGCTTGTTGGCCGAGGTCGAGGTCGACGCGGAGGCCGGCTTGTTCGCCGAGGTCGACGCGGACTTGGAGGTCGTGGTCGACTTGGCGGCGCTCTTGGCGGGAGCCTTCTTGGCCGGGGCCTTCTTGGCGGGAGCCTTCTTGGCCGGAGCCTTCTTGGCGGTCTCCTTCTTGGCCTGAGCCGCCTGGGCCTCGACCTTCGCGGCACCGCTCTGGACCTCGTCCGACACCGCGTACGCGGCGTCCTCGACCTTGTCGGCGGCCTTGTCGGCGGTCGCGCCGGCCTCCTCGGCGGCCTGACGGGCGGCCTTGGAGACGCGGCCCGCGGCCTTCACGCCGATCGAGCGGGTCTGGCGGGCCACCGTACCGAGGGCGTCCTCGCCGAGCTCGACCTGCTCCTCCATCGCACCTGCGGCGCGGGCGACCTGCTCGTTGACACGGGCCAGGCCGGCCTCGAGCTGCGGGTTCTCCTCGCGCAGACGGGACACCACGTCCTCACCACGGGCGGCGAGTCCACCGTAGATCCCGGCAGCGACCTCGACGTAGGCGTCGGCGACCTTGCGCAGCTCCTCGGGGCGGAACCGGTTCACCAGCTCCTCGACCTCGGACGGCAGCGCCTGAACGCGATCGGGAACCTCGGTGACGCGGTTCTGCACGTCGGCGACGCGCTCCGTGACCCGGTTCTGCACGTCGGAGACGCGCTCGTTCACCTTGCTCTGGGCATCGGTGACGGCCTCCTCCGCGCGACGACGGAGGTCGGAGACCAGACCGGATACCGCCTGCACCGCGAGGTCGTTGACGCCGACGTAGGCGTAGACCGGGGTACGCACGGCGGACAGCGCCTGGCCGAGCGGGCCGCCCGGCGCGTTGTCCTTCGGGTTGGCCTGTGACTCGGCCTGCGCGGCCGCGGCCTGGGCGGGGGTCTTCTTGGAAACGGGCTTCTTCTGGCTCATGTCGACTCCTTGTTCGTTGTCATGCAGGTGTTCTGGGTTGGGATGTCACGTGGCCCTGCGGGGCCGCCGTCGGACGGGCTCAGTGCACGTCGACGACCTGATCGGCTGCGGTCGCGTTGTTCGTTCGGAACGACTCGTAGATCTCCACGAGAACCTCCCTCTGACGCTCGGTGAGGTCGGGGGCGGTGAGGATGGCATCCCGCACCGGACTCCCCTCCTTCAGTTCGAGGATCCCGGCGCGTGCGTAGAGCACCTCGGCGGACAACCTCAGACCTCGTGCGATCTGACCCAGTACCTCAGCGGACGGCTTGCGTAGCCCCCGCTCGATCTGACTCAGATACGGATTCGAGACGCCGGCACGCTCGGCGAGCTGCCGGATGGACACCTCGGCGGCCTCCCGCTGCGAGCGGATGAACGACCCGATGTCCTGCGACTCGGACGAACGCTTGTCGTCGTCACCCTGTAGGGCGACGTCGCCGTGACGGGGGACCTCGCCTGTCGGCTTGGCCCTCCGCGCGAGGGTGGCGGCGGTCGGTTCGACCGTCTGCGCGGGGGTGGACCCGGTCTTGCGATCCTTCTCCCGGCCACTCTTGTCGGCCATGGAGTCCACCTCCTCTCGCCGTCCGTCTCACGTCGTCTACAGACAACGCTAGCAACGAGTGCTAGCTACAGCAAGCGGTAGGAGCGGTGTGATGGCTCACAGGCGTGTTGACCGCCGGGCGGGGGTGTGCGTCAGAAGACGAGCAGGGTGAACTGGTGGATGACCAGGCCCACGAGAGCTCCCACGAGGGTGCCGTTGATGCGGATGAACTGCAGGTCCTTACCGGCGAGCAACTCGATCTTCTCGGACGCCTCGTCGGCGTCCCACCGCTCGACCGTCTCCGCGATGATCGAGGTCACCTCGCCGGAGTAGTTCACGGCCACGTACGCCGCGGTGCGGGTCATGTAGTCGTCGAGGCGGGCGCGGACCTTCTCGTCGTCGACGAGGAGATCGGCCAACCGACGCAGGAGGTCGTCGATCTTGACCCGGAGGGTCGAGGAGGAGTCCTCGGTGGCCTCGACGATCATCCGCTTGGCGGCCGTCCACGCGGAGGCTGCGGCCCGACGGACCTCCTCGCGGTTCATCACCTCCGCCTTGAAGATCTCGAGCTTGTCCATGGTCGCCGGGTCCTGCTGGAGGTCGCGGGCGAAGTCCTCGACGAACCCGATCAGGGCGAGGCGGACAGCGTGCTGCTTGTCGACCTTGATCTGCCAGGTCCACTCGAGCAGTTCGCGGTACGCGCGGTCCGAGAGGAGCTCGTTGACGAACTGCGGAGCCCAGGTGGGCGCCTTCTCGCGGACCCAGCGGTCGATGGTCTCCGGGTTGGCCTCGACCCACCCGTGGGTGCGGTCGGCCATCAGATCGAGAAGGGGGAGGTGGCGGCCCTCGTCGAGGAGTTCGGCGAGGATTCGGCCCGCCGGCGGTCCCCACTTCGGCTCGGCGATCCGCGCGACGATGGTCCGCTCGATGATCGCCGTGGCGTCCTCGTCGCGCAGCACCGCCAGGACCGACCGGATGGCCTTGGCCGCCTGGTCGGAGGCGATCTCACGGTGGCCCTCGTCCTGCAGCCACTCGCCCGCGCGGGCGGGGATCCGGGCGCTGCGGACCTTCTCGCTCACCATGTCGGGATCGAGGAAGTTCTCCCCGACGAAGGTGCCCAGCGACGTGCCGAGCTGGTCCTTCTTCTTGGGGATCAGCGCCGTGTGGGGAATGGGTATTCGCAGCGGGTGCCGGAAGAGCGCGGTGACGGCGAACCAGTCCGCGAGCCCGCCGATCATCCCGGCCTCGGAGGCCGCGCGCACGTATCCGGCCCATGCACCGGCGCCGTTGGACAGCGAGTACTCGGCGAAGAGGAAGATGATCCCGGCGACGACCAGGAAACCCGTCGCGACCAGCTTCATGCGGCGGAGGGCAGCCCTGCGCTCCGCATCGGTTGCCGGGTCGCCCGCCATCAGAGCGGGCCCGCCCGCCGCGGTGACCGGGTCGAGCGTCAGTGTGCGTCCTTGCGTCCGTACTTACGGAACCCGAGCATGCACACCGCGAGTCCGATGACGAAGACGACGACGGTGGCAACGACAGCGGCCACGACCAGACCGAGGGAGACGTCCATGTCGTCCCTGTAGAAGGCGAGCGCCGTGATGGGCAGGCCCAGCATGCTCATCGCCAGCAGCATGATCGCCGAACCGGCGTAGATCTCGGTGGCGTACAGCGGGTAGATCGGCGCCTCGTCGGTCGCGTACTTCGGGTAG
>JBKBUP010000080.1:0-10970 GCA_046289795.1 Dietzia sp. | reverse complement strand
CGAACGCGTCGGCCTCACTTGCGAAGAACCGGGCCTCCTCATCGAATCGGCGGCCGTCGAGCGCCCGGACAGAGGAATCGGACGCGGAGTGGCGGCGATAGAGAAACGCCAGCGTCGGGTCGTAGACCATGTGGCCGCCGCCGGTGATCACGTCGACCAGCAGTGCCAGGTCCTGCACCACGTCGAGCCCCTCGCGGAACCCGATCCGGCCGATCCACTCGGAGTTCCACGCCAGCGACGGGAAGTAGGTCCAGTTGCCGTGCATGAGCGAGGTCATGAGCTTCTCGCCGTGAAGGACCGTCCGCCCGTCGGACTTGGGCTGGGTGAACGACTTGACCGTGTCCGACAGGGGCCGCACGGGGGCGCCGTGCTCGTCGATCACGTTGACGCCGACCTCCATCACCGCCGCGTCGGGAACGGCCTCGAACCCGTCGGCCACCACCTGCAGGTAGTTGGGCAGCATGACGTCGTCGGCACCCATCACCACGACGATCGGCGCGGTGACCAGCCCCAGACACTTGCGGTAGTTGCCGTTGGCGCCGAGGTTGGTCTCGTTCTTCTGGTAGGTCACCCGCTCGTCGCGCGCGGCGATCTCCCCCATGTAGCGGGCCGGCTCCGGATCCGGGTAGCCGTCGTCCACCACGACCAGTCGGAAGTCCCGGTAGGTCTGGGCGAGGACACTGTCCACCGCCTTCTTGAAGTGGCCCACGTCCCCGTAGTAGGGGAGCATCACATCGATGGCCATCGGGGAACCGCCGTCCTTCTCGTCACCGTGTTTTCCGTTCGATCGCATAGTATCGACCGGCGATGAGCAGTAACAGTGAGCGACTTCCAGGGCACGGCGACACGGCCGGGGGCCACGCGGGCCCGGACGGCCCGGTGCACAACCGTGACGTCTGGCTGGTCGTCCCCTGCTTCAACGAGGGCACCGTGATCGAGGACGTCCTCAGCGGCGCACGCGAGACGTTCCCGAACATCGTGGCCGTGGACGACGGATCGGCCGACGAGTCGGCCGCGGCGATCCACAGCGCGGGCGCACACCTGGTCCGCCACCCGGTCAACCTCGGGCAGGGGGCCGCGATCCAGACCGGTGTCGAGTATGCCCGCGCGCAGCCCGGCGCCCGCTACTTCGTGACCTTCGACGCCGACGGCCAGCACCAGGTCAAGGATGTGCTCGCGATGGTCGAGCGGGTGCGCAGCGAGCCGGTGGACATCGTGGTGGGCACCCGCTTCGGCCGCCCACGCCGCGAGGGCGACCAGGTCCCGCTGATCAAGCGGATCGTCCTGAAGACCGTCGTCCTGCTCAGCCCACGCACCCGGAGGCTCGGCCTGACCGACGCCCACAACGGACTGCGGGTGTTCAACCGTCGGGTCGCGGACGACCTCAACCTGCGCATGAACGGCATGAGTCACGCCAGCGAGTTCGTGGAACTCATGGACAGCCGTGGGTGGCGCGTGGCCGAACAGCCCGTCGACATCCTCTACACCGAGTACTCCATGTCGAAGGGTCAGTCGCTGCTCAACGGGATCAACATCCTCTCGGACGGTTTCGTGGGAAGGAGGCTGCCCCGATGATCAAGGCACTTCTGTTGCTCGCCGGCGCCGCGCTGGTGGCGTTCTTCCTGGCCAACCGCCGCAAGGCGCGGGCCAAGGCCGGCGTCAAGATCGGCTTCGTGCTGTTCGTGGTGTTCATGGTGTACGCCGTGCTGCGGCCGGACGACCTCACGGTGGTGGCCAACACGCTGGGCGTCCAGCGAGGCACCGACCTGGTGCTGTACGCGCTGGTCATGGGCTTCGCCTTTGTCACCGTCTCCACCTACGTACGGTTCCGCGAGCAGGAACTGCGCTACGCCCGGTTGGCCCGGACGATCGCGCTGCAGAACGCGGTGCGGCCGGAGGACCAGCCCGACGCGACCGCGGTGATGCCCGCCGCGGACGACGACGACCGCCTGCGACGGTGACCGGGAGGCCGGCCCGTGACGCGGACGTCCGCGGCGAGGCCGACCGGCTCGTGCGCCGGCTCGAGCTGGCGCGGGCGCGACTCGACGCCGCCCTCGACCCTCGCGACCCGGCCCCGGGTACCCCTCCCCCGCAGTCGCTCGCCCCGGGCGGGAGGGTCGCGACCCGTCCGGGGATCGACGACGACGAGGTGCGCACCCTCCTGGCCCCCGCCGTCGCCAGGGTCGCCCGACTGACCGAAGTGGCCCGATCGCTGGCCGACGGCACGACGTCGGAGGCCTCGGCCGCGCGGGCGGTGACGGCACTGGCCGACACCCAGCCGACACGGCGACCCAGATGACCGGTGCACTGCCGGAGAACCCGCCACCCGAGCAGGTGCGGCGTCTGCTCGAGCTGGCTTCCCGGCTGGTGGCCGCCCGGGACGCGCTCACCACGGCGCGGGACGCACTGGCGTCGTCACCGACCCGCTCGCCCGCCCTGACCGCCCTGACCGACGCCGTCGACGGCGAGGCCAGGGGGGTTGACGAGTTCCTGGCAGGCGTGTACCGGCTCGTCGAGCTCGCCGAGGATCTCTGGGCCGACCTGGATGGTCCGGACCCGTTTGCCCTCGCCGACCGCGACCGCCTGCGCGCGTCACTGGACCGGGCCGTCGACAACGCGTTCACCGACCTGTCCCGGATGGCCGGGACGGGTCCGCCCGAGCGCTCGGGCGCCGGCAGCCTCGACACCCGGGCCACCGTCGCGGCCTGGTCCGGGGCCACGCCCGATCAGGTGTACTCGAGCGTCGAACACCTGGGCACCGCCGACCGGCGACTGCTCGCGCTGGCCGAGCCGGAGGCCGTCGGCGGGACCTACGGCGTCCCGTGGGCGGTCCGGGCGCGCGCGAACGCCGTCGCGGTGCGCCGGGCGCTGCACCGCGAGCAACTGGCCGGGACGCCGTGGAGCCCCAGGATCGGGCGCTTGGAGACCATGGCGCGGCGGGACGGCCGCCGACGCCGGTCGTTCGTGGGGTTCTCCGCCCGGCGGGGAGGTCGGATGATCGAGGTGGTGGGCGACCTCGGCCCGCGCACCGAGGCGGTCGCGGTCTACGTCCCCGGCACGGGCACCAACCTCGACATGTCCCACGTCAACACCGACGTCGCGGTCGACCTGGTCGAGGCCGGCGGCGGCCGGCTGGCCGTGGTGGCGTTCCTCGACGGCGAGTTCCCGCAGGACATCATGGCCGACGGGGGTCGGCCACGGTATGCCGAGGCGATGGCGCCCCGCCTGGTCCGGTTCTGCCGGGAGGTGGACCGCGTGATGGAGATCGAGTGCCCGGGCGCCGCGCTGACCGTGGTGGGCCACTCCTACGGTGGGCGGATCGTCGGGACCGCGGAGCGGCTCGGGTTGCGCGCCGACCGGGTGATCTACGCCGAATCCCCGGACCTCGGGGTGGGCGTGTCCGGGCCGGCCGACTGGCGCTCCCCGGGCCCGGTGCGCCGGTTCTCGTTCACCGCCCCCGGTGACCCCGTGGAGCTGCTGCAGGTCAGGTCAGGCCTGCGACGGAGCTGGTCCACCTCCGACCTCGCCGATGGCGCCGTCCGCCTGGACACCGGGTACTTCGCCGACGGCACCCCCGTCTACGGCACGCGCGGGCACGGTGGGGTGTTCGACCGTGGCTGCGGCGCGTTCGACGCGATGCTCACCGTGATGCTCGGCGGCCAGGTACCGCTCTGGCGTGACCGCGAGATCCGTGCCCGGCACACCCGCGTCCGGCGGGGTGACGACGGGCGGGTCCTGCCCACCGTGTGGCGTCACGTCAGCGGACTGTGGCTCCACCGGGCACACGACCCGTACGGCGACGCGGAGGTCCTGTGGGAGTCGCCGGAACGCCTTGTCCCGGTTCCGGTGTCGACACGCGCGGCGGGGCACGGGGTTGTCGTCCGCACCGGGGGTGACTGATACTGGGGCCCATGGCTCCGCTCGACACCCGTTTCTCCCGCCCCTCGGTCACCGCTCTGGGAATGGGCGCGCTGGGTGTGGTGTCCGTCGGTCTGATCTCGACCGGCCTCTGGTACGACTCGCACCGCAGCGCACAGGCGGTCGAGCGGGCGCGCGAGCAGGTCAACACCGCTCAGACCGCACACGCCACGCCCGAGCCGGTCGCCGTGAGCACCTCCGAGCGGGCCACCGGGAGCAGCACACCCGGATCGACCGGGGATCCCTCCGAGAGCCTCGAGCCCTCTGCCCCGGTCGAGGTGGAGACCGCGGCGATCGCGCCGACCGAGGTCTCCGTGCCCACACCAGCAGCGCCCCTCGCTGCCACCGCCCCGCAGCCGGTCGTCCAGTCGCCGGCGCAGTCCCAGGTGTCGGCCCCGAGCACACCGACCACAGGCGGGGACGGCACCGCAGGGGAACCCTCCGGGGACGCCGCCGTGGAGCCCTCGGAACAGGAGATCACCCAGCCGGTCGAGCCCGGCCCCGCGCCGGGGGGCGTCCTCCCGGGACTCGTCGACCTGGTGCGCCCGTTCCTACCGCAGCCGAACGCGGCGCAGCAGGCACCCGCCGCCGAGGTCGGGACCGGGGCCGCCGACGAGGGTCGGGCGACGGCGGACGACGCCGGCTGATCGACGCCCCGGGTGTACGGGCCTGACCGACGCCCGGACGTATTGGCCGGGGTGGGCGTGACAGGGTGCCGGGACTCAACCCCGGAAGTAGTCCACGGTGCGGGCGACGCCCTCACTGATCGGGACCTGCGGCGTCCAGCCCAGCACCTCGGCGGCGCGACCGGCGTCCAGTGCCGAACGTGCGACGTCACCCAGGCGGGCGGGGGCGTACTCGGGGTCGTCCTCCGACCCCGCCGCCTCGGCCACCAGGGTGTGCAGCCCGCGGTCGCTGGTCTCGACGCCGGTGCCCACGTTGAAGCGCAGTCCGGCGGCGGCCGGAACGGTCGCGGCGCGCACGAAGGCGTCGACCACGTCGTCGACGAACACGTAGTCGCGGGTGTTGCCACCGTCCCCGAAGACCCGGGTCGGCTGGCCGGCCAGCAGGCGCTGGGAGAAGATCGCCACCACCCCGGCCTCACCGTGCGGGTCCTGGCGCGGTCCGTACACGTTGGCCGGCGCCACGCCCGCCCACTCGATGCCGTACAGCTTGGCGAACATCTCGAGGTAGACCTCGCCGGCGACCTTGCCCGCCGCGTACGGGCTCATCGGGTCCACCGGCCGGGACTCGGCCACCGGCAGGTCGGTGACGGGGCCGTAGATCGATCCTCCCGAGGAGGTGAAGACGATCCGCCGCACCCCGGCCCGTCGGGCGGCCTCGGCCAGCCGGACGGTGCCCACCACGTTGACCTCGGCGTCGTGCACCGGGTCCTCCACCGACAGGCGGACGTCGATCTGCGCGGCCAGATGGAATACGACCTCGGGCGCGACCTCCGCCATCAGGTCAGCGATTGCCGGGTCGGTGAGGTCCAACTGATGGAAGGCGAACCGGGAACCGGCCCCGCGAGCGCCGGTGAGGTTCTCCAGCCGACCCCGGGACAGGTCGTCCACGACGGTCACCTCGTGCCCCTCGGACAGCAAGCGGTCCACCAGGGTCGACCCGATGAACCCGGCCCCACCCGTCACGAGTGTCCTCATTCCGATCCCCTCCCGGTGTGCGGCGACCCCGCCGCGGCGCCCTGTCGGACGACAGCCCCAAGGATACGACCCGACCCCCGTGGGGGTCGGTCACTCCTGGCCGTACAGCGCG
This sequence comes from Dietzia sp., assembly GCA_046289795.1. Classification (GTDB taxonomy): domain Bacteria; phylum Actinomycetota; class Actinomycetes; order Mycobacteriales; family Mycobacteriaceae; genus Dietzia. The sequence continues at coordinate 5,279 of JBKBUP010000080.1, read as the reverse complement.
GTGGCGCGGGTCAGCGGGGTACGTCCGTCGGGCGGGAACGGCGAGTCGGCGAGTATCCGGGCGATCTCACCCTCCGTGAAGGCGGCACGGACGGCGAAGATCCGTACCTGGGAGTCCGAGTAGACCTTGACCAGGCCCGGGGCCTGGTCGAGCCGGAGCAGGTGTTCGTTGGGCTTCTGGAATCCCCAGTAGTTCGGCGGGCTGACGTACACGTAGGTCACGCCGAGTTCGTCGAGCGCGTCGTCGACACGAGGGTCGGTCCCGGCCCGGTCCATGGTGTGGAACAGGAAGCTGGTGAGAGGAGTGGTCGCACCCGACTGGAGGTAGTGGCGTGCCGTGGAGGGCAGCCCGTCGGTGGCGTACATCCACCCCGACCCCTCGTCGGGGTTGGTGTAGATCAGGCCCGAGTACGCCTGCGGCTGCTCGGAGAGCCACCCGAAGGCACGCAGATCGTGACTGTCGACCATCCGGCCCGAGCGCTGGTTCGCGCCCGCCGCCGAGGCGTACTCGGGCGAGGCCTGGACGACCCACGACCCGGTGGCCACCAGCGCGGCCAGTGCGACCGCGACCCGCAGGCCTGCCGCACCGGTCCCGCGCGGGTCGGTGATCGGGTCGATCAACCGCGCCGACCAGCCGGCCAGTGCCTGGACAGTCACCCCCACGCCCACGCCGACGGCGGCCGCCACGACGATCGCCATGATCACCCCGATCCGGCGCGGGTCGTTGTAGTAGATGCTCCCGATCCCGCGGAGCGCGCCGCCGGTCCAGTTGCCGAAGGTGCTCATGGAGTTGACGCACACCACCAACAGCCCGCCCCACAGCAGGATCGGCCACAGCACGAGTCGGCGGAGCATGACGATCACACCCAGCACCGCGAGGGCCAGCAGCACCCAGCGCACTCCCCAGTCCTGGACGTGACGCACCTGTAGGGCCAGCGCCCTGCCCCAGACGGCTGCCCGGTCGGCGTTGATCTCGAACTCGAAGGCCGAGATCTCGTCCGCGTCCTCGGAGACGGTGAGGACCTGCGGCAGCAGGGTGAGCACACCCGCGAGGCCGATCCCGGCCAGCACGAGGAAATCCCGCAGGCGCCCCTTCACCGGCCGCCACAGCCCCTCGAACAACCACCAGAACAAGACGAACACCCCGGCGGTGACCATCGCCGACGGGTGGACACCGCTGATGCCGACCAGACCGAGCGCGGCGGCGGGCACGAGACGGCGGTCGGCCAGCGCGGCCACCACCACCGCGGCCACCAGGCCCGCCAGTCCGTTGGCCACCCCGGACGGGGTGGCGGCCACCATGACCTCGACGAACGGCAGTCCGGGGAACAGCGGGGTGGCCATCGCGGCGACGGCCGCCGAGGTGGCGACGGCCGTCCGGGAGAACCGGCGGTGGGTGATGAGCCAGGCCAGTGCGGCCACACCGAGCGGGAACGCCACCGCCATGGTGCCGATCTGCACCAGGTTGTAGGTCTCGACCGCCCCGATGCCGCGCAGTCCCATGACCAGGGCGGCGACCGAGTGCCAGGTGCTCGGGTAGTAGAGGGTGGCCCCGTTCTCCGGGTGGCGCAGCTCGCCCGCCTGGTCGGGCGACGCCAGGCCCGTCTCGTGGATGAACTGGATGTAGTTGGCGTGCCAGTGGGCGTCCCACCCCTGGAAGACGTTCGCCGTGCCGCCCGGGGTGGCGGAGAGCTCGGTGATGATCATCTGCCCGATCAGCCACGCGCTCACCAGGACCGACGCGGCCGGCAGCAGCCACCACCGGGAGCGTCGGCGCTCAAGGCGCTCGGCCGCGCGACCTGCCCGGCCCGTCCGGCCTCTCGGGCGTCTCCGGCCTCTCGGGCTTCTCCGACGCCGCCACATCCAGACCGACCCGGAGATGGACAGTCCCACCAGCCCGACGAGCACCGCGGTGATCGCTGTGGCGACCGCGAACGCGCCCAGGGACCAGGGCACTCCCGACCGGCCGTACGCATAGGTGGCGATCGTGACGATCCCTGCGGAGACGGGGATCGACGTGCCCACCGCCAGCCGGAGGGGTAGCCGGGCGGCCAGTCCCACGATCAGCCCGGGGACCACGAGGAGTGCGGTGAGGGTCAGCATGACCATCGCGATGTCGATGACCCGCCTCCGTCCCTGTCGTCCTCATCCGATCCGCCCATTATGGGTCACCCGCCCCGGGGACCTCAGCGCGGCACGAGTAGTCCGACCGGTCCGCTGCCCACGCACAGCTCCGAGACCCCCCCGCGTGGGGAGACGGTCAGCCCGGTGCCCCCTCCCTCGACGCGGACGAAGACCGTTCCGAGGCCCGCCGGCACCGGCACCGTGGTCTCCCCGCCCTCGTCGAGCCGGACGCCCACCTCGCCGTCCGCATCGGCGAAGAGATTGAGCTGGACCATCCAGTCCCGGTCGATCAGGGGGCCGTCGAGCGGGATCCGGGTGCCGCCCGCGGTGACCCGGTACCCGCAGTCGGGATCGGGCCCCTGGGGGATCGTGCGCAGCGCGACGACCTCGGCCGGATGCAGGGCGCCGAGGGCGTCGATCACGACCGGACCGGTCGTCCACTCGGCCACCGGCGGGACCCCGGGGACACCCTTCAACAACGACGAGAGCCTGTGCGCCGGTGCGGTGACGGGGAGGAGGACCTCGAGCGGGAGATCCTGATCGAGCAGGGGGGCGCTGCGGTCACGCAGGGTCTCGAGCAGCGGGAGGGCGTAGTCACGGGAGGGTTGCTCGGCCCACGTCTGCCGGTAGGTGACGGTCGAGACCGCCGAGGAGGCGAGCAGTGCGATGAGCGCCACCGCGCCCGCCGTCGTCACCCCGGGCCTGGAGGCGACGGTGCCACGCCGCGGGGCCGACAACGCCAGCGCCGCGGCGGCGCCCAGGACCACAGGGGCCTCGGCGTGGTACCGGAGGGTCTGGACGATCTCCGCCGCGCTGTCCGGGCCCGCCCGCCCCACGGCGACCAGCACCACCGAGATCAGCGGGTACAGCGCGACCGCCACCCAGACGGCCCCGGTGCGACGACGGGTGGCGAGAGACCACGCCAGCACCCCGGCGCACGCCAGGACGCCGAGGAGTACGGCGGCGACCGGAGGGTCTGCCATGGGCGGCCCCGGGTGCCACCGGTCCCACCGCCACGGGCCACCTCCCAGTGTCGGGACGACGGCCAGTCGGTAGGCGTGATCCACCAGGGCCGGGAACCCCGGGCGCGTGCCCTCTGCCTCCCCGAACGATCCCCGACCCCCGAGACGACCGACGACGACGACGAAGACCGCCGCCCACACCACGAGCACGGCCCCCTGGGCAGCCCAGGCCCACCGTGTCCGCCGCCAGATCTCGCGAGGGTTCACCGACCCACTCCGGCCGACCCACCACCAGCCCACCAGGACGGCAGCCGCGACCACCGGGATGATCAGCGCCTTCTCCACGAACAGCAGGCCCACCACCGTGGCCACGGTCGCCCCGACGGCGTGACGCCGGCGCCCCGTCTCGGCGAGCCGGATCGTCGAGGCCACCGACCACGCCATCGCGGCGGTGAGCGGCAGCGCGTTGAGCGCGGCCGCCCACCACGTGGCAGCCGGCAGGCCCAGGGGAATCGCGAGGGTCGCGACGAGCGGGACTAGCAGGATCGGCCGCCCTCGAAGCAGCACCCACATCATCCGTGCGAGCGCGGCGCCCGCGGCCAGTTGGAGCACCGCGATCTGGGCCAGCGGCAGACGGAAGTCGAGCGGGGCCACGTGGGCGGCGACCCACGCCAGTGCCATCCCTCCGGGCATCAGGTGGCCGTCGTGGTCGGCGAGCAGGAGCCCCGGATCCGGGAACCGGTGCGCGGCGGCCTTCCCGTGCAGGATCAGATCGTCCCAGTAGAACCAGCCTGCGGCCGCCACCCAGGTCCGGATGGCGGTGAACGCCACGACGACCACCACGCACGCCGCCAGCACGCTCGCCGAAACCACCCCGGGACCCCGCCGTCGCGACCCGGCACGCGCCGGGTCGTGGGCTGTCTGCTGGGGGTCGGTCACGGACGGCATCGGCGTCAGCGTAACCGTCCGGAGGGCCTCGGTGTCGGAGGGTGTCGCTAGGGTGCGTGCATGGCATCAAGAACCCCTCGAGCCACCCGTACCACTCGCGTCACAGTGGTCTCGGTGTTGGCGGTCCTCGTCCTGGCCGGGTTGGGTCGGTGCGCGGATGTCGAACAGGGCACGGGCGGCGGAGGTGTCGGGATGCCCGTCTCGTCGTCGTCCCTGGCCCCACCGCCCCCACCACCGATGTCGGACCCGGCGGCCCCGCCCGCCCCCGAGCCGGCGCCGCCGGAGGCCGTCCCGCCGGGTGATCCCATGGTCGCGTCCGCGCGGTTGGCGCTGCCCCAACTGGAGATTAAGGGTCGCGCGCCCAAGACCGGATACGACCGCGACCTGTTCGGGCAGGCGTGGTCCGACGACGTCTCCGTGGAGTTCGGACGCAACGGTTGCGACACTCGCAACGACATCCTGCGGCGCGACCTGCAGGACATCACGGTGCGGCCGGGAACCCGGGACTGTGTGGTGCTCACCGGGGTGCTGTACGGGCCCTACACCGGGGAGCGGATCGAGTTCGAGCGAGGTCAGGACACCTCGACAGCAGTGCAGATCGACCACGTGGTGGCGCTGTCGGACGCGTGGCAGAAGGGCGCCCAGCAACTCACTCCCGACCAGCGGCGCGACTTCGCCAACGACCCGCTCAACCTACTGGCGGTGGCGGGTCACGCCAACCAGAGCAAGAGCGACGGTGACGCGGCCACCTGGCTCCCGCCGCGCCGGGAGTTCCGCTGCTCCATGGTCTCGCGGCAGATCCTGGTCAAGGAGCGCTACGGACTCTGGGTGACCCCGGCCGAGCACGAGGCCATGGAGCGGGTCCTGGCCTCCTGCGGCTGACGCGGCCGGGTCAGAAGTCGAAGAAGCCCCCGCCGTCGCCGCCGAACAGGCCGCCGTCGAAGAAGCCCCCGCCGCCGTCTCCTCCGCCGTCGCCGCCGAACAGGCCGCCGTCGAAGAATCCGCCACCGTCGCCGCCCGCGTCGCCGCCGCCGCCGTCTCCGCCCATGAGTCCGCCGTCGAAGAACCCCTCGCCGCCGTCGCCACCTCCCACGTCGACGCCGCCTTCGCCGACCCCGGACGCGAAGTCCTCGCCGGAGTAGCCGATGCCCGACATCCCGGCGAACATCATGTTGAACATGAGCATCGAGCCCATCATCCACACGCCGGTGTGCAGGGCGGAGGCCCACCACGGCTCGGAGTACCA
>JBKBUP010000079.1:0-11083 GCA_046289795.1 Dietzia sp. | reverse complement strand
GGACCGTCGTGAACGCGGCCGCGACCACCTTCGGGACGCCTCCGGACAGCTGGCCCGCGGCCTGACCCCCGGCCGTCGAGCGCCCCGCATCCCCCTGTCAGGTGAGATCGGAAGGCCGAGATCGCGCAGAAGGTCTAGCCTGGGTTCATTGCGTGTGAAACCCACCACAGATCAGGAAGGCACCACAGCATCGTGAGCAACACCGTCTCACAGTTCGGACAGAACCAGTGGCTCGTCGACGAGATGTACGAGCGGTTCTCCAAGGACCCGTCCTCCGTGGACAAGTCCTGGCACGAGTTCTTCGACGCGAACCCCGGGGCCGCCGACGGTCGTAGTTCGTCGAACGGCTCGGCCGGTGCCAGTGCCACTGCGGACGGGGGTGAGGCACGCGCTGGGGGCGAGAACAGTGGTGGCAAGACCAGTGGCGGGAAGAACAGCGGTGGGAAGAGCGGCAAGAAGGTCTCCACCGGCAAGTCCGGAGGCGACAACGCCACCCCCGACGCGAACACCCAGAAGACCTCGGAGCTGACCGTCTCGGACATGACCCCCGATTCGTCGGCCGAGGACGTGGCCGCCAAGCCCTCCAGCGACAGCTCCCCCGGTCGCAAGGCCCGTGGGCAGGGTGTGCCCGCCCCGGTGCGGACGCCCGAGTCGCGTGGCAAGCCGGCGGCGCCCGCCGCTAAACGGACGACGCCCCCCGAGTACTCGCCTCCCGAGGAGCCCGAGAACAAGGTTCTGCGCGGCCCCGCCAACGCCATCGTCAAGAACATGAACGCGTCGCTGACGTTGCCCACGGCCACCTCGGTCCGTGCGATACCGGCCAAGCTGATGATCGACAACCGGGTCGTCATCAACAACCACCTCAAGCGCACGCACGGCGGCAAGATCTCCTTCACCCACCTCATCGGGTACGCGATGGTGCAGGCCATCAAGGCCTACCCCAACATGAACAACTACTTCGAGGAGATCGACGGCAAGCCCAACGTCGTGACCCCGAACGGGATCAACCTGGGCCTGGCGATCGACATGAAGACCAAGGCGGGGCGCACCCTCGTCGTGGCCGCCATCAGGAACTGCGAGAAGCTGGACTTCCGCGGCTTCCTCGACTCCTACGAGGACATCGTGTCCCGCGCCCGCATCGGCAAGCTGACGATGGAGGACTTCTCGGGCGTCACCATCTCACTGACCAACCCCGGCGGTATCGGCACCGTCCACTCGGTGCCGCGTCTCACCGTGGGTCAGGGCGCCATCCTCGGCGTCGGCGCGATGGAATACCCGGCCGAGTTCCAGGGTGCGAGCGACGAGCAGCTGGCCAACAACGCCATCGGCAAGATCACCACGCTCACCTCGACCTACGACCACCGGATCATCCAGGGTGCGGAGTCCGGCGAGTTCCTGCGTGAGATCCACCGTCTCCTGCTCGCCGACGAGTTCTACGACGAGATCTTCGACGTCCTCGGCATCCCCTACGAGCCGGTCCGGTGGCGTCAGGACATCACCGACCCGCGCGTGGACAAGGACGCCCGGGTCCTCGAGCTCATCGCGGCCTACCGCGACCGCGGTCACCTCATGGCCGACATCGATCCGCTGGACGGCAGGCACGCACAGCGTCGCCGCACCTTCCACCCGGACCTCGACGTCAATTCACACGAGCTGACCCTGTGGGACCTGGACCGCAAGTTCTCCGTCGGCGGATTCGTCGGCAAGGACAAGATGCGCCTGCGCGACGTGCTCTCGGCGCTGCGCGCGGCGTACTGCCGCAAGATCGGCATCGAGTACACCCACATCCTCGAGAACGAACAGCGGCAGTGGATCCAGGAACGCCTCGAGGGCGTCGACGACAAGCCGACGGTCGCCGAACAGAAGTACATCCTGTCCAAGGTCAACGCCGCAGAGGCGTTCGAGACCTTCCTGCAGACCAAGTACGTCGGCCAGAAGCGGTTCTCGCTGGAGGGCGCCGAGTCCGTCATCCCCATGATGGACGCGGTGATCGACGAGGCCGCCGAGTTCGCGCTCGACGAGGTCGTGATCGGGATGCCGCACCGCGGCCGCCTCAACGTCCTCGCCAACATCGTGGGCAAGCCGTACCGGCAGATCTTCACCGAGTTCGAGGGCAACATGGACCCCTCGGCTGCTCACGGCTCGGGTGACGTCAAGTACCACCTCGGCGCCGAGGGCATCCAGTACCAGATGTTCGGCGAGAACGAGATCAAGGTCTCGCTCACCGCCAACCCGTCACACCTCGAGGCCGTCGACCCGGTCCTGGAGGGGATCGTGCGGGCCAAGCAGGATCTCATCGAGGACCCGGAATGGCGTTCCGAGTACCCGGTCGTGCCGCTCATGCTCCACGGTGACGCGGCCTTCGCCGGTCAGGGAGTGGTCGCGGAGACGCTCAACCTGTCCCTCATCGACGGCTACCGCACCGGCGGCACGATCCACATCGTCGTCAACAACCAGATCGGGTTCACGACCGCGCCCGAGGCCGGACGGTCGAGCCAGTACTGCACCGACGTCGCCAAGATGGTCGGCGCGCCGATCTTCCACGTCAACGGCGACGACCCGGAGGCGTGCGTCCGCGTGGCGCGGCTGGCGATGGACTTCCGCCAGCAGTTCAAGAAGGACGTCGTGATCGATCTCGTCTGCTACCGCCGACGTGGACACAACGAGGCCGACGACCCGTCGATGACACAGCCCCGGATGTACGAGGTGATCGACGGCAAGAAGAGCGTCCGCCAGTCCTACACCTACGATCTGGTCGGTCGCGGCGACATCACCGAGAAGGAGGCGGAGAACGCCCTCCGGGACTTCCAGGGTCAGCTCGAGCGGGTCTTCAACGAGGTCCGCGAGCTCGAGAAGCACCCGGTCAAGGCGTCCAAGTCCATCGAACCCGATCAACCGCTGCCCAAGCGACTGGTCACGGCGGTGGACGAGTCGGTCATCCACTCGATCGGCGACGCGTTCGGGAACCTCCCGGAGGATTTCCACATCCACTCGCGGGTCAAGCCGGTCTACGAGGCGCGCCAGAAGATGGCCTACAACGGCAATATCGACTGGGCGTTCGCCGAGTTGCTGGCCATCGGTTCACTGGTCCAGGAGGGCCGGACGGTCCGTCTCGCCGGCCAGGACTCCCAGCGTGGAACGTTCACCCAGCGGCACGTCGTGGTGGTCGACAAGACCACCTCCGAGACCTACTCGCCGCTCCAGAACCTCGAGGACGCCGAGGGGCGCTTCGAGGTCTGGAACTCCGCGCTCACCGAGTACGCCGGCGTCGGCTTCGAGTACGGCTACTCGGTCGGCGACCCGGAGGCGTTGGTGATGTGGGAGGCGCAGTTCGGCGACTTCGTCAACGGCGCCCAGACCATCATCGACGAGTACATCTCCTCGGGTGAGGCCAAGTGGGGACAGAAGTCCTCTGTCACCCTGCTCCTGCCGCACGGCCACGAGGGCATGGGTCCCGACCACACGTCCGGGCGTATCGAGCGGTTCCTGCAGCTCTGTGCAGAGGGCTCGATGACCGTCGCCCAGCCGTCGACGCCGGCGAACTACTTCCACCTCATGCGCCGCCACGCCACCGACGGCATCAAGCGCCCCCAGGTGGTCTTCACCCCCAAGTCGATGCTGCGCAACAAGAAGGCCGTCAGCGCCCTGGCGGACTTCACCACCGGGAAGTTCCGCTCGGTCCTCGACGATCCCACCTTCGTCGACGGTGGTAAGGATCCCAGCAAGGTCAAGACCATGCTGATGGTCTCGGGCAAGCTCTACTACGAGCTCGCCGCACGTCAGGAGAAGGAGGGCCACGACGACTTCGCGATCGTCCGGCTGGAGCAGATCCACCCGATCCCGTTCCGTCGCCTGCGCGAGGCCCTCGGGCACTACCCGAACCTCACCGAGGTCCGGTGGGTGCAGGAGGAACCGGCCAACCAGGGTGCGTGGAGCTTCCTCGCCCTCAACCTGCCGGAGGTCATCCCGGAGTTCCCGACGCTCAAGCGGGTCTCGCGACGGGCCATGGCCGCCACCTCGACCGGCCTGAGCAAGGTCCACGCCGTCGAGCAGAAGGCGCTCGTCGACGAGGCCTTCTCGTGATCACGGCCAGGGGTTAGACCCCCGCACCGTCGCCGCACCACCGGCGCCGTTCTGACGAATCCGCTACTCCGCCGCAGGATCCGCTACCCCGATTCGGGTAGCGGATCCGACACTGGGGTAGCGGATTCGTGCGTTCAGGGTTCGATTCGTGCGTCAGGGCTCAGTAGTCGTGTGAGTCGAGCCAGTAGTTGGCGAGGTCGATCGGGGTGGACGTTCCGAACTCCACCCCCAGCAACAGTTCCCGCACGTCCTCGGTGGTCAGCTCGCCGCTGATCCGGTTGACCAGGGCGAGTTGGTCCTCCGAGAGAGAGCCCTTCCGGAACACCGGGACGAGGTGTTGGGACAGGATGGCGTCCTCGTCGTCGTCCAGCGGCACCATGTCGTCGGGATCCAGGACCGGATCGGTCGACTGGACCAGCCCCACCCCGATCTGACCCGCCCGCAGCGCCTCGAACACCGCGCGCGGGCTGGGGCCCAACGCCACCCGCCGCCCGAAGCCACAGTCGTACGTTCCACCCACCGCGGTGGCGAGTTCGCGGTCCGCGAGCACCTCCTGGCGTGCGCCCAGGGCGAACTCCCCGCATCGCCCCGCGAGGTCGGACATCGTCCGCAGACCGTTCGTCTCCGAGGTGTGGCGGGTCACCACGTAGACGGGGGCGTCCTCGGCGGGGGCCTGGTCTGCTGCGGTGACCCCCTCGGGCAGGGCCGCCATCATCGCGGCGTACACCTCGTCCGCCTCGACAACCGTGGAACCCGGATCGAACGTACGGAGCAGTTCCCCCGTGAAGCCGATGGTGAAGGTGGCGTCCCCGGCGGACACCGATTCGACGACCTCGGCCTGGCTCCCCGACTGCGGGCGTGCCGTGACACGGGAACCCGATCTCAACAGGGCATTGCCGTAGATGTGGCCGACGATCTCGGCCTCACCGAAGGAGGCGGTCTCGATCACCACGACCGGATCGGACTCGTGGGCGGGGACGATCGACGACTGCGCCTGGCATCCGCTCAGTCCCACCGCCGCGGCCCCGACGATCGCCAGTGCTCGCACCCCGGCCCGCTCCCCCGTCCGCCGCACCCGACCACGCCCTCTCTCGCCACGTGCGCACGCGATCGTGCGACATCTGCCCGTCAGTCTCCCAGCAGAACCGTATCGGCGTCACGTCGAGGCCCGGCGCCGGATAGTGTCGAGCAGACGAGCGAGGGGAGCTCCGGTGCCGATTTTCCAGGGACGGCGGGTTGGTACGTCCGCGTCCGCGTCCACGACCCCACCCTCCCGGCTGAACGTCCCCACCGAACGCGCCGTGGTCGACTGTGGTGTCTATGTCGACGGCGTGCGCGAGCGGGGACGGTTCACCCATCAGGCGGCGATCCGGCGCGTGCGGGAGACCGGGCGGGGTTTCGTGTGGATCGGCCTCCACACCCCGGACCAGCACCAGATGGAGGCGCTCTCGCGGGAGCTCGGGCTCCACGAACTCATCACCGAGGACGCGACCAGCGGGCGGCAGCGGCCCAAGCTGGAGGCCTACGACGCCTCCCTGGTCCTGAACATGTCGACGGTCAGCTACCTCGAGCACGAGTCGATCACCGAGGCCAGCGACATCGTGTCCACCGGCGAGGTGATGGTGGTCCTGGGCCGGGACTTCGTCGTGACCGTCCGCCACGGCGACTTCACCGGACTAGCCGGCATCCGCGCGGAACTCGAGCGCGCACCCGAGAGACTCGTGCACGGGCCCGCGACGGTCATGCACGCCGTGGCCGACCGGGTGGTCGACAGCTACCTCGAGGTCGCCGAGGGGTTGAGTCGGGACGTCGACGAGATGGAGACCGCGGTCTTCGCCCCCCGCAGCCCGGTCGACATCGAACAGATCTACTTCCTCAAACGGAACTGCTCGAGCTCAAGCACGACATCTCTCCCCTCGCGCTTCCCCTGCGGCGCCTGTCGGTCGAGCATCTCGACCTGATCCCCGCCGAGATCCGGCACTACTTCAGGGACGTTCACGACCATCACACACAGGTCGCCTCGAAGGTCACGACCCTGGACGAGCAGATCACCTCACTGGTCAACGCGGCCGTGGCGATAATCGGGGTGCAACAGAACACCGATATGCGGCGGATCTCCGCGTGGGTGGCGATCGCCGTCGTGCCCACGATGATCGCGGGCATCTACGGCATGAATTTCACCAACATGCCAGAGCTGCGGTCCGAACACGGTTACTTCCTGGTGCTCGGGATCATGATCTCGGCCTGTACCGGGCTGTTCCTGCTCTTCCGCAAGAACCGCTGGCTGTAGTCAGCGGGTCAGGCCCGGGTTGACCGCCCGTCGGGCGGGATCGGTCACATCGATCCCCGCCTCGGCCCACGCGTCCTCGAGTTCCCCTGCTCCCTTGAGCCGGACCCACGCGGCCTCGGTGTGCGTCACCGGGACCGCCCGGAATATCCGCACCGGCGCGGCCTCGCCGCCCAGCTCGACGTCAGGGATCTCGGGCGCGCGGAGCACGACCGCGGTGAACGCCGCGCCCGGCCACAGCGGCTCGCCGAGGTCGATGAGGGCACCCTCCGAGAACACCAGGCCCTCGACCGCGGGAGCGGCGGCGAGGACGGCTAGCGCGCGGACGAGTCCGTCCACCCCGCCCTGCAGCACCAGGGACAGCTCGGCCCGCGGCGCGGTCGGGTCGGGGACGAGCGCTGAGGGGTCTCCCATCGGGTCGGTCGAACATCCGAGGGACGCGTAGCGGACCAGTCCCGTCTCGATGTCCACGAACCGCAGGATCCGGATCGGCGCGGCGCCCAAGAAGGTCACCGACGCCTCCTGCGGCTCGGGCCCCAGATGCGTGATCAGGTGCTCACGCACGGTGGACAGGACGGACGAGCTCGACGAGCCTCCCGGGAGAGTCACTTGAGGCCGAGGCGTGCGAGCTCGTCGCGGACCTTTTCGGCGTTCGCGGGCTCGCACAGGATGTCGTACCGTCCGGCGACCAGCTGTGAGGTCGACGCGAAATCGCGCTTGCCACGGGTCGCCGCGTAGGACAGGGACGCGGAGACCACACCGAACACCGACCCACCGACCAGGCCGGTGAGGACCACTCCCCACATCGGTTGGGTGAAGATCCCGAGCACCAGGCCCACGAAGAGACCGAGCCACGCGCCGGTGGCCAGTCCCCCGAGCAGGATCTTGGGCCAGGTCAAGCGTCCGGTGACGCGTTCCACCTGCATGAGGTCCACGCCCACGATGGTGACCTCGTGGACGGGGAACTCCTCGTCCGCGAGGTGGTCCACGGCCGCCTGCGCCTGGGCGTAGGTGGGGTAGGAACCGACTACCCAGCCGGTGGGTGGCGTGGGCAACCCGGGCGTCTGGCCGCGTCCGCGCCGGCCCGTGGTCGGGGTAAGCGGAGTGGTCATCAACTCAGTCCTTCCGTCGCCGACCCGTTCGGATCGGTCTCGTGGGCATCCGACACCGTCATCCCTGCCGCTCGGCCCCGTGCGGAGACCACCAACGCCATCTTACGGCTGGCCTCGTCGAGCATCTCGTCCCCGAACATCACCGCACCACGGGCCCCGCCCTCCGCGGACGTCGAGTGCGCGTAGGCGGCGAGGATCCCCTCCGCCTTGTCGAACTCGTCCTGACGCGGGCTGAACACCTCGTTCCCCGCGTCGACCTGGGCGGGATGCAGGACCCACTTGCCGTCGAAGCCCAGTGCCGCGGTGCGGGCCGCCGCCCGGCGGAAACCCTCCTCGTCGCGCACCTTGAGGAACGGCCCGTCGATCGCCTGGAGCCCGTGCGCCCGGGCCGCGACGAGGATGGTCAGCAGCACGTGGTGGTAGGCGTCACCCGGCGTGTACCCCTCGGGCTGCTCCCCCACGGTGAGTGTGCGCATGCCGATCGAGGCCATGAAGTCCGCGGGACCGAACACCAGCGTGAGCACGCGGGCACTCGCGGTGGCGATCTCGTCGATGTTGGTGAGACCGAGAGCGTCCTCGATCTGTGGCTCGATACCGATGTGCCCGACCGGTAGGCCCGCAGCCTTCTCCACCTGGGTCAGCACCAGGTCGAGTGCCCTGACCTCCGCGCCCGACCGCGCCTTGGGCAGGAGCAGCGCGTCGACGTGTGCACCGGCCCGGCCGACCACCTCCGTGACGTCGCGGACCGTGTACTCGGTGTCCCACGCGTTGACCCTGACGACCACCGTCGGCGCGGCGAAGGCGCTGGTGGAGAGCGCCTCGACGACGTTCTCGCGCGCCTGCTCCTTGGCCGGCCCGGCCACCGCGTCCTCGAGGTCGAGGAACACCTCGTCCACAGGCAGCCCGCGGGCCTTGCCGATCATCTTGGCGCTGCTGCCGGGGACGGCGAGGACCGTGCGCCGGGGGCGCGCCCGGAGCTCGGAGATCGTCGCCGCGGCTGACTCCGACGGTGCGGGCTCCGTGTGCGGGGCGGGGGTCATCTGCGGGCACTCCATCCGGTCCGGTGCGGGCGGGGCGTTATCCGCCACCCGGTGACTAACCTGGTCCGCATGGCGAACCTCAACAAGGCTTTCGTCGCCAGGCTAGCCGGACTGCCGGTGATCGGCCCTGACGGGGACGACATCGGGCGGATCCGCGACGTCGTGGTGACGATGCGCTCCCGGCACAAGCAGCCCCGGGTCATCGGACTCGTGGTGGAACTGCCGACTCGTCGGCGGATCTTCGTGCCCATGCTCAGGGTCGCCTCGGTCGAGCCCCGCTCGGTCGCGCTCATCTCGGGCACCATCAACCTGCACCGGTTCCAGTCCAGGTCCGGGGAGAACCTCGTGCTCGGGACACTCGTGGACTCCATCGTCGGGGTCGATCCGGAGCACAGTGCATCCTGTGCCGAGGCCGGCACGGAGTCGACGACGCGCTACCAGGTAGTCGACGTGGAGATCGAACGTCAGCGCACCCGCGACTGGTTGGTCTCCAGGCTGGCCGTGCGGGCCCGGCGCGGGCGCGGACCACTCGGTCGACGGGGGCCGGTGTCGATCCAACCCTGGAGCCGGATCGAGGGATTCGACGACGACGCGATCGGGACCCCCGAGCACGGGGCCGAGAGCCTGGTCGAGCGCTACGCGGACCTCCGCCCGGCGGACGTCGCGCACGCGCTGCGGGAACTACCGGAGGTGCGGCGACTGGAGGTGGCCCGCACCCTCGACGACGAGCGACTCGCGGACATCCTCCAGGAACTCCCCCACGACGAGCAGACCGAGATCGTGACCCGGTTGGAGCTCGAACGGGCAGCGGACGTCCTCGAGGCGATGGACCCCGACGACGCGGCCGATCTGTTGGGCGAGATGCCGGAGAAGGACGCGGAATCGTTCCTCCAACGGATGAACCCGGAGGATTCGGCACCCGTCCGGCGCCTGCTGACGTTCGACGCGGACACCGCCGGCGGGCTCATGACGCCGGAACCCATCATCCTGGCCCCCCAGACGACCGTCGCGGAGGCCCTGGCCCACTGCCGCAATCCCGACCTGAGCCCGGCGCTGGCCAGCCTCGTCTTTGTGGTCCGACCCCCCACGGCCACCCCGACGGGCAAGTACCTCGGGTGCGTCCACATCCAGGCGTTGCTCAGGGAGTTGCCGTCGACGATGGTCGCCGAGACGGTGGACACCAGCCTGTCCACACTGCGCCCCACCGACTCGGTGGACTCTGTGACCAGGTTCTTCGCCACCTATAACCTCGTGTGCGGCCCGGTCGTCGACGACGAGGGGCACCTGCTGGGAGCGGTCGCGGTCGACGACCTCCTGGACCATCTCCTCCCCGAGGACTGGCGCGACATGGACCTGCACGACAACAGAGAGGTACGTCGGTGACCGAACCCGGCACGCGCTCGGCGCTCTCGACGCCCGTCACCTCGCGGCGGCCCCGCATCAGCGTCGACCCGGACGCCGTGGGCCGGTACAGCGAGGCGATCGCCCGGTTCTTCGGGACCGGCCAGTATCTGATGATCCAGACGATCCTCGTGATCGTCTGGATCCTCATCAACGTCACCGTCGTGGCGCTGCGCTTCGACCCCTACCCGTTCATCCTGCTCAACCTCGCGTTCTCCACCCAGGCGGCCTATGCCGCCCCGCTCATCCTCCTCGCGCAGAACCGTCAGGAGGACCGCGACAAGGAGTCGATCGCGGAGGACAGGCTGCGGGCCACCCAGACCAAGGCGGACACCGAGTTCCTGGCCCGGGAGCTGGCCTCGGTGCGGCTCTCCGTGGGAGAGACGGTCACTCGGGACTACCTCCGCCGGGAACTCGACGATCTCCGGAATTCGGTCGAGCGGATCGAGACCCTGCTCGCGGGACAAAATTGTGACGACGGTAACACTGAACGTTCGAAAAACGATTCAGACACCAGGGGCCGGAGGTAGCGTCGACCAGCACGGCAGCGATGTCGCGACGCACCCCGCTCGCGACACCGTCCGGACGCTGTAGGGGGAACTTTGCGCAAGATCGCGCACAATACTGATCGACGGGCACTGACCAGCGCCGCGGTCGCCGCGAGTGTGATCGGCGTGCTCACGGCCGTGAGCCTGACGATGGACCACAGTCGACCCACCGGGGCCTCGGGCATCGTCCAGGCGGCCGAGACCGCCACCCAGGATCCGACCGTGAGCGAATCGCGTGTCACCACACCGTCCTCCGAGACCCCGCCGCCGACCGAGGCGGACGACCCCGGTGCCGCACACATCGAGCCGGCGACGATCCCTGACGGCCCCCTGGGAATCCCCGGCATCGCCCTGGACGCCTATCACCGGGCCACCGACCGCCTGAACATCGAGAAGCCCGCGTGCGAGATGGAGTGGAGCCTCCTCGCAGGTATCGGTCAGGTCGAGTCCAACCAGGGCCGTGGACGCTTCGACGTTCACGGCAACACCATCGGCCGCATCCTCGGCCCCCGCCTCGACGGGTCCCTGCCCGGCACCGCCGTCATCACCGACACCGATGGTGGGAGGTTCGACGGCGACACGGAGTTCGACCGCGCGGTCGGCCCGGTTCAG
>JBKBUP010000007.1:0-31229 GCA_046289795.1 Dietzia sp. | reverse complement strand
ATGAGACCCAGCAGGATGTGCTCGGTGCCGATGTAATTGTGGTTGAGCATCCGGGCCTCTTCCTGGGCCAGGACGACGACGCGACGCGCGCGGTCGGTAAACCGTTCGAACATCGTGCTACCTCACATTCCTCGGGTGTTCACCACTGTAGTGGCCCGGTCTGACGCGGGGCACCGCAGGAGCGGTGCCCGGACCTTCACCAGGGTTCAACGCGGCAGGTCGGGGAATCATTGCGGATGCGTGTACGCCGACAGCGAACGCCGGGAATCCGTGCCGCACGACACGGACATCTAGGGTCGTGGACATGGCACAGGCGGACGGGACCGGGGGATGAGCCCGTTCGATCTGGATCGCATCGGCCGCGGCCTGCCCTTCGCCGCTGCTCTGCCCGCACTGTTCGAGGCCCTCGCCACGACGGGGACCGCGGTGGTCCAGGCACCGCCCGGCACCGGCAAGACGACCCTCGCGCCACCGGCGGTCGCGTCGGTGGACGGGATCGCGGGACGGGTCGTCGTCACCCAGCCCCGGCGGGTGGCCGCCCGCTCGGCGGCGCGACGACTGGCGACGCTGACGGCGACGGAGCTCGGCACCGTTGTCGGCTACTCCGTGCGCGGGGACTCCAGGGTCGGCCGGGACACCCTCGTGGAGTTCGTGACACCGGGGGTGTTGGTGCGACGGTTGATCGCCGACCCCGACCTGCCCGGGATCAGCGCAGTGGTACTCGACGAGGTCCACGAGCGGGACGTCGAGTCCGACCTCGCCCTCGCCCTGCTCTGCGAATTGCGCCAACTCCGCGACGACCTGCCCGTGGTGGCCATGTCCGCGACCGTCGAGGCCGACCGGTTCGCGCGCCTGCTGGGCGACCCGGGAACTGGCTCTGCTGGAACAGGCTCTGCCGGAACAGGCTCTGCCGGAACAGCACCGGTGATCGACATCCCGGCCGTCCTGCACCCCCTGGAGATCCGCTACTCACCCCCACCCGTGCCCCGCCTGGACTCCCGCGGGGTGACCGACGGCTTCCTCGACCACGTGGCCGCGGTGACGGCCGACGTGGTGACCGCGAGCGGCACCGACACCCTGGTCTTCCTCCCCGGGGTGCGCGAGATCGACCGCGTGGTGCGATCGCTCACCGCCCGGTTGGGTGGGCGCGCCGAGGTCCTGCCCCTGCACGGCGGGCTCGACGCGGCCGCGCAGGACCGGGCGGTCTCGGGATCCGGACGCGGTGGCGCGGGCCCGGGCGGGGCCGGACCGCGGCCGCGGGTCGTGGTCTCGACCGACCTGGCGGAGTCCTCCCTCACGGTGCCGGGGGTTCGGGTGGTGGTGGACGCGTGCCTGAGCCGCGAACCCCGCAGGGACGCCGCGCGCGATATGACCGGGCTGGTCACGGTGTCGGCCTCCCGCGACTCCTGCGTGCAGCGTTCGGGCCGCGCCGCCCGTCTCGGTCCCGGGATCGCGGTCCGCTGCCTGACCGAGGACGAGTACTCGCGTCTGACCCCGCACCGCACGCCGGCCATCGCCACCTCGGACCTGACGACCTTCGCGCTGGACGTGGCCTGCTGGGGCGCGCCGCGGGGCGAGGGCCTCGCGCTGCCCGACCCCCCGCCGTCCGGGGAGATCCACCGCGCGCAGTCGGTGTTGCAGGGGTTGGGCGCGCTCGACGCCGATGGCCGGGCCACCGACCGCGGACGCGACCTGGCGAGAGTCCCCGCCGACCCGCGGCACGCCCGCGCGTTGCTCGACGGCGCCCCGGTCGTCGGACGCAGGATGGCCGCCGAGGTGGTGGCGTTGCTGGCCTCGGGCCGTCGCTCCCCCGCGGGCGACCTGGTGGCGGACCTGCGGGCACTGCGCGGGGGACGGGTTGCGGACTCCGGGGCCTGGGAGCGCGAGGCCCGCCGTCTGGAGCGATTGGTCCGGACCGGCGGCGGGCGGGACGAGATCCCGGTCGAGGAGGCCGTCGGTCTGGTCGTGGCCCTCGCCCATCCCGACCGCGTGGCGCGCCGCCGGGGCGGGCAGTACACGTTCGCGTCGGGGACCGGGGCGGTCCTCCCGCCCGGTTCCGCCCTCACCGGGCACGAGTGGCTGGCGGTGGCCGAGGTCGCGCGCGCGGCCGGGCGGGCCGCCGGGGAGGCGGGGGCGGTGATCCGGGCCGCCGCGCCGCTGGACCGGGAGGGAGCCGAGCGAGCGGCGTCGGGACTGCTCGACGACGACGAGACGGCCACCTTCGCGGGCGGCGCACTGACGGGCCGCCGGATCCGTCGACTCGGAGCGATCGAGCTCTCCGTCACTCCCGTGCGCCCGGGGCCCGCCGCCGCCGTGTCGGCCGTGGCTGCGGCCGTCCGGACGGGCGGGCTTGCCGCACTCGGGCCGGACGATGAGGCTCTACGCCTGTGGCACCGGTTGGCCCTGGCCCATCGCGAGCTCGGGGCCCCCTGGCCGGAGGTGTCCGCCGAGGCGCTCGCGGCCCGGCTCACGGAGTGGCTCGGGCCGGAGGTCGACGCCCTCGCGCGCGGCGGGAAGATGGCGGGTCGCGACGTCGGCTCCGCGCTCCGGCGCCTGCTCCCGTGGCCGGAGGCCGCCCGGTTCGACGAACTGCTGCCCGACCGGCTGCAGGTGCCCAGCTCGTCGTCATACCGCGTCGCCTACCCGGAACCGGGATCCGACGCCGCCCCCGTGCTGGCGGTCAAGCTTCAGGAGTGCTTCGGCTGGACCGCCTCGCCCCGGATCTGCGACGGACGGGTCCCCGTGACGGTCCATCTGCTCTCCCCCGCCGGCCGGCCCCTCGCCGTGACCCGCGACCTGCAGTTCTTCTGGCGTGAGGCCTATCCCGGCGTGCGGGCGGAGATGCGTGGCCGCTTCCCCAGGCACCCCTGGCCGCAGGACCCGATGGCCGCGGAGCCCACGCGACGGACGAACAAGCGGCACTGAGGATCCCATTACCATAACGAACCGGTTCCCTGCAATGCCCCGGAGTGTTTCGGCTCATATCATGGGATCAAGCGCAGCTGCGCCCGTCGACTCCGCCCAGAGGGTGATCGCCATGACCGCGTACACACCGCCCGCACCCCACCGTGTCCCCCTCCCGACCAGGACGCCGGCACGGACCAAGACGATCCCGCACACCCGGAACCGGATCGGGGCCCTCGTGGCCCTCACCGGTCTGGCCCTGGCGCTGCTCAGCCTCTACCTTCCGTGGCTCTCCACCGGCGGAGGCGAGCGGATCTCCGCCCTGGGGATCACCGAGATCATCGACGTCCGCAGCGTCGCGCCGGTGCTGTTCCTCGGTCTGCTGGTCCTGTCCCTTCTGGTGTCCGTCACAGCGCTCACCCGCATGGGCGCGTTCGCGATCGGGGCGACAGTGGTGGCGGTCGGGGTACTGGCGGGCCACCTCGCCTTTGTCTGGACTCTCATCCTGTCGACGGGGGCGACGGAACCGGCACTGTCGGGACTACCGGCGAACGCCACGGTGACCTTCGGACCCTATGTGGCCGCGCTCGGGTTCGTGATGGTGGCGGCGGGGTCGGCGTGGGCCGCACGGTCGGCGCGATACGTGAAATCGGCGCGCGATCCGGGATGAACACACTGTTGTGGCACATCCGGAAAACCGCGCCTATTATGTGACTTAATTCACTTCGACGACTCCGGTCCGACTAAGGGGCAACCACCATGGCCGCACAGACCACGCCCGTCACCGACACTTCGACCACGCCGGCGGGTGGCAAGATCATCCCCCACCTGCGCAATCGCATCGGCGGCCTGATCGCCTTCGTCGGACTGGCGCTCGCCCTGCTCAGCCTGTACCTGCCCTGGCTGTCCACCGAGACCGGAGGGGGGATCACCGCGCTCGACCTCACGGAGATACTGGACCTGCGCACCATGGCACCCCTGAACTTCCTCGGACTGCTCGTGCTGTCGGTCCTGGTGGCGGTCACGCTGTTCACCCGACTGGGATTCTTCGCGGCTGCCAACGCGGTACTCGCGACCCTCGTGTTGATCGCCCACCTCATCTTCGTCTGGGTCCTGTTCAACTCGACCGACACCTCCGATCCGATGCTGGCGGGCCTGCCCGACGGCACGTCGGTCACCTACGGGCCGTTCGTCGCCGCGATCGGATTCCTACTCGTGATCGCCGGATCGGCGTTGGCGGCCAAGTCCGCCGAGTACCTCCTGCCGGACCGCGCCGAAGCCCGCCTGCTCAAGAACTCGTGAGCCGTCAGAACACCACCACCGTGTCCCCGACCTGCAGCCTCTCGAAGTAGGTGGCGGCGGCGGGCTGATCCATCCGGATACACCCGTGGGACTGGTAGGCGGGGTCCCCCTGGTGGAACGCGATACCGCCCACGAAGTACACCGAGTACGGCATCGGGGCGTCGTTGAACAGGCGGCTGACCTCGTGCCGCACCTTCCGTGTGACCTGGTAGGTCCCGCGAGGGGTCTCCCAGCCGGCCTTGCCGTGGGACATCCGCACCGGCCCGTAGCTCAGCCGCTCCCCCGACTGCAGCCAGGTCCGGTTCCCGTCGAGGTCCACGCACGCCGCAGCCGTACGTGGACACGGGCTCTGCGGGGTCAGGTCCGGCGGCGGAGGGGGCGGCGGGGGCGCGGGCGGAGGAGGCACGAACCCGGGCGGAGGAGTGATCCCCGCCGACTCCAGCCAGCCACCGGCCGCGGTGCGCAGGTCGGCGTCCGCCTGCGCCGATCCGGCCTGGGCCTGATCGAGTACCTGCTGGACCTCCGGCGGCAGTGGCAGCGGAACCTGGGCCCAGGCGACGGAGGTCGAGGTCCCCGCGACCAGCAGCGCCGCCATCAGACCGACCACCACACGTGACGGGTTTCTCATCATGTTGTGATTATGTCCGGGGCAGGTCACCTGGACGGGCGCCTCGGAGTCACGTTCGGGTCTCGACCGGGCCCGGCACCGCGCACGGGGGCTAGCGTCTGCACCATGAGCGAGTCACCGCTTCCCCTGCCCCGGCTCTCCGCCCCGGCGGCCCGTGCGCTGGACGACGCCGGGATCACCGACCTCCGCCAGCTCGACGGCATGCGCGAGAAGGACGTCCTGGCGCTGCACGGGGTCGGCCCCTCCCAGCTCGGGGTGCTGCGCGACGCGCTGAGCGCGGCGGGCCTGTCCTTCACCGAGCCCGTCGCCCGGCCCCGGACCACCGGCCGCAACGACAACACGGCGTTCCTCGCGGCACCGGGCTCCCCTCGGGAGTGGATCGAGGGGCTGCCGACCGCCCGTCGCGTGGGGGACGGCCTGCGACTACTGGAGATCTTCGGCGACGTCACCGGCGAACAGCCCGCCATGTGGGGCCCGTCGATCGTGGGATACGGCCACCACCACTACGTCTACGACAGCGGCCGCGAGGGCGACACCCTCAGGGTGGGCTTCAGCCCCCGATCCTCTGCGCTCTCCCTCTACGGCCTGCTCGGGGTCCCGGGGGCCGACGAGCTGCTCGCGAAGCTCGGGCCGCACAAGACCGGCAAGGGGTGCCTCTACGTGACGACCCTGGCCAAGATCGATGAACAGGTGCTGCGCGAGCTGGTGGCTGCCGCCTGGGCGCACGCGGACTAGCTCGCGCGTTCCCAGGCGCCGGTGGCCTCAGTCCCGCGGCAACGGTTTGACCATCGGGAACAGGATGGTCTCCCGGATCCCCAGCCCGGTGAGCGCCATGAGCAGACGGTCGATCCCCATGCCCAGCCCGGTGGTGGGTGGCATCCCCTGCTCCATCGCGGCCAGGAAGTCCTCGTCCAGCACCATCGCCTCGTCGTCGCCCGCCGCGGCGAGCCGCGCCTGGTCCTCGAACCGCTGGCGCTGGACCACCGGGTCGACGAGTTCCGAGTACCCGGTCGCCAGCTCGAACCCGCGGACGTAGAGGTCCCACTTCTCGGTGACCCCCCGATCGGTGCGGTGGTCGCGGGTCAGCGGGGAGGTCTCCACGGGGAAATCGCGGACGAACACCGGCCCCTCGAGCTGGTCGCCGCACAGGTGCTCCCAGAGTTCCTCGACCAACTTGCCGTGCAGCCAGCCCCTGCCCGACGGCACCTCGAGCCCGACCTTCCCCGCCAGGTCGGTGAGCTCGGAGACCGTGGAGTCCACCGTCACCTCCACGCCGAGTTCGGGGTGCCGCACGTTGAGGGCCTCGTTGAGCGAGGGGTACATCCGCATCTCACGCCACTGCCCGCCCAGGTCGTACTCGGTGCCGTCGGCCAGCGTCACCGTGGTGGAGCCGAAGACCTCCAGCGCCACCTCCTGGATGACCTCACGGATCATCGTGGCGGACGTGTCGTAGTCCCCGTAGGCCTGGTAGGTCTCGAGCATCGCGAACTCGGGGCTGTGCGAGGAGTCCACGCCCTCGTTCCGGAAGTTGCGGTTGATCTCGAAGACCCGCTCGATCCCGCCCACCACGCAGCGCTTGAGATACAACTCCGGGGCGATGCGCAGGTAGAGGTCCAGGTCCAGGGCGTTGGAGTGCGTGACGAACGGCCGGGCTGCGGCACCGCCGTGCAGCGTCTGCAACATGGGCGTCTCCACCTCGAGGAACCCGCGCCCGTCGAGGGCGTCCCGCAGCGCACGGACGACCTTGATCCGGGTGATCGCGTTGCGCCGTGCCGTGTCGCGCATGATGAGGTCGGTGTATCGCTGACGGACGCGCGTGTCCTCGCTCAGTTCCTTGTGCGCGACCGGCAACGGGCGCAGCGACTTGGCCGCCAGCACCCACGAGTCGGCCATGACGGACAGCTCGCCGCGCTTGGACCGCACCACCCGGCCGGTCACCGAGACGTGGTCACCGAGGTCCACGTCCTGCTTCCACGCCTCGAGCCGCTCCTCGCCCACGTTGGCCAGCGAGAGCATGGCCTGCAGTTGCGGTGCGAACGCGTCCGGTCCGCCCTCGACGGCCGGGGCGGACAGCGTCGCAGCCGGGTCCACGCCGTCTTGGAGGCGGACGAAGCAGAGCTTGCCGGTGTTGCGGACGAACAACACCCGGCCGGCCACGGAGACCCGGACGTCGGTCTCCTCCCCCGGCTCGAGAGCGGCGAAGCGCGGGTCCGACGCGATCTCGACGAGCCCGTGCGTGCGCGGGACCTCGACCGGGTAGGCGTCGACGCCGGAATCGAGGATGCGCTGCCGCTTGTCGCGACGGATACGCAGCTGCTCGGGGGTGTCGTCGGCGGGCTCGTTCGAGGCGGCCACGGGCGCGGCGGGAGTCGAGTCGGTCACGGCTCCCGAGGATAGTCGCCCCTATGCGGCGGAGCCGAACCCGTCGCCGTGCGCATGGTCGAGGACGTGGAGGTCGAACCGGTCCGACAGCTGCTCGATGGCCGCCGCCGCCCGCACGCTGTTGCCGTGCTCGTCCAGGCGCGGCGAGTAGGCCGCGATGCCGAACTTGCCGGGCACCACCGCGAACAGACATCCCGACACCCCGCTCTTCGCGGGCAGTCCGACCTGGTACACCCAGTCGCCCGCCGCGTCGTACATGCCGCAGGTGAACATCACGCTGTTGGCATAGCGCACCGCCTTGCGCCCGAGGATCCGTTCGTCGCTCCCGGGTTTCAGACCGCCGTTCGCGAACATGGCGGCCATGTGGGCGAGCTCGCGGACGTCCACGCGGACCGCGCACTGGCGTCCGTACCCCGCCACCACCTCGTGGGGGTCGTCCGCGAGGTTGCCCTCCTCGGCGAGCAGGTGCGCGAGGGCCTGGTTGCGGTGTGCGCTCTTGGCCTCGATGTCCGCGATCTCCTCGTCCACCTCCACTTCGCGGCCGACGAGGCGGGAGAACAGCTCGCGGATGTGCTCGAAGCGCGAGACCTCGTCGTCGTCGGTGTTCCCGACGAGCGCGTGGGCGGCCAACGCCCCGGCGTTGACCAGACCGTTGGGGGCCCGGCCGGTACCGGCCTCCAGGGAGATCTCGTTGAACGCGTCCCCGGAGGGTTCGACCCCGATCCGCTTGGCCACCTCGTCCACCCCCTTCTGGTCCAGGGCCAGGGCGTACACGAACGGCTTGGACGCGGACTGGAGATCGAAGCGGATGTCGTCGTCCCCCGCCGAGGTCACGGTGCCCTCGAGGTCGCACACCGCCAACGCCAGGGCGTCGGGATTCGGGTGTTCGTAGTCGCCCAGGTGCGGGACGAGGTCGCCCGAGGAGTCCTCACGGACCTCGTCGAGGATGCCTTGGAGCAGGTCTGCCGAGATGTCGTCCGTCATGGACGCGACCGTACCGGCGTCGGCGCCGGTACGCCCCCGGTCGGGCGTGGTGGCCGGGATCAGTGCGCCGAGATCGCGGACCGCTCGCGCAGCAGATGGTCCGCACCGGAGAGCAGACCGAGTGCACCCGCCGCCCGGAGCGCGTCGTGCCCGCCGTCCACCGCGCGCACTCCCCGCACGCCACGCGACTGCAGTTCCAGCGCGAACAGTTCCGCGTCGAGGCCGTCGTCGCTGACCAGTACGACCTCGCGGCCCTCGACGACGACGGCGAGGGGCGCCGCCGAACGGGGATCGAGCAGTTCGACGACGGGGCGGGCCTCGACCGCGACCGCACCGGCCAGCACGCCCTGCCGCTCCCTCTGGACCCTGGACCGGATGTCCACGACGAGGGCGCCCGCCTCGACGGCGGTGCGGTAGTCGGCGACGTCCAGCGTGACGGCGGTGGTGTCGGTGATGGTTGTCATCTGGCGCTCCTGGCGAGGCGGGTCCCGGTCGGTCGGTTCGAGGGGGCTACTGCCGGTCGGGGACACCAGTGCTGCGCACGCGCGGAAGCCACCGGACCGGCCGAGGGCATTCGTCGTGCGTTCATGAACCCGATAATAGACAGACCGGTCTACCTATGACAAGGGCGGGCCTCTCGGCGCCCTTCCCGCCGCACACCCGGCAGCACACCCACTGGCGTTCCGGAGTTAGTTGATGCATCATATAGTCAGAGCGAAGGAGCACCATGACCACCACACGCAAGCGCCAGCCCGCCGTCTTCATCGGACACGGCGTCCCCCTCAACGCGCTCGAGGTGAACCAGTGGACCCGGGAGTGGGCCGCACTCGGGGACTCCCTCCCCGAGCGTCCCCGGGCCGTACTGGCCGTCTCGGCCCACTGGTACATCAACGCCACCGCCGTGACCGCGATGGCGAACCCCAGGACGATCCACGACTTCTACGGCTTCCCGCGGGAACTCAACGAGTTCGACTACCCGGCCTCCGGCGCGCCCGAACTGGCGTCCGAGGTGGCCGAGGTGGTCAAGCCCACCTGGGTCGGCGAGGACCGTGACTCGTGGGGCCTCGACCACGGAACGTGGTCCGTCCTCACGCACGTCTTCCCCGACGCCGACGTCCCGGTCGCCCAGCTGTCGGTGGACGCGTCCAAGCCCGCCGGGTACCACTTCGACCTGGGCACCAGGCTCTCGGCGCTGCGGGACTCCGGCGTCCTGGTACTGGCCAGCGGCAACGTGGTGCACAACCTGGCGGCCGTGGACCCCTCCCGCGGGGACTCGGGGACCGACTGGGCGCATCGCTTCGACGACCACGCCCAGGAACTGCTCACCGAGCGGCCAGAGGACGCCCTCTCGCTGATCGAACACCCCGATGCCCGGCTGGCCGTCCCCAGCGCCGACCACTTCCTGCCGCTGCTCTACACGGCGGGGATGGCTGCGGGTTCCGGCGAGAAGTTGGACGCCTTCAGCAAGGGTTACGCCTGGGGCTCGGTCTCCATGACGAGCTACCGCTCCGCGGCCTGACGCCGCCGGGCCGCGGTCGAACTCGGAGGTGTCCCTGCGGATCACCTCGTCGTCGTCGATCTCTTTCCGTCCGACCCCGTCCACGGGGGACGACATGCCACCGGCGCGGGGCCCCGGGCGCGACTCAGGTGTTCTTCTCGAACACCAGCCGCAGTCCCTCGAGCGCCAGTTCGGGCTCCACATCGGTGATCGTCCGCGACTCCTCCGCCACCACGTCCGCGCGCAGTCCGGTCAGCACCACCGCGGCGTCGGCGAGCTCGGGGACGTCGGACCGCAGCCGGTCGACGAGGGCGTCGATCTGCCCGGCGAACCCGATCACGATCCCGGCCTGCAGCGCGGCGACGGTGTTCTTGCCCAGCGCGCCCCGGGGCCGCACCACCTCGATCTTGCGCAACGCCGCCGCACGTTCCGCCAGGGCGTCCACGGAGATGTCGATCCCGGGCGCGATCGCGCCGCCGAGCAACTCGCCACGCGCGGAGACCGCGTCGACCGTGGTCGCCGTGTCCACGTCGACGACGATGACGGCACCCTCGAACAGGGTGTGGGCGGCCAGGGCGTTGACCACCCGGTCGGAACCGACCTCCCGCGGATTGTCCACGAGCAGCGGAACGCCGGTCTTGACGCCGGGCGCGACCACGACCGCGCGCAGATCGGGCCAGTAGTCGGCGGCCATCCGGCGCAGCTCGCCGGTCACCGAGGGGACGACCGACATCGCGGAGATTCCGGTGAGACGACCGGCGCACTCCCCGAGCAGCCCCCGGATGGTCAACGCCAACTCGTCGGACGTCACCGCCGGCGACGTCCGCATGCTCCAGGTGCGCTCGAGTGGACCACCGCCGGAGGGAAAGACACCGAGCCGGATGTGTGTGTTGCCGACGTCGACGGTGAGAAGCACGGCCCTACCCCGGTACCTAGACGGTGACGGGCTCGGGGACGCGCGGGTTCTTCAGGCCCGACCCCTCGGGCACGTTCGCGGGATCCGTGCCCTCGGTCAGCTTCCGGTTGTGCTCGTCCACGAACACCACGCGCGGCTGGTAGGTCCGCGCCTCGGCGTCCTCCATCACCCCGTAGGCGATGATGATCACCAGATCACCGGGATGGACGAGATGCGCTGCGGCACCGTTGATGCTGATGACCCCCGAGCCACGTTCGCCCGTGATGGCGTAGGTGGTCAGGCGGGATCCGTTGTCGATGTCGACGATGTCGATCTGCTGCCCCTCGAGCAGGTCGGCGGCGTCCATCAGGTCCGCGTCGATGGTGCAGGAGCCCACGTAGTGCAGGTCGGCCTGGGTCACGGTCGCCCGGTGGATCTTGGAGTGGAGCATGGTGCGCTGCATCTAGAGGCCTTCCTGGAGGTCTGCGGCCAGCTCGGCCTGCTGGGAGGCGACGGTCGCCTCGGCGGCGGCGAGGAAGCCGGTGCCGATGGCCACGCCGACGTTGTCGATGAGGCGGGCGGAGCCGATCCGGGCCGCCACGAGGAGCCGTCCCGGCCCCTCCTGCGGCGGCTCGCCGAGGTCACCGGCTCGGAGTTCGAGGTAGTCGATCGAGATCTGCGGTCGCTCCGCCAGGACCGCCCGGGCGGCGTCGAGCACGGCCTGCTTTCCGCCCTTCGCCGCGAACGTCCCGGCCACGAGAGCGGCGTTGAGGGTGGTGGCCAACTCCCGCTCCTCATCGGAGAGGTAGCGGTTGCGCGAGCTCATGGCCAGGCCGTCGGACTCGCGGACGGTGGGTACACCCACCACCCGGACATCCATGTCCAGATCGGCCACCATCTGACGGATCAGGACGAGCTGCTGGTAGTCCTTCTCCCCGAAGAACGCCTGGTGGGGAGCCACGATGTTGAGCAACTTGGCCACCACGGTGAGCATCCCGGCGAAGTGGCCGGGGCGGGCGGCGCCGTCGAGGATGTCGCCCGTCGGCCCCGGCTGCACGGTGGTCCGCGGCCCGTCGGGGTACATCGCGGCGGCGCTGGGAGCGAAGACCAACTCGACCCCGGCCGCGGCGAGCCGGGCGACGTCCTCGTCGAGGGTGCGCGGGTAGGCGTCCAGGTCCTCACCGGGTCCGAACTGGAGCGGGTTGACGAAGATCGACGCCACCACCACCGAGCCGGGCGTACGGCGGGCGGCCTCGACCAGCGCCAGGTGTCCCTCGTGCAGCGCGCCCATCGTCGGGACGAAGGTGATCTGCTTGCCGACCTTGCGCAGCGACTCGGTGACCGCGTGCAGTGCCGACGGCTCGTGGTGCACGGTCAACTCGCCGCGGGTGTAACCGGTGCCCGGCCGCCCCGGGACCGCCGTGCGCACGGGGTAGATCGAGGTGGTCATCGCAGCTGCTCCGTCAGGTCGGGGGCCAGGAGGTCGGTGACGTCGCGGCCGGCACCGCAGCGGTCCGCCGTCCGCAGCGCGAGCGCGCGGTAGCCGGCGGCGATTCCGCTGTCCACGTCCTCGAGAGCGTCGAGGTGGCGCGACACGGTCACCGCGTCGCCACGCATGACGGGGCCGGTCAGCGCCGAGTCCCCGGAGGCCAGGACGTTGTCGAGCGCGGCCCGCAGCAGCGGCTCGAGGGTGCGACGGGCGAGCGCGCCGGCGTCTGAACCGAGCATGCCGTCCGGGTCACCCTCGACCCCGCCACCGGGCAGGACCGAGAACGACGCCGCGAGCGCCTCGGCGGCGTCGTTGATCAGTGTGACGAGGTGGTTGGCGCCGTGCGCGAGTGCCGCGTGATAGAGCGCCCGGTGGGATTCGGCGACGGTGACGGGAAGGCCGCCGGTCTCCATCACCAGCATCTGACCGACGACGAGGCCGACCTCGTCCGGGGAGGTCAGCGCCCACGAGCATCCCTCCATGCGCTCGATGTCCGAGTCGCCGCCCGTGAAGGTCATCGCGGGGTGGGCCGCCACCACGACCGCACCGGCGTCCGCCGCGGGACGGAGAACATCCGCGCCCACCGCGCCGGCGACGTGGACCACGATGTGGCCGGGGCGGAAGGCATCGGCGGCGGCCAGTTCCGCGACCACTCCGGGAAGCGCCTTGTCGGGTACCGCCAGGATCAACAGTTCGCCGGCCTCGGCCACCTCGACCGGATCGCAGAGGCGCGCTTCCGGGAGACGGCGGGAGGCGAGGTCGCGCGAGCGCTCGGACCGGGCGACGACCGCGGAGACGACGTGACCACGCCGTTCCAGCGCTGCGCCGATCGCGGTGCCCACGCGTCCTGCGGACACCAGTCCGACGGACAGGCGGGCAGGGGGTGTTCCGGTGACGCCGAACTCGGACATCATGAGGTGCTCCAGTGCTCGATCCGTTCCAGGCCCACTCACGTGGTGGGTCCCGGACATCTCGGGGGCGAGAGTAGTCGCACTCTCCGGCGACAGCACGGCCGAGTGGCGTACTTCACATTCCGGGGGCGGGCCGCCGCCTCCGGCTCGAGGTCGGCGGACATCTGCGCCACCCGGCCGTCAGTCCTCGGTGTGGGGAAATCTGTCCGGAGAAATCCGCCCGGCGGTCCCGCCGTCCGTCCTCGACCGCGTTCTGGCCTGGGTCGATGCCTCAGTCCGCGGAGTGGCGGTGGCGACGGCCCCCACCACCGGGTGCATCGTCACCGCCCAGACGCGCCATGAGTTCGGCGACGGACAGGCCGCCCCCCTCACCGTGACGGCTGTGCGGTGCGGACTCGGCGGCAGCGGGCTCGGTCTTCGCCGCGCGCTTCGGTGCACGCTCCGGCGCGGGCGCGGGCGCGGGCACGGACTGCTTCTGCGGCGCGGGCTGCTTCTCCGGCTCGGGCTGCGTCCGGGACTCCGACCTCGAACGGCCGACGGGGCGGACCGCTGGGCCGCGGGGCTTGTCGTCCTGCGAATCGGCGGGACGGGCCTTCTCCGCGTCGACCGGCGAGAGCTTCTCGGTGCGCTCGGTGCTCGGTGTGACATCACGTCCGACGCCCGTGACGGTCGGCTCGGCCGCGGACGACCGGGGCCCGACCGGACCGGAGGTGGTAGACGGACCGGAGGTGGTCGACGAATCCGAGGTGACCGGGGAGGGGG
Organism: Dietzia sp.; assembly: GCA_046289795.1. GTDB lineage: Bacteria > Actinomycetota > Actinomycetes > Mycobacteriales > Mycobacteriaceae > Dietzia. The sequence continues at coordinate 17,474 of JBKBUP010000007.1, read as the reverse complement.
TGCTCGACGCGCGACCCGATGCGTAGGCGCCGGCCGAGGAGGTGAGGGTCGATTCCGGGGCGCGACGACGGGGTTCGACCCGCTCGGACGGCACAGAAGGCAGGGACGAACCGGCGCCGAGCTCCCCGGCGGCGGTGTCACCGCCCACGGCGAGACGGTCGTCGGTCAGGGTGACGCCCATCTGGCCGAGCTGCTCCCGCAACGCGGCGATCTCGTGGCGCAGTGCGTAGATGGAGTCCGAGGTCTCCGCGCGCACGGAGTCGCGCAGGTCCTTCTCCACCACGAGCTCGTGCTCGCGACGAGCGGAGATCTCGCGCTCCAGTTGCAGTTCGTACACGGTGTGCAGGTCGCGGACCCGTGCGGCCTCGGCCGCCGCCTGCCGCCGGTAGCGGGCCACGAGGAACGCGCCGATGAACGCGGCCCACAGGGCCGAGAGGGTGCCGATCCGCATCCACACCGGATCGTCGGAGAAGACCATCACCACGGTCGCGACGAGTGCCAGCACCAGGAGGGCCCCGAGGGCGATGCCCGCCAGGCCGCGGTCGTCCCCGCGTACAGGGCGCACGGATCGGGGCTTGTCGATCGCGCCGTCGGAACTCATGCACCGCATGATACCCAGAGAACCACTAGTCACACGGGTAACCAGCGCGTGTTCCTCCAGAAGGCCGCCGACTGACCACCTCTCGCTTCGCTCAGGTCGGCTGGGCCAGTCCCCCGACGTCGTCGTCGGAGGGCGGGGTCGCACACGCCGACTCGAGGAACAATCCGGCCCCCACGAGTAGCGCCCCGGACACCAGTACCGCCACGGACGCCGGTAGCTCATCACCGGCGGCCGCCAGCTCTCCCAGCCTCGGGAGGAAGTAGAGGGCGAGCCCGGACCCCAGGCCCACCGCCGCTGCCCCGAGAACCGCAGACGCCTGCCCGAGGGCCGCGCTCCGCGCGATCGTCAGCGGGTGCATCTGACTTCGGTCCTGCCCGACCCCCCCGTCGGAGATCGCGGATCGGATCCGGAGCGCGAGCAGCACGTCGATCAACGCCACCACCAGGAGCGTGACCCATCCCCACCCGATGGGAGGCAGTGACCCGAGCAGTGAACCGGTGAGGAAGTAGGCGGCCACACCGGCGACGAGTGCGACCAGGACGAGGGTGGACAGCGCGATGCGCGCCATGTCAGCCGACCCACCCTTCGGGGGCCAACCGGTCGTGCGTGCGGCGGACCGCGGCCACCTCGGCGGGGTCGAGGGCGTCGAGATGTGCGGAGAGGGCGAGCCCGTCCAGCCGGGCCCCGGGCTCGATCTCCGACCACGGGACGAGCACGAACGCGCGCTCGGCTGCGCGCGGATGGGGCAGGGTCAGGGACTCGTCCCGGGAACTCACCGGCCTCCCGTCCGTCTCCGCGGACACCACGTCCACGTCGAGGGACCTCGGCCCCCACCGGACCGCACGGGAGCGGCCGGCGGCGCGCTCCCGCGCGAATCCCCATTCGAGCACGTCGCGCGGGGAACCGGGATGTTCGACGACGAGGACCGCGTTGAGGAAGTCGTCCTGCTCCACCCCACCCCACGGAGGGGTCGCGTAGACCGACGAGACGAGACGGAGGGTCCCGTCTCCGGCGGCGGCAGCCACCACACCACGGAGCAGTTCCAGAGAATCTCCCTGGTTTCCGCCGATCGACAGGACGGCCCGACAGGTCACTGGTCCCCACCCGCTTGGCCGCGCCCGTCCCTGCGCGAACGCCGGGCCACCACCGCGACGTCCGCGAACTCGGCCGGGATGGGGGCCTGCGGCTTGTGCAGCGTCACCTCGACCGCGTGAGCCTGAGGGGCGAGGTCCATGATCCCGTCGGCGAGTTGCGAGGCCACGGTCTCGATCAGGTCGCGGGGCGTCCCGGACACCACATCCCGGGCGAACAGTGCCAGCGCACCGTAGTCGACGGTGTCCGCGAGGTCGTCGGACGCCGCCGCGGCGGTGAAGTCGGTCCACAGGACCAGGTCCACGAGGAAGTCCTGCCCGTCGCGTCTCTCGTGCTCGAAGACGCCGTGGTTGCCGCGGACCCGCAGGCCTCTCAGCTCGATCCGGTCCGCCATCAACCCTGCTCCGCCCCTCCGGCCGCCCACGCGGCGGCCACCCGCACGGCATCGACGCTGGGCGGGACGTCGTGCACGCGCACCGCCCATGCGCCGGCCGCCGCCGCCAGTGCGGTGATGGCCGCGGTGGCCGGGTCGCGGTCGGACACCGCCCGTGGCTCACCGGCGGCATCCGCCAGGAGCGAGCCGAGGAAGCGTTTGCGCGAGGCGGCCACCAGCACCGGGAAACCGAGGTCGGTGAGTGCGTCGAGTCCGTGGAGCAGTGCCCAGTTGTCGGCGGCGTCCTTGGCGAACCCGAGGCCGGGGTCCAGCACGATCGAGTCCGTGTCGACGCCTGCGGCCACTGCCGCGTCGGCTCGGCGAGCGAGGTGGTCACGGACCGACGTCACGACGTCCCCGCCGTAGTCGGCCCGGCCGCCGGCGCCCGCACGGTACTGGTCCGGCGACACCCAGTGCATGAGGACCACGGGGCAGCGGTGGTCGGCGACGACCTGCAGCATCCCGGGATCGGCGAGGCCTCCGGAGACGTCGTTGATGATCCCCGCTCCCGACTCGAGGGCCTCGGCGGCGACCGAGGCGCGCATGGTGTCGACCGAGACGGTGACCCCGTCCTCGACGAGCGCCCGGACCAGCGGGATCACCCGGCCCGCCTCGTCGGTGCGGTCGACCCGGATCGCACCCGGTCTCGTGGACTCCCCGCCGACGTCGAGGAGGTCGACTCCTTCGGAGACCAGGCGGCGCGCATGGGCGAGGGCCGCCTCCGGGGCGAGGTGACGCCCCCCGTCGGAGAAGGAGTCCTCCGTGACGTTGACGACGCCCATCACCGCGCAGCGGCCCGGGCGCGGCAGTGCGGACGGGCGCGACAGGGCGGCCGGGTGGCTCACGTACCGCGCAGGAGGCCGAGAGCCTCCGCCCTGGTGGAGGCGTTTGACCGCATGATGCCCCGGACCGCGGAGGTGGTGGTGACGGAACCCGGCTTGCGGATCCCGCGCATGCTCATGCAGAGGTGCTCGCATTCGATCACCACGAGGACGCCGGACGGGTCGAGCCTGTCCACCAGGGCGTCGGCGACCTGGCTGGTCAGTCGCTCCTGAACCTGCGGTCGTTTGGCGTAGAGGTCCACCAGTCGGGCGAGCTTGCTCAGCCCGGTGACAGCACCCGAGCGCCCCGGGATGTACCCGATGTGTGCCACCCCGTGGAAAGGCACCAGGTGGTGCTCGCAGGTCGAGTAGATGGGGATGTCCCGCACCAGGATCAGCTCGCGGTGGTCCTCGTTGAACGTCTTGGACAACACCTCGGCCGGGTCCGTGTACATCCCCGCGAACACCTCGCGGTAGGCACGGGCCACGCGGGCCGGGGTGTCCAGGAGGCCCTCGCGCTCCGGGTCCTCGCCCACGGCGATCAGTAGTTCCCGCACCGCGGACTCGGCACGCTCGGCGTCGAACACGCGGCCGGTGGACACCGACCGGGCATCGGCCGCGGGAATGTGGTCAGGGGTCGTCATCAGTCCTCTTCTCGCACGAAACCGACCGGAGGGTCAGTCGTCACGTTCCCACGGGGCACGCCAACCGGGTTCCTTGTCCTCACGACGACGGGACCCGCTCCGACGACCGTCACCGTCCACCGCCGACCACGCCCGGGTCGACTGGTCCGACGGCGACGCGTCCCGGTCCCCCGTGTGATCGGGTTCCTCGACGGTCGGCTCCGGCTCGGCGGGTGCGACCGGGAGTCGGGTGGTCTCGGACCCGCTCGGACCATACGTCCCGTTCTGGGCCCGGTCCCCCTCGGGGCCCTGCCCACCGAGCTGACCCGGGTCCGGGGCCCGGCCCGCACCCGGCGCGCTCCCCCGCGGGGGCCAGCCGGGGGCCGACCAGCCGGGGGGCGGCGGTGTGCCGTACGCCGGGATCCCGGACGGCGTCGCGCCCGCCGGTACCGGCTCGCGCCCGGGGCCCGTCTGGCCCCCGAGGCCGCGGCCCGTGTCCCGCCCGGTGTCCCCGGAATCGCGGCTCGCCGGGAGGACGGGCATCGAGAACGGGTCGCTCACCGGTGGCGGCCACGGCTCACCGCGTTCCTTGGCCAGCTCACCCGGTGTCTTGATGGGCGGCCGGGTCGACGGGACGCGACCGGAGAAGTCGTCGAACTCGGTGATCCTCGGCCGCTTGACCACACCCTCGAACAGCCGTCTGAGATCCTCCTGGCGGAGAGTCTCCTTCTCGAGCAACTCGCCCGCGACGGCGTCGAGGATCTCGCGGTTGGACTCGAGGACGAGCCAGGCCTCGGTGTGCGCGGCGTCGATGATCCGGCGGACCTCGTCGTCGATGGCCTTGGCGACCTCCGGGGAGTACTCGGAACCCGAGCCGCCACCCCGACCCATGAACGGGTCCCCCTCGGCGGCGCCGTACTTGACCGCCCCCAGCTTGGAACTCATCCCGTATTCGGCGACCATCGTGCGGGCGATCCGGGTGGCCTGTTCGATGTCCGAGCTCGCACCCGAGGTGGGCTCGCCGAACACGTACTCCTCGGCGGCACGGCCGCCCATGGCCATGACGATGCGCGCGATCATGTCCGCGCGGGTCATCAGGGACTTGTCGTCCTCGGGGACGACCAGGGCGTGACCGCCGGTGCGGCCGCGCGCGAGGATCGTGACCTTGTGGACCGGCTCCAGATCCTCCATCGCCCACGCGGCCAGGGCGTGTCCGGACTCGTGGTAGGCGGTGACCTTCTTCTCGTGCTCACTGATCACGCGGTGCTTGCGACGCGGACCGCCCACCACCCGATCGGTGGCCTCCTCGAGGATGTCGATCGAGATCTCGTCCCGGCCCATCCGCGCGGCCAGCAGCGCACCCTCGTTGAGCACGTTGGCCAGGTCCGCGCCGGACATGCCGATCGTGCGCCGGGCGAGCGCCCTCATGTCGACGCCCGCGGCCAGCGGCTTACCCTCCGAGTGCACGGCGAGGATGGCCTCGCGGCCGCGCAGGTCCGGCGGGGTCACCGGCACCTGACGGTCGAAGCGCCCCGGACGCAGAAGGGCCGGGTCCAGGACGTCCGGCCGGTTCGTGGCAGCGATGAGAATGACCGTCTCGCGGTCGCTGAACCCATCCATCTCCACAAGTAGCTGGTTGAGCGTCTGCTCACGCTCGTCATGGCCGCCCCCGGTCCCGGACCCGCGGTGTCGGCCGACGGCGTCGATCTCGTCGACGAACACGATGCAGGGTGCGCTCTGCTTGGCCTTCTCGAACAGGTCGCGCACCCGCGAGGCGCCCACGCCCACGAACATCTCCACGAAGTCCGAACCGGAGATCGAGTAGAACGGCACACCCGCCTCGCCGGCCACCGCCCGCGCCAACAGGGTCTTTCCCGTTCCGGGTGGTCCGTAGAGCAGCACGCCGCGCGGGATCTTGGCACCGAGCCGCTCGTACCGTGCCGGGTTCTGGAGGAAGTCCTTGATCTCGTTGAGCTCCTCCACCGCCTCGTCCTCGCCCGCCACGTCGGCGAACGTGGTCTGGGGCATGTCCTTGGTGAACTCGACGGCGCGGGACTTGCCGACGCCGAACATCCCGCCCTTACCGCCCTGCATGCGGGTGATGAAGTAGAACAACAACCCGAAGAGGATGAGCATGGGCAGCAGGAACGACAGCATCTGCGCGAAGAAACCCTGCTGGGTGACGGTGGTGTCGTACTTCTCCGGCTCGGCCGCGGCGATCCGGTCGAAGATCTGGTCCGCTGCCCGGTCCGGGTACTTGGCGATGAGCTGGTCCGTCTCGTCAGCACCCTCTTCCGGGGTGATCGGTGACTCGAGCGTGAGCCGCAACTGCTGCTCCCGGTCCTCGATCGTCGCCTCCCTGACGTTCCCTGCGTCGATCTGCGCGAGGGCCACCGAGGTGTCGACCTCGGTGTAACCCCGCTCGTCGTTCGCGAAGAACGAGAAACCGACGATCGCCAGGATGATGACGCCCGCGATCGCCACGTTGCGGAAAACGGTGTTGCTCTTGCGTTCCATTCGGTCCTCGTGTGCGAAGGACGGCCCCGCCGGTCGGCGGACCTCGTGATGCGACCGACGTCGTCGCTTGTCGCACCAGGCTACCTGCGGGGCCCGACTGCCGACCGCGCTGATCGCCGTGGGCGGACAGCCGGCCGTGTCGTATCCGCCCCGTACCATCGGGGTCGTGACCACCCCCACTCCCCCCGCGACCCGGACCGCAGAGTCGGTGCGGTCCGGTGCCGGCACCGCGACGCAGGCGCTCGACGCCGCCCTGGACCGGATCGCCCACCTGGATCCGGCGCTCCGTGCCTTCACCACACTCCTGGAGGCCGACGGCCGTGCGGCCGCGGCCGCGGTGGACGCACGCGAGGGTGCCGCACGGTCCGGACTGCCCCTGGCCGGGGTCCCCCTGGCCATCAAGAGCACAGTTTCCCTCGACAATCCGGTGATCGCGCCCCTGCTGGCGGCCGGCGCGGTACCGGTGGGGATCACCGCCGCGCCCCAACTGTGCACCTGGGGGATGACGGACTCCGAGGATCACGGCGTCACCCGCAACCCCCACGACGAGTCGCTGTCCGCGGGCGGATCCTCCGGCGGGTCGGCCGCGGCGGTCGCGTCCGGGATGGTCCCGCTCGCGGTGGGTGACGACGGGATGGGGTCCCTGCGGATCCCCGCCGCCGCCTGCGGGATCGTCACCATCAAGCCCGGACCGGGGGTCATCCCCACTCGACTGGCCGGCGACAACTGGGGGCGGCTCGCGGAGTCGGGGCCCCTGGCCAGGACCGTCGGGGACGTGGCCCTGGCGCTGTCCGTGATGGCCGGGCGACCGGAGCTCGCCGCAGTCGGCCCCGTGCCCGGCGGGACGCGCGTGGGCCTGTCCACGGCCAGCCCGATCCGGCTCGGCCGGGATCTCGTGCGTGTCCGGGAGCCGTGGACGCGGGCGGCCCGGGAGGCCGCGGATCTCCTCCGGGCCCGCGACCTCGTCGTCGTCGACACCCCCCTGCCGTCCCCTCGCGACCCGGTGCTCTACCTGGCGCGGTGGACCTCCGCGGTGGCCCGCGCCGCCGAGGACGAGAACCTCCCGCTCTCGGCGATGGAGCGCCGCACCCGACACCACGCCCTACTGGGCCGCACCGTGTTCCGACACGGCGGTGCAGGCGACGGTGACACCAGGTGGAACCGGGCGACCGAGGCGCTGCGCACCGAGGTCGAGCGGGCGATGGACACCGCCGGAGTGGACGTGTGGCTCACCCCGGCGCTGGCCGATGTCCCGCCCGCGGCCACCGAATGGCACCGGCGTTCATGGGGGCGCTCGCTCTGGGCGTCGATGCGGTTCTCCCCGTTCACCCCACTGGCCAACGTGCTCGGCTGGCCCGCGATGTCCGTTCCGTACGGTCGCACCGTGACCCCGGCGGGCCGGGACCTGCCCACCTCGGTGCAACTGATCGGTCGGCCAGGTTCGGAGGCGACCCTGCTCGCGCTGGCCGCCGCGATCGAGCAGGCCGGGGCCTGAGGCGGAACGGCGACGTAAGGGAGCGACCCGGTCAGTCCTCCGGCAGGTCGGCGAAGCGCGTCTTGACGTCGTTGTACCACCCGAGCGCCTGCCGGGGACGCATCCACCGCCCCTTCATCTCCTTCCGCGCGGGCCCGTGCGCCCGGTCGCCCGCCTTGACGAGCTCCTTCAGGTGGGCGTCCTGGGCGTTGATCACGTCGTCCGCGGTCTCGCCGCGATGGGCGAGGTCGCAGGGGCCGCCGAGGTCTCTGCAGGTCATGGTCTTCATGGGGTCGTTCCTCCCGTGTCCGGGTAGCGCGGTGTGCGCTCCTCACCATGATGACGAGCCGCGGGCCGGAGATGTGACCGACCCGAGGTCAAGGGTCAGCGCGGGTCGCCGTCCCGCCGGCGGCTGATCGTCTCCAGCGCCTCCGGTTCGGCGCGGAAGTCGATGCGCGTCACCAGTCCGCCCGAGACGCGGAAGTCGAACGCCACGCGAGCGACTCCGCGGTCGAACCACGCCGCACCCGGCCGGCCGTGGACGAACACCGGCAGCGCGGAGGCCGCGGCGCCGTCGAAGAACTCCGCCACCGCGTCGCGGCCCTCGATGCGCGCGGGGGTGCCGAGGCCCACCGCGACCGGATCGCCGGCCACCACCACGTCCGGTGCGAGGAGTTCGAGCAGACGGGAGAACTCGCCGTCCCTGGCTGCGGAGAGGAAGGCGTCGACAACGTGCCAGTCCACCGTTCCCTGCACGTCCGGCGGCGCCGCGACCTTCGACCGTGCCCTCGACGCGTGTTTGCGGGCGGCGGCCGGGGTGCAGTCCAGGATCCCGGCGATGGTGGCGAAGTCGACCGCGAACGAGTCGTGCAGGACCAACGCCACCCGCTCGGCCGGGGTCAGCCGGTCGAGCACCAGGTGCAGAGCCGATCCCACCGAGTCGGCGAGGGCCACCTCCTCGGCCGGGTCGGGATCGACACCAGCACGGTCGGTCGGTTCGTGGGGCGCCGGCACCGCCGCCTTGAGACGGTCCAGACACACTCTGGTGACGACGGTGGTGAGCCATCCCGGCAGGTTGTCGACGGCGGTGACGTCGGTCCGCGCCAATCGAAGCCACGCCTGTTGGACCGCGTCCTCGGCCTCGGCCGGGTCACCGAGGACGCGCGCCGCGATCCGCGTGAGTCTGGGCCGCTCGTGTTCGAACTCGCCGGTCAGGTCCATCCACGCCTCAGCCCTTCCCGTACCGGTAGACGTAGCGGGAGGCGTACAGCCCGTCGGTGACCACCGACACCACCCGCAGGAGGGACTGTCCGTCGAGGCGGACCTCGTCGGTGATGGCGGTGTCGCCGTCGTCGACGCGCGTGCACCCGACCGGAGCCACCTCGTCGCTGAACACGAAGACCCGACCGTCCTGGCCGTCCACCGCGGCGAGGTAACCGTCGAAGAGGTCGTTCGCGTCGCCGAGTACGCCGTCGTAGGAGTGGAACAGGGCCTGCTCCGCGGGTCGGCCGGACTCGGTGAACCGCCCCTGGTCGCCGATGGTGAGCGTGACACCGGAGTTGGGCGTGGTGTCCGGCAGTCGCGTGGGCGGCTCGGTGAGCCAGGCGCTGGGGGCGTCGTCGAGGGTGAGTTCGCCGTAGGCGGTCAGGGTCCAGGTGCCGGTGAGATCCGCGATGCTCGTGCTCATGCGGGCAATGGTATTCGGCGGTACCCGCCTCCGGCCACGCCTCGCGGGAGCCGGCGGGTCAGGCCACGGTCCCGCTCGTGTAGCGGTCCAGGATCCGCCGCTTGACCAGCTTTCCGGTGGGGGTGCGGGGTAGCTCGTCGACGAAGTCCACCGCGCGCGGGATCTTGAAGTCCGAGACATGTCCACGGAGCGATCCGAGAATCTCCTCGCCCAGGTCGGGGTCATCGGCGCGATCAGCGGCGGGCACCACCACGGCGTGGACCTTCTCCCCCATCTCCTCGTCCGGGATCCCGATCACAGCCACGTCCTCGACCGCCGGGTGCAGCGCGAGTGCGTTCTCGATCTCCTGCGGGTAGATGTTCACGCCGCCGGAGATGATGGTGAACGCCTTGCGGTCGGTGAGGTAGAGGAAGCGGTCCTCGTCGAGATAGCCCACATCGCCGAACGTGGACCAGTTGGGGTGCTCGGGGTGGAAGACGGACGCCGTCTTCTCCGGGTCACCGTGGTACGCGAAGGTGCCCTCGTCCTGCTGCCAGTAGATGGTGCCGATCTCACCGGTGGGGAGCTCGCGGCCCTCCTCATCGCAGATGTGCGCGATGCCCTTGAGCCCGTCGCGACCCACCGACCCGGGGCGCTCGAGCGCCTCCTGTGAGTTGATGAACGTGATGCCCATGCCTTCCGTGGCGGAGTAGTACTCGTGGATCACCGGGCCCCACCACTCGATCATCCGCCGCTTGACCTCGGGCGGACACGGCGCGGCCGCGTGGATCGCGTGGGTCATGCTGGACACGTCGTAGCGCTCGCGCGTGTCGTCGGGCAGCTTCAGCATGCGTACGAACATCGTCGGCACCCACTGCGAGTGGGTCACCCGGTACTGCTCGATGAGCCGCAGCGACTCCTCCGCGTCGAAGCGGTCCATGAGGATCACCGTCCCGCCCACCGAGTTGACCACACCGCAGAACCGCAGCGGCGCCGCGTGGTAGAGCGGGGCCGGGCACAGGTAGACGCTGTCGGCGTCGAAGGCGTAGAGGAAGCTGAACACGGGCGTGTAGACGTCGGGCACCTCGTCGATCTGCCCCTCCGGCAGGTCCACGCGCACGCCCTTGGGTCGGCCGGTGGTGCCCGAGGAGTAGAGGAAGTCGTGACCCCGGGGCTGGTCCGCGAGCGGTTCGGTGGACTTGCCCTCCAGCAGTCCGCGGTAGTCCTCGAAGCCGTCGAGGGCCCCGCCGAACACCACCCGGTGCTCGACATCCGGGTGCGCGTCCGGGGACAGGTCCACGTGATCGGCCACGGAAGCGGAGACGAAGAGGGCGCGGGCCCCGCAGTCACCGATGATGTACGAGGACTCGTCGGCCGTCAGGTGATGGTTGATCGCGGCGATGAAGAGGCCGGACCGCAGGGCGCCCCAGTAGATCTCGACCATCTCGAGTGTGTTGTCCGAGACCACGGCGATGGTGTCGCCGGGGCGCAGTCCCCAGTCCTCGGTCAGCAGGTGGGCGAGCTGGGTGGAGCGGGCCTCGAGCTCGGCGTAGGTGATCTGTTCGCCCGTCGCGGGACGGATGACGGCGGGCTTGTCGGGAGTGCTGGCGGCGAAGGTACCTGGGAACATGCCGCCAGGCTAACCGCCTGACGTGACCTGGATCACGCAATTGGCAGACAAGTGTCCAACTTCCGCGGACCCGTCAGGAGTACATGCGCGGGTGCAGCCGACCGATGTACGGCAGGTCGCGGTATCGCTCGGCGAAGTCGAGGCCGTAGCCCACGACGAACTCGTTGGGGATGTCGAACCCGATCTCCAGGATGTCCAGGTCGGCCTTGACCGCGTCGGGCTTGCGCAGCAGGGTCACGATCTCCAGCGAGCGCGGGTTGCGGGTCCGGAGGTTGCGCATCAGCCACGACAGGGTCAGACCCGAGTCGATGATGTCCTCCACGATGATCACGTCGCGGTCGGCGATGTCCCGGTCGAGGTCCTTGAGGATCCGGACCACTCCCGAGGAGCTGGTCGAGGAACCGTACGAGCTGACCGCCATGAACTCCAGCTCGGACGGGATGGACAGCGCGCGGGCGAAGTCGGAGACGAAGATCGCGGCGCCCTTGAGCACGGCGACCAGCACGACCTCCTGCTCGGAGTCCCGGTAGCGCTCCCCGATCATCGCGCCCATCTCGGCTATCCGATCGCGAATCACGTCGGCGTCGATGAGCACCGACTCGATCTCGTCGGCGTACTTGTCCGTGCTCATCTACGTCCCCGCTCCGCTCGCCCGGTCGATCTCCAGGACCACCCTTCCATGCCGCCGCCGCGCGACCAACCTGCCCCGGTCCCCCGCCACACCCGGCTCCGCGGGTCCGGTCCCGCCCACCGCCACGCCCCCCTGGCCGCGCCAGTCCGTGACGAGCGCGGCGATCGCCGTGAGGTGCGCGTACGTGGGCGACGGGCACCCGTGCGCCAGCAGCCATCGACGCAGGACCCGGGTCAGCACCGCCGTCGGCAACGGCTCGAGGACGGAGACGTCCAGGCCGCCGTCGCCGGAGGCGGGCACCGACGCGGCGAGGCTGTCCAGCTCGTCGTCGTCGACCCGGAGCAGCTCCGCGGTCCGCGCCAACCCCTCCGCCACCCCGCCCCCCAGGACGTCCTCGAGCAGGGGGAGCACCTCGCGGCGCAGGCGGACGCGGGTGAACGCCGGGTCGACGTTGTGCGGGTCCTCCCACCAGTCCAGGTCGAGGGCACGGCAGGCGGCGCGGGTGCTGGTCGAGCGCACCCCGAGCAACGGGCGGCCCCACGGCGCGTCCCAGGCGGCCATCCCGCGCAGGGACCGCGCGCCGGAACCGCGGCCGAGGCCCAGCAGGACGGTCTCGGCCTGGTCGTCGAGGGTGTGGGCGAGCAGGACCGGACGGCCGTCGCGCGCGGCGTCGAGCGCGGCGTACCGCGCGCGGCGGGCGGCGGCCTCGGGTCCCGAGCCGTCGTGGTCGACGACGACGACGAGGCCCCGCGCCCGCGCGCCCAGTCGTTCGGCCGCCCGGCACGCACCCCGGGCGACCTCGTCGGAACCGACCTGCAGGCCGTGGTCCACCACCAGGGCGGTCACGTCGGCGAACTCGGTGACCGCGGCCGCGGTGAGCGCGAGCGAGTCCGCGCCCCCGGACAGCGCCACGCACACCTCGTCGCCCACCTCGGGGTGGTCGCGGCGGAACGCCCGTACGGCCGCGCGGACCGACCAGGCCGGGCCGGTCCACGTGGGCCCGCTACCGGCAACCACAGCTGCGCAGCTCGGCGGCGATCCGGTCGAGGACCGGTCGCGCGACGGTCGGGTCGGTGCCGGAGGCCAGCAGCGCGAAGCTCATCGTGCGGCCGTCGGCGCTGGTGACGGTCCCGGCGAGTGCGCTCGTCTCCCTGAGGGTGCCGGTCTTGGCTCGCACCCATCCCGCGCCCGCCGCCGACGGGCCGTCGAAGCGATCGGCGAGGGTCCCCGAGCCCGCGGCGACGGGCAGGGCGTCGAGCAGGTCGCGCAACTCCCTCGTCGCATCGGGAGCGGCGGCGGTGCGCAGGACGTCGGTGAGGACGGCCGCGGAGATTCGGTTGCCGGCACTCATCCCCGAGCAGTCGTCGAGGCGGACCCCGGACATGTCGAGCCCCCGCTCGGCGAGGGTCTCCACCACGGCGGCGGTGCCGGCCGTGAACCCGACCGACTGGTCCGGATTCCGGTCGAGCGCCACCTCCCGGCAGATCGTCTCCGCCAGGACGTTGTCCGAGTGGACGAGCATCGACCGCACCCGCTCGGTGAGCGGCGCGGAGGACACGCGGCCGAACTCCTCCGTCGTCTCCACCGGCTCCTCCGAGACACGGACCTCCGCGGGGTCGACGCCCAGCTCACGGGCCAGTGCCCGACCGGCCGCCAGCGTGGGCTCGGAGGTGCGGGGCGAGTACTCGTCCGCCGGGTCCAGGCGACCGGCGTCGAGCATCCACGCCTGCACGGGGGCGATGTTCCCCGCCGCGATATCGAGCGGTGACCAGCCGGGCCCGAGGCGCGGGCCGGTGTACGGGCCCGGGGCCACGACGATGCGCGCGGGGGCCTGGCCGGCCGTGCGCACGACCCCCGCGGCCTGCGCGATCGTGGCGGCGCCCGGGAACAGCGGGCCGGGATCGGCGGCACCGGACATGGTGGGGTCGCCCCCCGGGATCACCACGAGGGTGTCGGGCCGGGTGCCGCGGGCCAGGACGGTGTCGACGCGGGCGTCGCCGGGCAGTCGGCTGAGCGCGGCGACGGCCGTGAGCAGCTTGACGGTGGAGGCCGGGACCCGGGCGTCGCGGGGACGGCGCTCCCACAGGACCTGCCCGGTGGCGTCGTCCACCACGCTCGCGGTCAGATCCCCGACAGCCGGCGACGAGGCCAGCGGTCCCAGGATCCCCTCGAGGGCGGCCGGGTCGGGGGCCGGAGCGGCGTCGTCCGCGGCCAGGAGACCGGGGGACGGCGGGGGCGTGGCCGACGCCGACACGTCGCGGCCGCCACGCAGGTCTCCCTCGACATCGGTGAGGAGTGCCGCCACCACGAGGCCCGCCACCAACAGCGCGACCAGCACGAGGACGACCCCGATCCGCCACGCCGGGCCCCGCCCGCGCCACACGCGCCGCTCGGTCACGGACCCCCACCCTCCTGGACTCGCTCCACCCCGCGCCCGACCGGGCGGCGGCCATCAGGCACCCACGCTAGCGGGCGACGTGACGGCGATCGCCCCCGGTGCCGCGTCGGCCTACTAGAATCGTTGCGAATTCCCGGGCGCGCGTCCCGGGCCCCGAGAACGCCGATCAGCGAGGTACGCCTGTGTCCGTCGAAGTGACCATCGAGATCCCCAAGGGTTCGCGCAACAAGTACGAGATCCACCACGAGACCGGGAAGATCTACCTCGATCGGTTCCTGTTCACCTCGATGGGCTACCCGGCCGACTACGGCTACATCGACCACACGCTGGCCGACGACGGCGACCCGTGCGACGCGCTGGTCCTGCTCGACGAGTCGGTGTACCCCGGCGTGATCGTCAACTCCCGCGTGGTGGGCGTCTACACGATGTCCGACGAGGCCGGCGGGGACGACAAGCTGCTGTGCGTCCCGGCCCTGGACCCGCGCTGGGAGCACATCCAGGACGTGAACGACGTCCCGGAGTTCGAGCTCAAGGCGATCGAGCACTTCTTCCTCCACTACAAGGACCTCGAGCCGGGCAAGCACGTCACGCCCGGCGAGTGGAGGGACAAGGCCCACGGCGAGAAGCTCGTGGCCGAGGGCATCGAGAACTTCGGTACGCACCCCGAGGAGAAGGCCGAGCCCTTCCGCGGCTGACCCCACCCCACCGCCACGCGAAGAGCGTTCCGCACACATCGCCCGAGAGGCGGGTGTGCGGAACGCTCTTTTCGATGCCGGAAGCGGGGCGGCCGGAGGCGGGGGCGGGGGCGGGATGAGACCGGCCGGCGAGGCGGGTCGGGGCCGGTCTGCGCCGGGCCTCAGCGGCCGGTGAACCGGGCCTCGCGCTTCTCGAGCGTCGCCGAGATGGCCTCCATCATGTCGGCGGAGGCGAGGAAACCCGCGTTCCACGTGGCCACGTAGCGGTTGTTCTCGTAGATCTGCCCCTCGATGCCGCGGTTCAGCACCTCGCGGGTTCCGCGGACCACGAGCGGCGGGTTGCCCGCGATCTCGGCGGCGGTGGCGTGGGCCGAGTCCAGCACGCCGGCGGCGTCGTCGGCGACGTGCGTGACCAGCCCGTAGCGCAGGGCGGCCTCGGCGTCGATGTCCCGGCCGGTCAGGGCGAGCTCCCGGGTCAGTCCCTGGCCGATGATGTGGGGCAGCCGCGCGAGCGAACCCATGTCGGCGACGATGCCCACCTTGACCTCGCGGATCGAGTAGGTGGAGTCGGCCGCGCCGTGGCGGACGTCGCAGGCCGAGATGAGGTCCACCGCGCCACCGATGCAGCGACCCTGGACGGCGGCCACGGTGGGCGTACGGGCCGCCGCCACCGAGTCGATGGCCTGCCGCATGTTCTCCACGAAGTCGAGGATCCGCTCGCTCCTGGAGGCGTCCGGGGTCTTGTCCCGGGGCAGGAACTCCATGAACTGCGGCATCATCGCCATCAGGTCCAGCCCGTAGGAGAAGTTGCGACCCTCGCCGGCGATGACGGCCGCGCGGACCTCCGGATCGGCGTCGAGCTCGGCCATCACCCGGGGCATCTCCGCCCAGAAGTCGGGCCCCATGCCGTTGTGGGGGCCGGGTCCGATCAGCGTCACCTGGGCGACGTACGGGTCCCGGACCCCCTTCTCGATGCGGACGGAGGAGTACTGGCCGGGCGCGGCTGAGGTGGTGGGAGTGCTCATGCGCTCAGCCTGCCAGAACCGGATCAGGCGCGGACGTCGGGCATGACGAACCACAAGATCACGTACAGCAGCACCTGCGGGCCCGGCAGCAGCATCGATGCCACGAACAGCACGCGGACCAACACCGGGTCCAGGCCGAAATAGTCGGCCAGGCCGCCGCACACCCCTCCGACCCAGCGGTCCTCGGAACGGGTCAGTCGCTTCGCACCTGTGCCTGCGTTGTAGTCCATGACGTTCTCCTCGTCGTCGTCGTTCCCTGATGGTCGGGGACCTTTCCCCCGTGACCTCTACTCTCCTCCTTCTCGCCCCCCGGCACATCGGGGAAAGCCCCGGTCGCCACCCTGATCTCCCACTCAGGATCTCCCGGTCAGAACCCGCGGCAGAACCCGCGGCAGAACCCGCGGTCACAGAACCCGCGGTCAGGTGTGGAACTCGCCGCAGTCCACGGTCAGGGTCTGGCCGGTGACCGCGGAGGCGGCGTCCGAGAGCAGGAACAGCACCGGGTCGACGATCTCGCGCTCGGTGGGCAGGCGACGCAGGTCCATCTTCGCCGCGGTGTGCTCGTAGACGTCCTCCACGGTCCCGCCGTACTTGGTGGCAAGGTGCTCGAAGTACGCCTTCAGGGTGTCGCCGTAGATGTACCCCGGCGCCACGGTGTTGACGCGGATCCCACGCGGTCCGAGTTCGGTGGCCAGGGAATGCCCCAGCGCGACGAGGGCGGTCTTGGCGATCTTGTAGCCGGCGTACCGCTCGCGGGAGTGGTGGATGACGGCCGAGGCCATCATCACGACCGAACTCGGACTGCGGTCGGTCCCGTCGCCCCGCGCCCCGCCCGCCTCGAGTAGCGGGGTGAACTCCTGGGTGGTGCGCAGCGCGCCGAGCACGGACAGGTCGATCCCCCGCGAGATCTGCTCGTGGTCGGTCTCCGCCAGCGGCTTCATGCTGGGCACCGCGAACGCGCTGTAGACCAGGCCGTGGACGGCGTCGGTGTGCTGTGCGACGGTCTCTCGCAGCGCCCGCACCGACTCCGGCTCAGTGGCGTCCACCGCCGCGGCGATCGCGGTTCCGCCGGCCGCGCGGACCTCGTCGACGATCCCGTCGAGCCTGGAGGCGGTCCGGGCGGCGACGACGACGGTCGCGCCCCTCTCGGCTGCCCGCAGTGCGAGGGTCCGCCCGAAACCGGGCCCCGCTCCCACGATCACGACGGTCTTGTCCTCGAGAGATTCTGACATGAGTCAATAGAACCAGTTCCACCCACGCTGTGGGGGGAAGTTCACCCGACCGGGATAGCATCCGCACGTGCACACCATCCCTGAGCAGTATCTTCGCAGCTCACAGGCCCCGGACCCCCGGTCGCTGCTGGACATTCTGGGCTCCGCGGCCCGGAGTCACCCTGACGCTCCCTGCCTGGACGACGGTTCGCGCGTCCTGAGCTACCGCGAGGTGTGGGAGGAGATCCACACCTCCGCCCGCTGGATGCAGCACCAGGGGGTGGGCGCGGGAGACCGGGTGGGCATCCACATGCCCTCGGGTGGGGTCGAGTTGTACCTGGCGATCCTGTCGACCCTCGCCGCCGGTGCCGCGTACGTCCCCGTGGACGTCGACGATCCGGCCGAGCGCGCCGAATTGGTGTTCGGACAGGCCAAGGTGGCGGCCGTGTACACCGAGCAGGGGATGCGGGTCACCGACCCCGGGCGTCCGGTCGACCGGTCGCGCCACCGGGGCCCCACCGTCGACGACGACTGCTGGATCATCTTCACCTCCGGCACCACCGGCCTGCCCAAGGGCGTGGCGGTGACCCACCGCAGTGCGGCCGCGTTCGTGGACGCCGAGTCGCGGATCTTCCTCACCGACGACCCGCTCGGACC